>CALWCO010000024.1 GCA_944376455.1 uncultured Clostridia bacterium
GCAACTCTATTTTACCACAGATTTGTATGAACTCCTTTTTTTTCTCTCCACTGTTGCACTTAATAGTATAATTCACCGACAGAAACAGACAAAGCGCCCGGCTTTTGGCCGGGCGCTTTGTTGCGGGGCGCGTTTATTTGATTTACTCTGATAAAAAAGTTGCCTTTTGTTTGAGTTTATGGTATACTTTCACTATTCTGTCAACTTCCCGCGATGAATTTTTTACGGGTCGTTTTTTGCACAAAGGAGATCGAAATCAATGGAAATCGTACTATACGTCGCCGTATTGCTCATATTTTTCGGCATAATGATCGCCATCGGCGTCCGCAGCCGCAAGAGTGCCTCTTCCGTACAGGGGTTCGTGCTCGGCAGCCGTTCGGTGGGACCGTGGCTTTCGGCGTTCGCTTACGGCACGTCCTACTTTTCCGCGGTTATTTTTATCGGGTATGCGGGACAGTTCGGCTGGAACTTCGGCATCGCGGCGACCTGGATCGGGATCGGCAACGCCATCATCGGCTCGCTCTTTGCCTGGGCGGTTCTGGGCAGACGCACCCGCGTCATGACCCAACAGCTCGATTCGGCGACCATGCCCGATTATTTCGGCAAACGCTTCGCGGACAATAAATTGAAAATCGCGGCGTCGGTCATTATTTTTATCTTTTTAATTCCCTATACGGCCTCCCTGTATAAGGGATTGGGCAGTCTGTTTGAAATGGCATTCGACATCGATTATTGGGTCTGCATCGTCATCATGGCGGCGGTCACGGCGGTATATGTGCTCATCGGCGGCTACATGGCGACGGCGTGGAACGACTTCATCCAGGGGATCATCATGCTGTTCGGCATTGTCGTCGTCGTGGCAGCGGTGCTCATGAGCAAAGGGGGGCTCAATCAGGCGATTATAGACCTTTCGCAGATTGCGGAAGGGGAACAGCAAGGGGCGTATACCTCCTTTTTCGGCCCCGATCTTTACGGTCTGATCATGGTTGTGCTCCTCACCAGTCTCGGGACATGGGGATTGCCGCAGATGGTGCAGAAATTTTATGCCATCAAGAGCCAGTCTGCCATTCGCAAGGGCATGATCATCAGTACCGCGTTTGCGCTGGTCGTGGCGGGCGGATGCTATTTTCTCGGCGGATTCGGTCGGCTCTTCGTCGAGGATGTTTCCGCGGGATACGATTCCATTATTCCCACGATGCTCAGTCAGAGCCTGAATCCCGTACTGATTACGCTTGTTCTCGTGCTTGTCGTTTCGGCGTCCATGAGCACTCTCTCTTCTCTCGTCATGAGCTCAAGCTCGACCATTACCCTCGACTTGATCAAGGGGGGGATTAAAAAAGATCTGGGACATAAAGAACAGATGTTCCTCATCCGTCTGTTTATCGCGGTCTTCATCGTCATCAGTGCGGTGATCGCCATTGTGTACGAGGAGTTTCAGCTTTCGTTCATCGCGCAGATGATGGGGGTGAGCTGGGGTGCGCTCGCAGGGGCGTTTCTGGCACCGTATCTTTTCAGCCTGTATTGGAAACGAATGAGCAAGCTCAGTTGCTGGATATGTTTTGCCTTCGGTACGTTGACGGCCGTCGCCGCGCTGATCATCTCCCTCTGTAATTCCGCGGGCTTACTGCCCGAGGCGTTTACGCAGTCTTTTATATATCGTTATCTTTTCGGATCCTCCATTTATGTAGGGGTATGGACGATGCTGGCGGGCTTTGTCATCGTACCTGCGGTATCTCTTCTGCAAAAGAAAGATTTGGCAGCCGAAAAGCGGCTGGACGAGCTGTTCAGGCCTTTTTCCGGACTGAGCGAAGCGGTCGAACAGGCCGCGGACTCTTATCTGGAAGACCGTCCGTCTGCCGATCCCTTAAAGGAAAGCGACGGTACGTGTGAAAAAATGCAGGCGACGCAAGACGGTGCGGCGGATGCGCCTGCCGCCGATCGGACTTCCGAGGAAGAGAAATAAGCGGGAAAACCTTGCAGATAAAATGACGGTAAATTCACGGTACGGCGGGGAGCGATTTTTTAAGTCGCTCCCCGCCGTATTCTTTTGCCTGTCGGCGCATACAGGCGCGAAAAACAGGGGAAATATATATTAAAAATATATATTCTTTGAAAATTGTGAAAAAATTTATTGAAAATCATTGTAAAACAACGGAGAAAATGTTATAATGAACAGAGTTATACCAACAGTTGAAGACAGTGTAAAGAAAGGACTGCCTTCGGGAGGCACCGAAAGCATATGTTCAATAAGAACAAGAAAAGCGAACAAAAAGAGAATCGTCCGTCCGTTGTCACCAGGGAAACCGTAGGCGTTACGTTGGGCGTTTTCAGCGTGCTCGTTCTGCTTATTTCTTTTACCGGTAATCTGCTTTTCGGGGAAATAGGAACGGCCATCACTTCTTTTCTCTTCGGTGCGTTCGGTTTTATGACGTATTTCGTCTTTTTGGCGTTGCTTTATCTGGGCGTTGTGCTCGTTACGGGTAAAAATTTCATTCCCGGCAGGATGATGACGGCTTCGGGCTTTTGCCTGGTTGCGCTCATCGGACTCCTGGTACACGCCGCCGTGACGGCAGGGTATCCGCAGACGAATTACGGAGAATTTCTTTCTGCCTGTTTTGCGGCGGGAGAAAACGGTGCGTTTGGCTGCACGCCTTTCGGCCTGATCGGCGGACTCGTTACCTATCCCGTCACCGCACTCGCCTCCCATGCGGGGGCATACATCCTGTTTTCCGCGGGAATCGTGCTTTGTCTGTATCTCTTCGTCAATTCCGTTTTGCGCTATAAGGGCATTCGCCTCTCTTTCGGCGCTTTGCGCGGAAAGGATAAGACGAACGGAAAAGAAACGACGCAGGGGGAAAATCAGAACGCCCGCCCCGTTTCTTTTTCGGAATTGGACAATGTACGAGTGCCGCAGGGCGCAGAAGAAGATTTGCCTTACGGCGGTATGTATGCGGATTCCTCGTACGGCGGACAGAACGGCGCATCATCCGCCGCGCCTTCGTATAACGAGCCGCCTGCACCTTCCTATAGCGCACCGGCCGCGCCTTCTTACGGCGCGCCTGCCGCACCCGACAGAGCGTACGGGACAAAAAATTATTACGGCAATGCAGGAACGGGAAACGGCAACATTGACCGCGGCGGTTACGGATACGGTTATGGCGAAGCAACCCGTCAGGGATATGCCGACGGCCGTCCGAGCAGCGACAGACCGTTTTCTTCCGTGCAACCGCAGGGACAACAGAGCTATACTGGCGGCATGAGTGCCGAAACGGGCAGAAACGTACTGTACGGAAAGAACGAAGGCAAGGAGAGCAGGGAAGAAGATTATTCTTCTCCCGATCGAAACAAGAACATTCTGTACGGTTCGGGCAATCCCGCCGATTATCGCAATCGAAATCTGATCTTTGATTCGTCTTCTCATTACAATAACCGTCCGCAGACGAGCACGCCGCAGGACGGGGGGAAAGGGGAGGCGAGCACTGTGCAGACGGGATATTCCGCCTCTTCCTACACCGATATGTATGCCAAGGGCATCGACGGGAACAACGCGCCCGCCGCGCATCCGCGCGAGGTTGTGCGCGAGGACGGAAGCGCGCCCGCCGCCTACTCTATGTACAAAAAGGATGTGTTCGGTGCCTATGATCCCGCGCCGCAGAATGCCGCAGGGCAGGCGGGGGAGATTTATGAAGAAAGTTATGACGGAGCCGATCAGTCCGAACCGATTCGGCCTTCTTATCATGCGCCCGTGGACACTTCGGCGGTAAAACGTTCGCAGGGCGTTACGCCGCCCGCAAGGGACAATGCTGTTCGGGCGGAACAAGAAGAAAGTGCCGTTCGCACCGACGCGGGAACGGGGTTCCGTTCTTCGCGCGGCGGAGAGACACAGCCTTCTGCCCGCGTCGGGGTAAATGAAGAGCTTCCCCGCACACAGGCGGAGGAGGAAAGCGGTCGGAACATGACGCTCGGAGAGCGGTTCCGCGCCGATCGGGAAATGCAGGCGGCCGAACGGCCGTTGCCGCGGCAGACGCCGCAAAGAGGCGTTTTGCCTGCCGATGATGACGACGGGGAAACGTTGTTTTCATCGGAAAAAGAGGGGTTGTTTGACGGAGATTTCGGTGCGGACAACGCCGTGGATTCCGAGGACGACGTTGCCGATTTCCGCGTCGATTCCCGCAGAGAACTTTCGGCCGATCGCGGCCGAGAAGGACTCTCTTCCGCCATGCGCGACAGGACGGATCGCGGAGAAAGGACGGACCGCTTGCCCGATAGGGGAGGGGACAGAATGCCGCCTGCTCGTGATCGCATGGATGTGTCCGAGCGCGGGAACATTGTTCCGCCCGCGCGGGAAGGAAGCGTGTCCGCGGCGGAGGGAATATCCGCCTCCGCTCCCGCGCCCGCACCTGTTCCTGCACCTGTTCCCGCCAAGCCGAAGCCGCGCGTATTCAAGGAATACGTGCGTCCGACGCTGGAAATTTTTGACGACTATCCCGACAGCTTGTCGGTCAGCAACGAAGAGATCGAATGGAGCAAACAGGGGATCGTGGAGACCCTGGAAGGGTTCGGCATCGCCGTGGAGATCGTCGCCGTGAAAGTCGGCCCGACGTTCACGCGGTACGACATCAATTTCCCCAAGAACGTGACGGTCAAGTCGATTGCCCGCTGTGCGGACAATATCGCCATGGCTTTGCGCGCCGAGAAGATCAATATTATGTCCAACTTCTCGCAGGGCACGATTGCCATCGAAGTGCCCAACCGCAAACGCTCCACGGTCGGCATGCGCACCATGTTGCGGGCGGAGGAGTACGTCAACGCCAAGCCCGGCTCGCTGACTTTCTGTTTGGGCAAGAACATCGAAGGCAAACCCGTTTGCAGCAGTCTGGTGAAAATGACCCACTTGCTGGTTGCGGGTACGTCCGGCTCCGGTAAGAGTGTATTTTTGCACCAGCTTATCGTGTCTTTAATCATGAAATATTCGCCCGAGGAGATGCGGCTCATCCTCATCGATCCGAAGGGGAACGAATTTGCCGCCTACCGCGGGCTCCCCAACCTGATGGTCAACGAGATCATCTCGGACGTCAATAAGGCCATTGTTGTCCTGAATTGGCTCATCAACGAGATGGAACACCGTTACACCCTCTTCACGCAGATGACGGAGACGGGGAAAGTCGTGCGCAATATCGACGAATACAACGCGGCCGTGTCCGAGCGTGCGGACAGACTGCCCAAGATCGTCGTCGTGGCGGACGAGCTTGCAGACTTTATGTTGCAGGCCAAAAAGGACGTGGAGGACCGCATCGGCCGTCTGGCGGCCAAGGCGCGCGCGGCGGGCATTCATCTCGTGTTGGCTACCCAGCGTCCCTCCGTGGACATCATCACGGGCGTTCTGAAATCCAACTTAAGCTCGCGCGTGGCATTGCGCGTCGGCGCGGAAGTCGACTCCCGAGTCATCCTCGACGAGTCGGGGGCGGAAAACCTGCTCGGCGCGGGAGACCTTCTGTATAAGACGGGCAGTATGTTCTCCATGGAGCGCGTGCAGGGCGCATGGATCAGCGACAAGGAATTGCAGGGACTCTGTAATTTTATCCGCGAACACAACGAAGCGTATTACGACGAAACCGCGGCAGAATTCATTGACAGCGGCGGCAAGAGCGCGGGGAACGGCAGTGTCGGCGACGATGCGGGGGACGGAGAAGTGGAACCCGTCTACATCGACGCTCTGCGTTATGTCGTGCAATCGGGCAGTGCTTCCATTTCCATGATTCAGCGGAAATGCTCGGTCGGATACAACAAAGCGGGAAAAATCATCGAATGGATGGAGATGAGCGGGTATATTTCTCCCTTTGAAGGGGCAAAATCCCGCAAAGTGCTCTTAACGGCCGATGAATTCAGGGAGAAATACGGTGAACTCTGATTTTCTCAAGGACAAGCATTTTTACATCGTTTCTCTCGGTTGCGACAAGAACCGCGTGGACAGCGAAAAACTGATGGGTATCCTGACGGCGAACGGCTGCCAGCTGACGGATGACATAGACGAAGCGGAAATCATCGTCGTCAATACCTGTGCCTTTCTCAATGCGGCCAGAAAAGAGGCGATCGAAACGGTCATCGCCTGCGACGCCCGCCGCGGCGCAAAGCTGGAAAAACTCGTCGTTACGGGCTGTCTGCCGCAAAAGTTTTCGGTCGAGCTGATCGGACAGCTCACCGAGGCCGACGTCTTCCTCGGCATCGAGGATTATGACAAGATTTTTGACGCTCTGGAAGCGTCCTACCGGAAAGAACACGGACAGACAGGCGGACAGATCGATATGGTCGGTTGCGGCGACGGCGCATTTTTGCGTGAGCGCGTGCTCTCCACGGAGGGGCACTATGCCTATCTCAAAATCGCCGACGGCTGTTTCAATCGCTGTACATATTGCCTCATTCCCAAGATACGGGGCAAATACCGCTCCTATCCCATGGAGGAACTCGTGCGGGAGGCGGAAGACCTCGGGGATCTTTCCGAACTCATTCTCGTGGCGCAGGACGTCACGCGGTACGGCGAGGACCGTTACGGGGAGAATAAACTGGTAGAACTGCTGCGGCGGCTTTCGGCATTGGAAAATATCGGGCATATACGCCTGCTGTACTGTTATCCCGAAGCCATTTCGGACGAGCTGATCGCCGAAGTGCGGGATAACCCCAAGATGTTGCATTATTTTGACATTCCCTTGCAGCACAGCGAGGACAGGATCCTCAAACTGATGAACCGAAAGGGGACGAGAAGGGAATACATCGCGCTGTTTGACAAGATACGGCGGGAGATCCCCGACGTCTGTTTCCGCTCCACGTTCATCTGCGGTTTCCCCACGGAAACCGAGGAGGAACACCGCGCCTTGGCGGAATTCCTGCAGGAAGTGCGTCTGGACAATTGCGGATTCTTTGCCTATTCCAAGGAACCCGACACCGCGGCGGCGAAGCTCAAAGGGCAGGTGTCGCCGGCGGTAAAGAACAGGCGCGTCAAGGCGCTGTACAGAATACAGGAAGGCATTTCCGCCGAAAAATCGGCCGCTTTGGTCGGCACGGCGGTGCGCGTCGTCTGTGACGGCGTGGACTATGATCGGGAATGTTTCGTCGGCAGAACGTACAGAAACGCCCCCGACATTGACGGAAAAGTATATTTCCGTTCCCTGCACGCCGTGCAGGGGGAAGAATACGATATAATCATTAAAAAAGCGGACAGCTATGACCTCTATGGCTGCACAAAGGAGTATGAAGATGAAGAAACCTCAGTATAAGGACAAAAAACGCATTGTTCCCGACATCATTTCCCCCAACGTGATCACGATCGTCCGAATCTGCATGATCCCGCTGTTCGTGCTCTTTTTCTATCTCTCTTTCGAGGGATCGAAAATCTGGGCGGCGTGCATCTTTGCCGTTGCCGCGTTCACCGATTTTCTGGACGGGTATATCGCGCGGAAATATAACGTCGTTTCCACGGTCGGCAAATTCCTCGATCCCATTGCGGACAAAGTGCTCGTTTCCACGGCGTTCATCGTCCTTCTGACCAACAAGAATTTTATGGGCACGTATGATTGGATGTATGTTTGCTTCGGCATTTTCGTCGCCGTCGTTCTCGCGCGGGAGCTGATCATCAGCGGATTCCGCGAAATCGCGGCGGAAAAAGGCATCGTCCTTTCTGCGGGGATGCTCGGAAAGATCAAGACCGTATTGCAGGATTTCGCGCTTTTTTTCCTCATTTTCTGCATCGATTTTCTCTATTACATCAATAAAGACGCGGGCTTCGTGCTCTTTGTCGTCGGCTTCGTGCTCTTCTGCCTTGCCGTATTGATGACCATCGTTTCGGGCATCGCATACATCGTCTCCAATCGCGAGGTATTCAAAGACAAAAAGAGATGAAAAACGTTTGTATCGTGCTCCGCAATCAGAAAAACGGCATTCTCAACCCCGATTTTTCCGCGGTGACCGATGCCTTTCTTTCGGGCGGATATTTTCTGGACGAGGTGCGGCTTCTGCCTTACGATCGCGTGGGAGAACTGCACGAGGCGCTGAACGGCTTTTTCGGCACCGCGGATTTTGTCTGCGTCTGTGCGGATGCCGTTCTCGTGGACGGCATCAGACATAACCTCGAACAGACTTTTTCCCTGCAATTTTCTTCGGAAAACGGGATTGCCCGCCAAGGCAAGACCTGTCTTTGCGTTCTCCCTGCGGGAGAAGCGGGCAAAAAGTCCGCCGCGGAAATCGTTGTGCCCGCCCTGGACGAGATTTTCAACGTACGGCACGACCGCATGATTTTGCGCATGGTCGGCGCGCCGCACGAAAAGGTGGAAGAGGCGCTCGGCAAAGCGTATGCCGTCAGCGGCGACGCGCTGGCGTATAACTATAACGAACAATACGCCGACGGCAGGTTGGAAGTCATCTATGACGCCGTGACCCCGAAAATGCTCGCCGACCGCATCATGCGCATTCTGCTTTCCGAACTGGAAGAGTACGTGTACGCACTGGACGACACGCCGCTCGCCGAGCGGGTGTATGAGGCGCTGACCTTGCGGAAATATAAATTTTCCACGGCGGAGTCCTTCACGGGCGGACGGGTTTCCGCCGCTATGGTGCGTGTCCCCGGCGTGAGCGCCGTATTTTCCGAAGGGCTCAACACCTATTCCAACGAGTCCAAGACAGCGCGCCTCGGCGTCAAGGAGGATACGCTGAAACGATACGGCGCAGTGTCCGCGCAGACGGCCCATGAAATGTCCGAAGGGCTCTTCGCCGCAGGCAATTGCGACGTATGCGTCGCAACGACGGGCATCGCGGGGCCCAAGTCCGATTCGACCAAGAAGCCTGTCGGACTGTGCTATATCGCCGCAGGTATAAACGGCAAGATTTATGTCAATGAATATGTATTCCCGGGGGACAGAGAGTGTATCACCGGTACGGCGGTGAACTATGCGCTGTTCGCGGTGTACAGGCTTTTGAAGGAATAATACGAGGAGTATAAAAATGAATCAGGAAAAATTGAAGGCGCTGGATTCGGTTCTGGCGCAGATTGAAAAGCAATATGGCAAGGGCGCCATCATGAAGCTGGGGGACAATGCCGGCAATACCGACATCGAAGTCATCCCCACGGGTTGTCTGACCCTTGACCTCGCGCTCGGCATCGGCGGTATGCCCCGCGGCAGAATGATCGAGATTTACGGTCCCGAATCGTCCGGTAAAACGACTGTTGCCCTGCACGTCGTCGCCGAGGCGCAGAAGATGGGCGGCGTTGCGGCGTTCGTCGATGCCGAACACGCGCTTGACCCCGTTTATGCCAAGAAACTCGGGGTAAACCTCGAAGAACTGTACGTTTCTCAACCCGATTCGGGCGAACAGGCGCTCGACATCGTGGACGCGCTGGTCAGAAGTTCGGCGGTGGATATCATCGTCGTCGACTCCGTCGCCGCGCTCACGCCAAAGGCGGAGATCGAAGGGGATATGGGCGACAGCCACGTCGGTTTGCAGGCGCGGCTGATGTCGCAGGCACTGCGCAAACTGACCGCCATCGTCAATAAGTCCAAGACCTGTGTCATCTTCATCAACCAGTTGCGCGAAAAAGTCGGCGTCATGTTCGGCAACCCCGAAACCACGCCGGGCGGCAAAGCGCTTAAATTCTATGCGTCCATCCGCATCGATGTGCGCAAGGCCGATCTCATCAAGGACAGCGAAGGGGCGATGGGCAACAAGACGCGCGCCAAGATCGTCAAGAATAAGCTCGCGCCGCCCTTCCGTCAGGCGGAATTTGACATCATTTACGGCGAAGGCATTTCCCGCGAAGGATGCATTATCGATATGGGCGTAGCGTACGGCGTACTTGAAAAGAGCGGTGCATGGTTCAGTTATAACGGCGAAAAGGTCGCCAACGGCAGGGATAAGATGCGGCAATATCTCAAAGATAACCCCGAGATCATGGCGGAGATGGATCAGAAGATCCGCGAAGTCGTCAAAGCAAAGGACGCCGAGCAGGATTGAAAAATTCGATTTTGAACAGATGTGTCCGCGCGGTGCGTTGTAAACGCGCCGCGCGGACGGTTATCAGTTGCAACGCTGTCGTGTCGGAAGAGGAGCCCCGACAAAACGGAAAGAACGGTAAAAGGACGGAAGAAAAAATGGCGACCGATTACGGATTTGTGCGCGTCGCGGCGGTAACGCCCGATATGCGCGTTGCGGATGTGAAATACAATGCCGGGCGAATTGCGGAAAAACTGGAAGAATGTGCAAAAAGGGGCGTGCAGATCGCCGTATTTCCCGAACTCGCGCTCAGCGGCTATACCTGTTCCGATCTCTTTTTGCAACCGTTGTTGCCGGCTGCCTGTCTGCAAGCCTTGCAGACGATCGCGGAAGGCGCAAAGGAATCGGGCGTTCTTGCCTTCATCGGTCTGCCGCTCGTCTTTGCGGGCAAGCTCTACAATGTTGCCGCTGCCGTCTGCGGCGGCAAAATCCTTGCATTCGTTCCCAAAAGACATCTGCCCAATTACGGGGAGTTTTACGAACAGCGGCAATTTACCGCATGGAGAGAGTCGGACGGGCAGGATCGGGAATGTTTCGTGACGGTAGGGGCGGAACGCGTTCCGTTCGGCGGAAATATTCTCCTGTGCGCCGAAAATATCCCCGATCTCGCCGTGGGATGCGAGATCTGCGAGGATCTCTGGAGTACGGTTCCGCCGTCCTGCGCGCTTGCGCGACAGGGGGCGACGGTCGTTGTCAATCTTTCGGCGTCCAATGAGGTGATCGGGAAAAAAGAGTACCGCACTATGTTGGTGCAATCCCAGTCGGGGCGGTGCATCTGCGGCTATGTGTATGCCTCTTCGGGCATCGGGGAGTCGACGACGGACGCCGTATTCGGCGGGCATTGCCTGATCGCCGAAAACGGCACGCTCTTGGCCGAAAACCGATTGTTTGAAAAAGAAACCCTTCTTCTTTCGGAAATAGACGTGCAGAAGCTGGCTTGCGAGCGGCGCAAGACGACGACATTTGAAACGGAATCGTCCGTGCGGCGGGTTTCGTTTTCCGTACGTCCTTGTTCCATGCCGTTGAACAGGCGTTTCTCCCGCACGCCGTTTGTTCCGTCCGACGGAAAGGAGCTCAAAGAACGCGCCGATCTGATTTTGGCCATGCAGGCCAACGCGCTGGCAAAGAGATTGCGCCATACGGGCGCAAAGTGCGCCGTCGTCGGCATATCCGGCGGACTGGACTCCACGCTCGCGCTCCTGGTTACCGCGCGGGCTTTCGACATCGTCGGCAGGCCGAGAAAAGAGATCGTTGCCGTCACAATGCCGGGGTTCGGCACGACGAGCCGCACGCACGACAACGCTTTGCGGCTGATTGACTGCGTCGGCGCAACTTCGCGGGAAATCGACATTACAAAGAGCGTGCTTTGTCATTTCGAAGACATCGGACAGGATCGGGAGAAGACGGACGTTACCTATGAAAACGCACAGGCGCGTATGCGTACCCTCATTCTGATGGACGTCGCCAACAAAGAGGGCGGACTGGTCATCGGAACGGGGGATTTGAGCGAGCTCGCGCTCGGGTGGTGTACCTACAACGGCGACCACATGAGTATGTACGCCGTCAATTCGTCGGTGCCCAAGACGTTGGTCAAATATCTGGTAAAAGCCGTCGGCACGGAGACGGGCGGGGAACTGCAAACCGTTTTGGAGGACGTGTTGAACACGGAAATTTCGCCCGAGCTGTTGCCGCCCGATAAGAGCGGGAAGATCGCGCAAAAGACGGAGGATCTCATCGGGCCTTATGAATTGCACGATTTCTTTCTCTATCACGTCGTGCGTTGGGGCTTTTCGCCCAAAAAGGTATTCTTTCTCGCCAGGACAAGTTTTGCGGGCGCGTACGACGAAAAGACCGTTCTCAAATGGCTGAAAAATTTCTATCGTCGGTTCTTTTCGCAGCAGTTCAAACGCTCCTGTATGCCCGACGGTGTGAAGATCGGTTCCGTGACGCTCTCTCCGCGTGCCGACTGGCGTATGCCGTCGGATGCGCAGGCAACGCTTTGGCTGAGCGAACTGGAAAACATAACGCTTTCCGATTAAAAAAACGCGGATGCGCCAAATAAATAACCGCCGCAGGCTCTGCCTGCGGCGGTTATTTATAAGAAAAGAGAGAAAAAGCGGGCGACCCATGTCCGAAAAAAAGGGAAATTTTTTATTTCGGTCATAAATTATTCTTCACCCCATTGACAATTTAAAAAATATGTTGTACAATATAAAGGATTGATAGTATAGTACTGCCAATTGCGGCATTATTTGTATATTCATCAAATATATTTCAACAGGAGGTTTAGACATGAACAACTCTCTAAGCACCCTGTTTCTTGCAATCAGCGAGCCTTTGGATTTTGTGCTTGTGATCGGTCTTCCGATTCTTGCACTGATCGCGGGCGGCATCATCGGTTTTTTGATTTTTAATTTCGGCTACCGTAAAAATACGGAAAAGAAACTCGGCGACGCGAACAAGCGGGCGGAAGAAATTATCGCCAACGCGGAAACCGAGGGGAAAAGATTGAAAAAAGAAGCAATTCTGGAAGCAAAGGAACAGGATCTTAAACTCAGAAAAGAATTTGAACACGAATCCAAAGAGAAAAAAGCGGAACTGCAACGACTGGAGGCGCGCCTGACCCAACGCGAAGACGTGCTGGACAAGAAGGAGAGCTCGCTCGACAGGAAAAACGAGACCCTTGAACGCCAGAAAGCTGCATTGACGGCCAAAGAGGCGGAAGTCGCGGCCGTGCAGGAAAAACTCGATCATCAGCACGAACTGATGGTACAGGAGCTGGAAAAGGTTGCGCAGCTGACCAAAGAGGAGGCCACCAACCTGTTGCGCGAAGAGATCTTGCAGGAAACGCGCGAATCGGTTGCCGTGCAGGTGCGCAATATGGAACAGGCCGCCAAGGACGAAGCAGACCTCAATGCCAAAAACATCATTGCTCTTGCCATTCAGCGCTGTGCCGCCGATCAGGCGTCCGAAAAGACGGTTTCCACCGTGCCGTTGCCCAATGACGACATGAAAGCGCGCATCATCGGCCGCGAGGGACGGAATATCCGCGCGATCGAGAATGCCACGGGCATCGAGCTCATCATCGACGATACGCCCGAAGTGGTCATCCTTTCGGGGTTCGATCCCGTCAGAAGAGAGGTCGCGCGCATTGCGCTCGAACGATTGATTTCGGACGGAAGAATCCATCCCGCACGCATCGAAGAGACGGTCGAGAAAGTGCGCAAGGAGCTCGATCAGCAGGTTAAAGAAGCGGGCGAAAATGCCATGTTTGAAGTCGGCATTTTCGGTCTGCATCCCGAACTTATCAAACTCATCGGTAAACTCAAATACAGAACGAGTTACGGCCAGAACGTCTATAAGCATTCCATCGAAGTGGCGCAGCTTGCAGGACTGATGGCGCAGGAACTCGGTTTGGACGTCAACTTTGCAAAGCGCGCCGGATTGTTGCATGATATCGGCAAGGCGGTCGATCACGAGCAGGAGGGCACGCACGTGCAACTCGGCGCCGAACTCGCCAAGAAATACCGTGAAAATCCCAACATCGTCAACGCCATTCAGGCGCACCACGGCGATGTCGAGCCCAAGACCATCGAAGCGGTTCTGGTGCAGGCGGCAGACGCCATTTCGGGCGCAAGACCGGGAGCACGGCATGAGACGGGCACAAATTATATCAAACGTCTGGAAAAACTGGAAGAGCTCGCATCTTCCTTTGGCGGCGTGGACAAGAGCTATGCCATTCAGGCGGGACGCGAAGTGCGTGTCATCGTCAAACCCGAACAGATCGACGATGCGCAGGCACTGTTCCTCGCCAAGGATATCGCCAAGAAAATCGAGAGCGAATTGGAATACCCCGGCCAGATCAAAGTTAACGTCATCCGCGAATTCAGAAGCGTGGAATACGCGAAGTAAGAAATTTACAAAAAGCCGCAAGCGCGTTATTGATGCAATGACCGATTGCGGCTTTTTTTCTCCCCGAAAGGAAAAAATACATTCTGTCTCATCGCAGTTTCAGGCACTTTTCTTTTGCGGGAAATTTGCTCGCTCATGAGCTTTTTTTCCGGATAAGTTTCGCAAGGATACGCTGTCGGGCGTGAGGAGGTGAAAATATTGAAAATCAAAGGTATACTGCCCATAATCTTTTCGCTTGCCTTTTTGTCCTTGTCGGCGGTTCCTTTTTTTGCGTCACCGTATCCGTCGGAAAAACGGGAAGCGCCTGTACAACAGTCTTTCCTTTCCTCGTCGGGTTTGAAGTCGGAAACGGAAGGAGAAGAGACGGTGACCGTCCGACGGGAATATACCGATTATTTCGCCACGATCGTGACCTTTCAGCTCCTCGTGCCGCAATCGCAACAGGCGCTTGCGGAGGAGACATGTGAAAGGGCAGAGGCGGCGATCGCCGCCATCGAGAGTGCGGTCAGCGTTTCCTTGCCTGAAAGCGAGATTGCGCGCTTCAACGATCAACTGTCGCCCGGCGAAAGCATGCAGATATCGGCAGAGACTTATGCGCTTTTGTCCTTGGCGAAAGATCTGTACGCGCGCACGGAAGGAGCATACGATCCGTCCGTGGCGCCGTTGGTCGATCTTTGGGGCTTTTCTCCGCGTTTTTATACCGACGAATATATTCCTTGTGAGCCGTATGACAGGCAGGATTACCGCAACGAATTGCCGCAGGAGCGGTATATAGAGGCCTTTCAGACGCTGGCGGCGTTTGACGAAGTGTCGGTGCACGCCGAAAACGGCATCTATTCCGTCACAAAACCGAAAACGACCGTGACGGTGGACGGCAGGGAATACGCCGTCAAACTCGATCTGGGCGGCATTGCCAAAGGCTATGCGTGCGACGTTGCCGCGGGTATTTTTGCGGAGTACGGCTTTGTAAACGGCAACATTTCGGTGGGCGACAGCAGTGTATATCTTTTGCGCAATTCTTTGTCTGCCGACGGGAAGTTTACGGTAAAAGTGCAGAATCCCCGCGCCGAAGAGAGCGGATTGAACGGGGATACCATCGTCGATTTACGCGCAAAAGAGTGCGGATTGTCTACAAGCGGCGATTATGAGAAGTATTATGTCACACATAATATAAGATATTGCCATATTATTTCTGCTGAAACGGGTAAACCGATCGATACGGATATATGTACGGCGTGCATCGTGGGCGGGCGCGCGGCAGAAAATGATGCGCTGACGACGGCCGTCTGCGTGATGGGAAAGGAGCGGGCGATAGAATTTATCACGGAAGAACTCAAGGATAAGCAGGCGTTTTTCGTCTGGGAGAACGCACAGACGGGAAAATACGAAATCATTGCCAATTGTGAAAAATCGGAGATAACGCTCAATACGGCGGCAAACGGGTTTGTGCTTTGCGGCTATATGCAGGACGGGACGTTCGTTTACGAACCTTCTTCCGCTTTCGACCCGTTGCAACTTGTCATCGGCGCGGTGATTGCCGTCGCCGTCGTCGCCGTTGTCGTCGGCTTGGGGTACAGAAATCATGTCCTTAAAAGAAACCAAACAAGTACGAAAGAATAAATTTTTTTCTCGTTGGGATCTGATCGTCTATGCGGTGCTCTTGCTGGCTGTTGTGCTTTCGGTGAGCCTGTTGCTTGTGTATACATCGGAACCGATCCTGATCGATTATCTGGAAATACGTTCGGACGGCGATCGTATCGCCGTTTATGACTTTGAAAGCCGAGCCCTGCAAGCTGAAACGGGAAAAGAAAGTCTGTTTTCCACGGAAACACAGGGGGACGAGACGCGTATTTTCATCTATACGGCAGAAGGCGGGTTCAATCTTCTGACGGTCGACAACGCGGCGCGCACCGCCGATATGTCGGACGCCGATTGCAGTGCGGGGAAGGATTGCACGTTGATGCACATCCGCCGCGCGGGGCAGACCATCGTATGCGTGCCGCACGGATTGGTGATCGAGGGAAAGACGTATTCGGAGAACGGCGGAGGAGAAATCGTTGTCGGATAAGCCCGGTCGATGAGACTTTTTTTGCGTCCTTGTTGTGTTTGCTGTTGCGGTAAAAAGGGTGCGCGCCGTTTCAGGCCGCGGCATTCGGAGGGTTTTGAACCGCGGTTGGCGCAACGTCGGGAAGGGAAAGGTCGTTTCTCCGATCGGATTGGTTCGGACAGGGCGATGGGAACAGTGAAAAAAATTTCAAATTTTAATAGTTTCTTCGTATTCATGGTATGCACCATCCGGGTTGTGTTTTTCGGGGTGCATATTTTAATGTCGGAAAAATTCCCGCTCAAAGTATGGACGGAAGTATCGTTGACTCGTCATAACGGATGAATGCAAGGATTTATACATGAATGTTTCAACACGCCGAGAAAGAAATAGGAATTTTTTAACCTGTCGAAAAATCGCTTTGAAAGAAATGTGCGTCCGCGCCCCAGTGGTGCGGACGGTGCTGTGGCGTGGGCGAGGGGACGGGTGGCAATCTTCCATTCTGCAACGAACGGAAAAAATAAAAATTCCCCATTGACAGACGGGCAAAAATATGATACTATAAGCTTACAAAAAGTCTGATCGGGAAGTTTTATTTCCGGCTTCGGAGCGTATTCGAATAGCATTTGAACGGAGAAAAGGGGGGAAAATGATCAAAAAAGTAAGAATGATTGCGGGTTGTATCTTTTTTATCGTCGCGGTGCTTTGTTTCGTCTTTGCGTTAAACGGGATGAGGGACGCGCTGGCTTTACGGGAAGAACAATCCCTTGCGGGATTGGGGCTCATCGCGATTATTCCTCTCGTAATGCTTGCGCTGATCGGACAGGTCGTTTCCTCCTTGGTTACCGTTGTCTGCGTTGCGGGATATGTGCGGTGCGGTGTGAAAGGTTATGCAGTTGCCGCTGTCGTCGTCATTGCGCTGACCTGTGTGATGCTGGCCGTTTCGGCGATCTTTTTCATTCCGTTGTTGATCGGGAACGGTACTTCGGCGCCGACCACGACATAGGGAACGGAAAAATTTTTCCGGATGGAAGAAAAGGACTAAAGAAGTGGCGCGCCCTGTTTTTAAGGGCGCGCTTTTGTGTGAGAAACGCGGTGTTTGCGTTTTCGGGCGAAGATACAAGCACAGCATGAGGGCAGAGCATTGACTGTTTTGATATGAAATATATGCAATTACAGAGAAAAATCAAGCCGGATGCGAAAAACGCGGCACGCCGATTGCAATCGGCGTGCCGCGTTGATTTTCTCTGTAAGAAGGGGAATTCTTATTTATTCATAAAGAGGATTCCGAGCGTATTTTTGCCGCAATGGCTGGAAATGGTACAGCCGGCAATGGTTTCGTACACCTCTTCAAAGCCTGCGGCATGCACTGCTTCTTTTGCCGCGTCGATCATATCCTGCGTAGCGCGGCTGTGGGTAACGAAACAAATTTTTTTATCCGCGTCGGGGTATTCGCGCAAGACGTCGCGGCAATAATCGGCGACGACTTTGACCATTTTACCGCGGTATTTGCGCGTCGGTTTCATTTTTCCGTCCTGCAATACGATCTGGGGGCGTATTTTCAGGATATTTGCACCCAACAGAGCGAGCGCGGAACATCTTCCGCCTTTATAGAGGTAGTCCAGCCGTTCGACAACAAAGCTGGCCTGTACCTTATCGGTCAGCCCGCGGACCTGTTCGGCGATCTTTTTGGGATCGTTGACCGTCTTGGTCAATTCCCGCGCATAGATGGCGAGGAGGGATATACCTGTGGAGAGACTGCGGGAGTCGACGACATAGACGTTGCTCACGCGTTTGGCGGCGTTGACGGCGTTCTGATAGGTACTGCTGATGTCCGAAGAAATATCGAAATGGATGATCGCGTTATAAGTTTTTCTGATCTCCGAGAAGAAATTGAAAAAACTTTCCTCGTTGATGGCGCTGGTTTTGGGCAACGTGCCCGTTTCGTCCACGTATTTATAGATGTCCATGGTATCCATCTGTCCGTCCTCAAACGACTTTCCGCCGAGGTTGACGGTGAAGGGGATGGTACGGAAATCATATTTTTTCAACAGTTCAGGAGTCAGGTCGCAAGCGCTGTCGAGCGTAATGGCAATTTTCATGAATATTTTTTCTCCTTTGGCGGTATCCGCTGTTTTCATTATAACACATTGTTTCCGAAAAAGCAATATGAAAATAGAGAAAAATCTTCAAAAGAGAGAGGCTTTGCCGAGGAGTAAATGTTTGACAATCGCATTTGCGCGGTGATATAATCGAATGATGAGACCGATAGAAAGGAAGGAATGTATGTATGCACAAGGAAGGGAAGAACGGTTTTGATAAAAAGTCATATATCATAAAAACATTCAGCCGAACCAAGAGAAAAGACGAAGAAAATTATGTCGTCAATGCCATCTGGCAAAGACTTCTTTGCAGGGCGCCGGCGGAAAAGATGGAAAACCTTCAGCCGGTTACGCAACAATATGTCAAGAGAGCGGACAATCGTTACGGGCTTATTGATTTATATTTCCCGCAATTGAATATTGCCGTTGAATGCGATGAAGAGTATCATGACTCGTTAGAGCAGAGCCAAAAGGATGAACGCCGCATTCGGGAAATGGAGAAGTCCCTCGCCGATGACAAAATATTAAAAATGCTTGCTGTCGATGAGTCCAAAATCAAGTATCCTCCCTTGCGGATAAAGGCGGATAAATCGTATGATGAACTCAACAAGCAGATTGACGACGCCGTCCAAGTGATTATGGATGAAATGAACAAGCGGGAATTGCGTTGGGATTTTGACACGCCCGCGTTTGAGCTGGCTTTGCGGGCAAAATTCCTTTCGGTACAGGACGGGCTTGTTTTTCGTACCGCCTGGGAAGTTTCGGAATGTTTTCATTGCGGATACAGGAAGGGGATGCAGGAACTTTTCTTTCGCGTACAGGACGGACGGAAAGTCTGGTGCCCCCTGCTTACCGTTCAAAAAAACGGCGCGCCGCGGAACGTGGGCAGAACCGGCTGGAAGAATTATCTGGAAGAAGACGGGAATGTGATTTATGAGTTCAACGACACCAGAAGGGTGGATAATCAGCCGGAAACGGGAGAAGAGCGCATTGTTTTTGCAAAGTCTGCGGATTCTTTGGGGCGGAACGGGTATCGTTTTATCGGCGTATATAAATTCACGGACTTTGATCCGACGAGCAAAAGGCGCAAATACATTCGTATCGGCGATCGGATTTCTCTGACCGCTTATCATAAATTTTATGATGTTTGTCTGTATGCGCTGAAAAAACTTTCCGAAAATAACAAAGACATCATATTTGAGGAAGCGCTGTGTGAAAAAGGCAGATATATCCGTTTTTCCACGTCCGCGCTTTGTTCGGTTTTTCCACGGTTCGATGATTTTGAAAGCGGGTGGGGATTTGCACCTTATGCCCTGTATGAAATAGATGCCGGTAGATGGAAAAATATCAGGGTCGAT
The DNA here is from genome assembly GCA_944376455.1 of uncultured Clostridia bacterium. Taxonomy (GTDB): domain Bacteria; phylum Bacillota; class Clostridia; order Christensenellales; family Borkfalkiaceae; genus RGIG4074. The sequence goes on from CALWCO010000024.1 coordinate 19,458, forward strand.
CTGGTCTTTTCAACGCACGGAGCAGAGACCCTTTTCAAAGTGCATCCGGAAGTGGAGAGAAGCTTTTTCAAATGTTTCAAAAAAATACGTCCGGAGAATTGGGTACATAAAAAGATTTCGGAAGCGTCTGTTCACGACGCGGAAGGCGCGGAGGAAGATGCGGAAGAGAAGACGGAAAAAATACTGTCGTCATGCCTGGATGCGCTGTTTTTATTTGAAAAAAGAAATTTTTCTGTTTTTACAAGATGAAAAAAGGAAAAAAGCCGCTTAAAAGCGGCTTTTTTTCAATCGGTTTCCGATTTTCAGTCTTCGATTTCCTTGATGGAATGGCGGGGGCATTTCTGTACGCAGACTTTGCACCCGACGCACTTTTTATAGTCGATGACGGGCAGGTTGTTGACCATCGTGATGGCGCCTTCGGGGCAGTTTTTCGCGCACAGCCCGCAACCGATGCAGCTGACCTCGCAGAGGTCTTTGGCTTCCTTGCCGCGGCAGTTGTTCGAGCAGGCGACATAGACTTTTGCGCTCCTGGGGATACGGCCGATGAGGTGCTTGGGGCATTTGTTCATGCAGACCCCGCAGGAAGTGCAAAGATCTCTGTCCACGGAGCTCACGCCGTTTTTGGTATGTATGGCGAACGAAGGGCAATGGGCTTCACAGGTGCCGCCGCCGAGGCAACCCGAAGGGCAGAGTTTTTGTCCGCCGAGCAGGCCGCTGCGGGAAGTGCAGTCGGCATAGCCGTTGTATTCAAATTTGTTGGCGGCTTTATCCCCACCCGCGCAATGCACGACGGCGACGGTGGGGCCTTCGTCCTCGATCTGTTTGCCGAGTATCTTGGCGATTTCCGCGCGGTTTTCCGCGGGGCAGGAATGGCAGGCGGTGGGGTCGCCCTTCCCTTCGGCAAGCTTCTTTGCAAACGCGGCGCAACCGGACTGGCCGCAACCGCCGCAGTTCGAGCCGCCCAGAAGATTTAAGATCTTAACGGCTTTTTCGTCTTCCTGGATGTGACATACCTTGGTGATAATGAGAATAAAAACGGTAAAAATCAGCGCCAGCGCGAGAAAAATTCCGAGCACCAGACCGAAAACTTGCCACTGAATGTCCCGCCCGACGGCCAATAAGTTCAATATCGTTGTCATGATAACGCCTCCTTAAATGAGTGTGAACACATAGAATGCCATTGCCATGAAAGACGCAATGACCATGGAAATGGGGAAGCCTTTCAGAGCCTTAGGCATATCGGCATAACGGTCTACTTTTTCCCGTAAACCGCTCATGAGCAGAATGGCGATGAGGAAACCGATGCCCGAGAAAAGGGCATAGAGCAGGGCATAACCGAGGTTCATGCTCGCGATGCCGAGAGCGGAAACGTCGCCGATGACCAATTCCGCCACGCCCAAAACGGCACAGTTGGTGGTGATCAGGGGGAGATAGATACCGAGGGAGTTATAGAGTGCGGGGATGAATTTCTTGAGTATCTGTTCGAGCATCTGCACGAGCGCGGCGATGACGAAGATGAAGAAGATGATCTCCATGAACTCGAATCCGAGCGGCACCATAACGAAAGTATACAGCGGATAGGTGACGAGGGTGGCGAGGACCATGACGACCGTAACGGCGACGCCCATGCCGAACGCGCTCGACGTATCCTTGGATACCCCGAGGAAGGGGCAGATGCCCAGGAACTGAACGACGACAAAGTTATTGACGAATACGGCCAGAATGAATAAGGTAAAGATTTCCATATTATTTTTCCTCCTGCGCCTGCGCTGTTTCTTTCAGTTCTTCGAGACTTTTCGGCAGGCTCTGACGGCGCGCCCTGGCCTTTCCGTGTGCAAGGGAGATTTCGATTTTGGAATAGATGAAATTAAAGAGCGCGATGCAGATGCCGTAGACAAAGAAGGCGCCCGCGGAACTGGTGAAGAATCCGATCTTGAAATCCCAGGGCTGAGCGATGCCGAAGAAGGAGGCATTGCCTAAAAATTCACGGATAATGCCCATGATCGTGAGTGCAACCGTAAAGCCGATGCCGTTCGCCACGCCGTCCGCCGCCGCGGCAAGCACGGTATTTTTGGATGCAAAGGATTCCGCGCGGCCGAGAATGATGCAGTTGACGACGATCAGGGGGAGGAATACGCCCATGGAGTCATACAGGTCGGGCAGGTAAGCATAGAGCACCATGCGCACGACGGTGACGAACGTGGCGATGATCAGCACGAAAGCGGGGATGCGCACTTCGTTCGGGATAACTTTGCGCAGGAGGGAAACGAGCACGTTGCTGCAGAGCAGGATGACGGTGACGGCAAGGCCCATACCGATGCCGTTCATGGCGGAAGTGGTCAGCGCGAGGGTCGCGCAGGTACCCAGAACGAGCCGCCAGGTCGGGTTGTTGGCGACGACGCCGTCGAAAAAGATTTTCTTATAATCGTTCTTTTTCATTGCATTACGCCTCCTGTTCGGTATTTCCGCCCGCGGTCAGCAGCTCGGTGCGGAGAAAACACATTGCCGCGTTGACGGCGTTATTGGTTGCGTCGGACACTTTGGTCGCGCCGGTGACGACGTAATCCGTCCGTCCGGGCGTTGTCGGGAAATATTCCGTCCCGCCGCTGACGATTTCGCTCGCGTCCGCGGTGGTGTAGCCTGCCAGATATTCCGCATCCATTTCGGAGATGAAACTTTGGCTGACGTTGCCGGTGATGACCACTTTATAGATACCCGTCAGGGCACCGTCCTCGGCGAGGAATGCGGTATACGCGGTGACCGTACCGCCTTTATACCCGTTTTTCCCTGTCGCCTCGACGAGGTATTGTCCGTTGTCCATGGCGTAGACGTTCTTCACAGTGCCGTAATCGTTTTCAACGTCGAGGGAGTCCAGAGAGACGGTCTCCGCGCCGACTTCTTCGTCGACATAGATCTTATTGAGCGTGCGTTGCAGGATCTCTTCGTCGGAGACGTACAGTATATCGTTCAGCAGTGACAGGATGCCGCCCGAAAGCAGGGCGATAGCGGCGAGAACGACGATACAGCGGAATGTTACGCTGCGGAAAAAGTCTTTTATTTTCATTTTCCTGCCTCCTTTGCGGGGCCTTTGCCCGTCTTTTCTTTTTCAGGCCGCACATAGCCGAACGGCTTGGGGCGGATGAAACGGTCGATGAGCGGCGTTACCAGGTTCATCAGGAAGATGCAGAAGGAAACGACTTCGATGCCCGTGGCGAACCGCAGGACGGCGGTGATGATGCCGAGCACGAGGAAGTATACCACGTTGCCCCAAAGTGTCTTGGGGGAGGTGACATAGTCCGTCGCCATGAAGATCGCCCCGAGGAAGAGTCCGCCCGAGAGAATACTCGGCAGGAAAACCTCAAAGCTTTGATAGATGATCATGGTCGTGACGCCCGTCGCGGCAATATAGATGAGGGGATATTTCCAGTCGATCACCTTGCGGACGATGAGATAGACATATCCCGCGAGGAGGGCGATTTTGCAGGTCTCGCCGATACAGCCGGGAACACCGTAACCGAAGAAGAGTTGCCACAGTTCGGTGTTCATCACGCCGTTGTTGGTGAGGAAATCGGTGAGGGGGGTTGCGCCCGTGAGCACTTCTCCCGCGGATTCGGTGAAGTTTGCGCCGAGCCAGCCGCCCGCGACGATCGTCGGGAAGGCGATAAAGGCAAAGATTCTGCCCGCGAGGGCGGGATTGACGATGTTTCTGCCCGTGCCGCCGAAGAGCATCTTGGCGACGCCGACGGCGAATGCGCCCGCAAGGATACAGGCGTACCATGCGGTCTGACTTCCGAAACACATTCCGAGAAGCAATCCCGTCACGACGGAAGTCAGGTCGAACTGCTTGAAAATCTCCTTGAAGGTTTGTTTTCTGATCAATAACCAGATGATTTCGGTGAGGACGGCGGAGAGCACGGTGAGTACGAGTACGAGCAGGGCCTGCCAGCCGAAATAGATGCAGCCCATAACGGCCGCAGGGGCGAGGGCGATGAGCACGTCCAGCATGATGCGCCGCGTCGTCAGGGAACTTTTCTGGTGCGGGGAATGTTCTACAAACGCTTGTTGTTCCATGTTTCTTCCTCCTTGATTATTTCCCGTTGGTTGCGGCGAGTTCCCGCAGTTTGGCTTTGGCGAGACGCACGCTCTGCACGATGGGACGCTTGGCGGGACAGACATAGGCGCAGGAACCGCACTCGATGCAGTTGAGCACTCCGCCCCAGTCGCGCGCGCCTTCATAATCCTCGTTCTGCGTATAGAAATCGATGTCCATGGGCATCAGGTGCATGGGGCAGGCCCGGGCACAGCGTCCGCAGCTCACGCAGGGGGTGGGGGTGCTGCCGTCTGTTTCGGCCTTGGTCAAGGCCAAAAGGCCCGAAGTGGCCTTCTTGGTCACCACCTTCCTGTCTGCCACGGCAACGCCCATCATCGGACCGCCGTCCACGATCATGGCGCAGGAATCGTCCACGCCGCAATAGTCGAGTATGTAAGAAAAGGCAGTTCCGTTCGGCACGAGCAGGTTTTGCGGCCGCTGTACGGCGCCGCCCGATACGGTCAATACGCGCTCAAAGAGCGGTTTGCCGAGTTCCACGGCCTCATACACCGCGTAGGCCGTCGCGACGTTCTGCACGACGCAACCCGCATCGGCGGGCAGTTTGCCGCAGGGGACTTTGCGTCCCGTGCAGGAATAGATGAGGTGTTTTTCCGAACCCATCGGATAGCGTTCGTGCAGGGGAACGGTGACGATGTCCTCTTCCCCGGCAAACCGTTCGATGCAGTCGGGCTTGTTTTCCTCGATGCCGATGTAGATTTTATCGACGCCGAGCGCGAGGGCGAGATAGCGGATGCCCTGCAGAAGTTCGGCGTATTTTTCAACCATCAGACGGTAGTCGCATGTCAGATAGGGCTCGCATTCCGCGCCGTTGATGACGAGCGCGTCGACGGGCGTTCTGGGCGTCATCTTCACATAAGTGGGAAAGGCGGCGCCGCCGAGACCGACGATGCCCGCCTCGCGGATGCGTTCGAGAATGTTTTCTTTCGTCTTCTCCGCAAGCGGCGGCAAGAACGCCGCATTGTCCTGTTTGTCGTTTTGAACGACGACGTACTGCGCGGATGCGCCGCGGTCGTCTTTGCGCGTCTCGACGGACTTTACCGTACCGCTGACCGACGAGTAAATGTTCGCGCTGACGGGGCCGTCGGCGCGGGCGATGAGTTGGCCTTTGAGAACGGCGTCTCCCGCCTGTACGACGGGCTGTGCGGGCTTTCCGATGTGTTGCGACATACAGATCGCCACCGTATCGGGGGCGGGGATAGCCTGTACGGGCAGATCTTTGGTGGCCGCTTTTTTGTCCGACAGGGCGACGCCGTGGCGGAGCGGGTTGGCTTTTATCTGCATATTTTTATATACCTCCGTAAGAGATAAATTTTTTGTTTTTCAAAGGAAGAGAATTGCGGGAAAAACGTTTCGGTAAAACATCCCGTTTTCAGAAAAAAGTAACGCAAATGCCGAAACGGGGCGATCGTCTGTGTCGTGCGGAGTCAGGTTTTTGACGGTGTTTGTTCCGTCTTTTCGGCATTTTTGCGCTCATTTCGAATCGCCTGCTCTGTTTCGCTCGATCAATTCACGGTTCTGTTTTCGCTCGGTCGATCTCACGGCGCGGAAGGGCCGTTTTTTTCTTCGGGCGGGGCATAGGTCGGTTTTTTCGGTTCCGTGTCTGCATCTTCCCGCAAAAGATCGGCGGAAAAAACTGTTTTGAGCGGAACGATCCGCACGGCGATCACGGTCAAAATGCCCACGATCAGGCCCGACAGGATCCCCGCAAACAGGAGAACGGGCAGATAGCCGAAAATCCCCGTGTTAGCCGTCAGAAAGGAATATACGCACAACTGAACGGCATTGTGTATACAGGCGGAGAGCGTGCTGACGGCGACGACCGTCAGACGACGGGAAAACAATTTGAGGAGAGTGGCGGAGACGCCCAACGAAACCGCCCCCGCGGTCAGACTGTATAAGAGTGCGGAGACGTTCCCGCCGAAGACCGCGCCGAGGACGGTGCGCACGATGAGAACGATAAAGGCTTCCGGGGCAGAGAACCATACGAGTGCCAAAAGCGTGAAAATGTTGGAAATCCCCGCTTTTGCCCCGGGGACAAAGAGGGGCGGCAGTAAATTTTCCAATAAAAAAGAGATCAGTCCCAGTGCCGTAAGAACGGATAAAATCGCCAATTTTTTAGCGGAAAATTGCATATATTTTATCATATAAAAATTATAACAAAAATATTTTGCAAGGTCAAGACTATTTTCGCAAAAACTCAACAGGATTTTATATTTTTCCTTATAATTCCTTATCAAATCCATAAGAAATAAATATAAAACAAAAGATACGATGTACTATGTGAGACATAATAAATAAAATATCCGTCTTTTACGGACGAATATGGAGTTGTTCGGGGTGTTACAAAACGTTGTTTAAATCCGATAACGGGACGACAAAAAAAGACGGACGATCTTCGCTTATCCTTTGACTTTTTTCTTGCACGATGGTATAATGAAAATATGGAAAACAGCAGAAAAAATATCGTTCTCATCGGAATGCCGGCAAGCGGCAAGAGTACGGCGGGCGTGTTGGTCGCAAAGACGCTCGGGTTCGGATTTATCGACACAGATCTCGTCATTCAGACGCAGGAAAAGAAACTGTTGTCGGAGATCATAGAAGAAAAGGGCACCGAGGAATTTATCCGCATCGAAAACAGGATCAATGCCTCTCTCTGGGCGGAACGTTGCGTCATTTCCACGGGCGGGAGCGTTGTGTACGGCGAAGAGGCGATGGAGCATCTCAAGAGCATCGGCACGGTCGTCTATCTGAAAGCGTCCTATGAAGAGATTGCGCGGCGGCTGGGAAACATCATCCTGGCGCGCGGAGTCGTTATAAGAAAGGGCGAATCTCTGCGCGATCTCTATGACGAGCGGGTGCCGCTCTATGAAAAATACGCCGATTATACGGTGGATTGCGAGAAGCACGGCGTGGAAGACACCGTTCACGCCATCTGTTTGCTGGCAAAAGACCTTGACGCCTGACGAGGCGGGAAGGCGAGGCGAATCTTCGCACGGTCGGATCGATTGTACGGACATAGACGTGTAAAGTGTGTCAATCCGTCGTTGACCAAAGATTGGTTTTGCGGATACCGTTGAAAAGTTGTTTTTCGGACAGAAAGTTATTTTTCGCGATGCGGCAATGTTTTTCAAACGATTTGAAATTGTCGCATTGAGCCGCAATTTTATCGTTTTATTATTATTGAATTAAGGAGAGTATCATTTATGAGAGCAGCCATTTACGGTGCAGGTGCCATGGGCACGGTGCTCGGCGCATACATTGCGCGGGCGGGGAAGCAGATCGATTTGGTCAACCGCAATCGCGCGCACGTCGAAGCGATGAAGAAAGAAGGGGCGCACGTCGTCGGCACGGTGGATTTCGTGCAACCCGTTTCCGCCCTTCTGCCCGAGGAAATGGAGGGGAAATACGACCTTATTTTCCTCATGACCAAACAGAGCGAAAACAGGGAGATCGTTTCTTTTCTGAAAACTTATCTGAGCGAACGCGGCGTGATCTGCACCATGCAGAACGGCCTGCCCGAAGCGCTCATCGCCGATCTCATCGGCGCGGACAATACATACGGCTGTGCGGTCGCGTGGGGCGCAACCTTCCTTGGGGAAGGGAAGAGCGAGCTGACCTCTTCGCCCGAAGCATTGACTTTTTCGCTCGGCGCTTACGGCAAAGCCGATGAGCGGTTAGAGGAAATCAAGAGCTATCTCGAATGTATGGGCACCGTGACGGTGGAGGAGAATTTCATCGGCGCGCGCTGGTCGAAACTGCTGATCAATGCCGCTTTTTCGGGTATCTCCACGTTTACGGGTCTTACCTTCGGGGAGATTGCAAAGCATAAGACGGGCAAGCGCGTCGCGCTCGAAGTGATACAGGAATGTATCCGCGTTGCCGCGGCGGCAAACATAAAAATCGAGCCCATTCAGGGGCACGACATTGAAAACTTGCTCGGTTACCGCGGTGCGGTCAAAAAGGCAATCGCCCTCTTCGTTTTGCCCATTGCGATGAAGAAGCATGCGGGACTCATTTCCAGTATGCTCCAGTCTCTGCGGCAGGGCAAGAAATGCGAAATCGATTATATAGACGGCATCGTCTGTGATTTCGGCAGGAAATACGGCGTGAAGACCCCCGTATGCGATAAGATCTGCGTGCTTGTGCACGAGATCGAGGACGGCAAGCGTCAGATCGCGACGGATAATCTTTCCGCATTCGCCGAGCTCATCAGATAAAGGAATGGGACGTCGTTGAAACGGAAGGGGGACGCGATGAAGGCCAAAAGGATATTGGCGGTTATACTTTCAATGATAAGTCTTGTCATAATGTGTTGTATGTTGGGCGGCTGTCAAACGGAAGAAGAAAGGGTGGAGGCAAATTCGTTTGCGGACGGGTATTTTAAGTATTACTATATAAGGCAAACGGACAGTTATGCGATCGTTGGTGACGGTGACGTACCGTATCCCGAAACGCTTGCAATTCCGGCGTATTATAAAGGGAAAGAGATAACGGATGTGTATTACCAAGTTCAGACAGGGTTCATTGCGGGCTCTAAGTATGTGGGGCCGTCTCTGCTTGGTGTGGAAACAGTTTGGTTTCCGTATACCTATAAATTGCAAACATCTTTTTTTGAATTTGTTTATGCATATTACAATCTTTCCGGATATGGAAATACGGAGTTAGGAAGTCCTCAGAAATATTTTTTTGTTTGTCATGAATATATAACAAGACTCAATGACAGCCCGAAAGGAGGAAATTATACAAAGACGATATATTTTACA
>CALWCO010000025.1 GCA_944376455.1 uncultured Clostridia bacterium
GTTTTGCATTTCCGTACACCGCAAGATTTGTTTGAAGAAAATCTTATCAAGTGTTGCACTTAGTTTGACAATTCATCGATGTAAAAAAGTTTATTTCCAGCACAATCTTACAAAAATGTAAGGTTTATGTAAGATTGGCGTAAGATGGTTTTTTCGGCAATTATGATATAATAAAAATACAAAGAAAAATATTTAATAAATAAACAAAGTAAAAAATAAAGGAGGGAAAAGAGGAAAAAAAGAGTCAGCGCCTTGACAGAAAGAGTAAAATGATGTATGATAAAATACGAAGGATTATGTAGTATAATGCCTGCAGTCGGAGGCGGCGCACGACGGGAAATGTCTCGGCGCAACTCTGCCGCGGGAGAAAAAGGGCTTTGCGACATGGATAGATACGGCATCATTCTGGCGGGCGGCGGCGGAACGCGCTTCTGGCCCCTGTCCAGAGCGGAAAAACCCAAACAATTTCTCAACCTGAGCGGAAAGGACTGTCTGGTCAACGAAACGGCGGACAGGCTTTTGCCGTTGACGGGCGCGGGGAAGGTTTTTGTCGTGACCAGCGCGGCGCAAAGCGCGCAGATGTCAGCGGTCACGGCGGGGCGCGTGCCGAGGGAGAATATTCTTCGCGAGCCTGCAGCGCGAGGCACGGCCGCTTGCGTCGGTTATGCCGCCGTAAAGTTGCAGAAGAAATATGGTGACGGCGTCATGATCGTCACGCCTTCCGATGCTTATATCAAGGATGCGGATGCCTATTTGCAAGTCCTCACCGCCGCCGCCGATGCGGCGGAAAAAAACGACTGTCCCGTGATTGTCGGCGTCGAGCCGACCCATCCCGCTACGGGATACGGGTATATTCATTGCGGCGATCGCGTGGGCGCGGCGCGCAAGGTCCTGCGTTTTACCGAAAAGCCCTCGTATGAAAAAGCCGCCGAGTATCTGGCGAGCGGGGAGTACCTCTGGAATTGCGGTATTTTCGTTTGGAAAATTTCCGTCGTTTTGGAGCGGATAGAGAAATATCTGCCCGATATTTATAAAGGCTTGCAACAGATCGCGGCGGCCGTCGGCACGCCCGACGAAGAACGGATAACGGCTGAAATTTATCCGACATTGCGCGACATTTCCGTCGATTACGGCATTTTGGAGAAATCAACGGATATTTTGGCGGTGAAGGGTTCTTTCGGTTGGAGCGATGTGGGGAGCTGGGACGCTTTGGACGGCATATACGGAAAGGACGCGTCGGGTAATGTATCCGTCGGGGAGGTTGTCGCGGTCGATTGCGAGGACAGCGTGTTTTTTGCCTCCGATCGTCTGCTGACGGCTTTCGGCGTAAAAGACATCGTCGTCGTCGAGACGGCGGATGCGGTCATGGTGTGCCCCAGAAGCCATGCCCAGGATGTGAAGAAACTGGTGGAATATCTGAAAAAATCGGGAAAAACAGGGGTATTGTGATTCATGGATTATAAGACGGAACATCAAAAATGGTGCGTTTCGGCGACCTTTGACGAAGAAACGCGGCGGGAGGCGCGCGCGCTGACCGATGAACGTGACATCGAGGATCGTTTCGGTCGCTCCCTCTCTTTCGGAACGGGCGGATTGCGCGGCCTCATCGGCGTCGGAACCAACCGAATGAATATATACACCGTCGGAAAGGCCACGCAGGGACTGTCCGATTACATCAAGGCCGTTGTTAAAGGGGAAAAGAGCGTTGGCATTGCGTATGACAGCCGCCGCTGTTCTTATGAATTTGCCGAATGCGCGGCGTTGGTGCTGTGCGCCAACGGCATACGGGCATATCTCTTTGACAGCCTTCGTCCCACGCCCGAACTTTCCTTTGCCGTGCGTAAGCTCGGCTGCACCGCGGGTGTGGTCATAACGGCCAGTCATAACCCGCCCGCCTACAACGGGTACAAGGTCTACTGGCGGGACGGCGGACAGATCGTGCCGCCGCAGGACGCTGACATCATCGCGCGGGTCAATGCGCTCACGGGCTTTGCCTCGGTCAGGAAGATGACGCGCGAGGAAGCGGAATCGGCCGGATTGCTTTGCGTCATCGGGAAAGAGCTGGATGAGGAATATTATGCGGCGGTTCGCCGCACCGCGCTCAATCCCGAGATTATCCGCGAGATGGCCAAGGATATACGCATCGTATATACCCCGCTCCACGGCACGGGCAACATTCCCGTGCGGCGCATTCTGTGGGAACTCGGTTTCACACAGGTCTGGGTCGTGCCCGAACAGGAACTGCCCGACGGGAATTTTTCCACGGTCGAATATCCCAATCCCGAGGATCCCAAGGCCTTTTCCCTCGCGCTGAAACTGGCGCGCAAGAAGGACGCCGACATCGTCCTCGCGACCGATCCCGATGCCGATCGACTGGGCGTGTACGCCAAGGACGAGACGACGGGCGAGTACATGGCCTTTACGGGCAATATGTCTGGTCTGCTCATCGCCGAGTACCGTCTTTCGCAGCTGAAAGAAAAGAATAAGTTACCCATGCCCGCATCGGACGGGGCATTGGTGACGACGATCGTATCTTCCGACATGGCCAAGGAGGTTGCCGCGTCGTACGGGATTACCTGTAAGGAAGTGCTGACGGGATTCAAATACATCGGCGAACAGATCCGTCTCTTTGAAGAGGCGACGGCGAAAAACGGCGGTCAAACGGACGGGAAAAAGGGCGCATATCGTTTTCTTTTCGGTTTTGAAGAGAGTTACGGCTGTTTGACGGGCACGTATGCGCGGGACAAGGACGCCGTTGCGGCGGTCGCCGCGTTGTGCGAAGCCGCGGCTTATTATAAAAAACAAGGCATCACGCTCTGTGAACAGATGCGGCGGATGTATGAAAAATACGGATATTACCGCGAAGGGCTGGAGAGCGTTTTGCTCGAAGGCGCGGAAGACGCGCGGAAGGCGCGGGCGATTGTGGAAAAATTACTGAATGCGCCGCCCGAAATGCTCGGCGGGGCCAAAGTGATCGCCGTGCGGGACTATGCCGCGGGCATACGCAGGGATCTCGCCACGGGAGAATGCACGCCCACGGGACTGCCCGGGAGCAACGTGGTTTATCTGGAGTGCGAAAACGGCGCGTGGTGCTGTGTACGCCCTTCGGGTACGGAGCCGAAGATCAAGTTTTATTTCGGCGCAAAGCGCGACAGCCTCGCGGCGGCGGATGCCGCCGTGGAAGCCATGCGCGAAGAGCTCTTGCAGATCGTGCGCGGCGGCGCGGAAGACGCGGAGCCGACGGAGAAAGACGGGGAATAAGGCGGGACGAACGCCGACAATAAGAGGATAGATAAAGGAAATGACTGCTTATGCAGGGCGTGGGTAAGGCCTGCGCCCGCATGAGCGGAAAGAAACGGACGGGAAATTCATTCGTTTGCAGGAAAACCCGTTGTCAAGGAAGGAAAAAAGACAGGAAGGAATACCGCGAAGAACGGGCAGAAGGGCGCGTTTTCGGGCTTGAGAGAGAAAGGTTATGAAATGTTTTGTGCTGGCGGGCGGCAGCAGCGATCGACTGTGGCCGCTGTCCCGCAAAAATTACCCCAAACAATTTATGGAGATACGCGATCATCGTTCGATGTTCCAGGAGACCATCCTGCGCAACATTCCTTTTTGCGACGAGTACGTCATTCTGGCGAACAGACGGTACGAGAGCATTCTGCGCGGTCAGCTCCGTGCCTTTCAGCGACTCAACTGCTCCTTTCTCTTTGAAGAACAGCCCGTCAAAACGGCCTTCCCCATTACGGTTGCACTTCTTCGGTGTAAGCCCGAGGAGGAAATACTCATCGTATCCACCGATGTTATTTTGGACGGGGATTATAACGGTACGGTGACGGATTTGAAAAAAATCGTCGCGCAGGACCGCGTGGGCGTCGTCGGCGCCGCGGTCATGAACAAGTGGGACGGATACAGCTATATTTCTTACAGCGGGAAAGACGTAACGGGCTTTTCGTCCGTGCGGCCGGAGGAAGGGTATTACCTTTGGGATTGCGGCATCGTCGCCGGGCGGGCGCGCGTCCTTCTCGACGCGTTGGACGATCGGTATTTGTTGCGGTGCCGCCGCCGCATGGAAATGTTCAACGGAGTCATTACCCGTGAAATGGCGACAGGCATGCCGCCGTATGCGCTCGGACAAGTACTCCATCCCGAACGGGCATCCCTTATCCGCGCAAGGTTCAGATTCCACCGTATCGTGGACTTGAAAACTTTCAGCGATTACAAGGGAAAGCGCGAACAGGATTCCTTCTCGCTCAAAGTACTTTGCCGCAATACCGACGTGGTCAACACCGAAGAGGACAAAGCCATCGTCCTCAACAACGTCGAGGATCTCATTGTTGTCAATACGCGCGACGCGCTGTACATATCCAAAAAAGAGAGCGTGGCGGACATCAAACAGATAACGTCCCTCAATTATGAGAAAAATCCCGATATTTTCGATCGGAGCGACGTCATGTATTACACCTGGGGCGTGCGGCAGGTGCTCTATCGCACGGGCGGATACAAAGTCAATAAAGTGACCGTCTATCCGCACAAAGAAATTCCTACGCACGCGCATACGCGGCATTCGGCGACTTTTTCCGTCGTTACGGGTACGGCGTTCATCACGGTCAACGGGGAGGAGAAAGAAGTATTCCTCAATCAGAGCGTCTATGTTCCCATCGGCGGAAAACACCGCGTGGAGAACCGCGGCGAACTCAATCTGACCCTCATCGAGACCGTTTTGGGCGTTGGCATCGCGATGGACGATACCGTTCGCAGTCTGGACGAAGTGCTCGTGAAACTCTCTCCTGCGTTGCGCGAGTGCATCTGGGGCGGCGTCAATCTTTCCAAAGTCCTCGGGAAGAAATTATACGGGAAAAAGAAAGTCGGCGAGAGCTGGGAGCTCTCCACCCATCCGGGCGGCGAAAGCGTCGTTGCGGACGGGAAGTATGCCGGCAAGACCTTAAAACAGTTCATTGAAATCATCGGGCGGGAAAAACTGGGCTGGAAGTGTCAGGCTTTTTCCGAGTTCCCGCTACTCATCAAATTTATTGACGCGCACCGCAGTCTTTCCATTCAGGTCCACCCCAGCGACGAGTATGCCTTCCCGCACGAGAACGAATACGGGAAGAACGAGCTGTGGTATGTGGTGGACGCGAAACCCGACGCATATATCTATGCGGGGTTCAACCGCAACGTCACCCGCAGCGAAGTGTTGCGCCGCATCCACGACGGATCCTTGGAGGAAGTTCTGCAGAAAATCCCCGTCAAGGCGGGGCAGACTTATTTCCTGCATACGGGCATGGTGCACGCCATCGGGGCGGGATGCATCATTTGCGAAATTCAGCAGAGCTCCAACGTGACCTATCGGTTGTACGATTACGACCGCAAAAACGAGCGCGGAGAACCGCGCGAACTGCACATTGAAAAGGCGCTCGACGTGCTCAATTATAAATCTTCTCTGCGCGAGTTCGTACAGCGCGATCGCTCGGAGCCGTACGGGAACGGCACGCGCACGCTTTTGGGCGACTGTAAATATTTCTCCGCGTCAAAATACGATGCCAAAGGGGAAATATCCATTGCCGTCGACTATAGTTCTTTCTGTGCCTTTGTCGTGCTGGAAGGCAGGGGAAAGGTCGTCGCGGGCGACGGCGTGAGCGTCAAGACCTTCAAGCGCGGGGAGACCTTCTTCGGCGTCGCGCATAAATATGTCTTCCGTTCCAAGGGAAAGATATCCCTGATCGCGGTGACGCTCTGACGGGCAGACGCTTTGTTCTCGGGACAAAACGGCGAGACGTAAAAGAGCGGCGCGGGAAAAAGGATATGCCGAAGAAAAGATAAAACCGAAAATTTACGGGCATGGGCTGCCTGTTTTTGATACAAAATACAATAACGGAACATAATTGAAAGAAAACAACGGGAGTGAAACGGTATGGCGAAAAAGAGAGCATTGATCACGGGCGTAACGGGGCAGGACGGTTCCTATCTCGCCGAGTTTTTATTGGAAAAAGGTTATGAAGTGCACGGCGTCATCCGCCGTTCGTCGGTGGATTACCACGAGCGCATCGCGCACCTCGAAGGGAGAGAAGACTTCCATCTGCATTACGGCGACCTGAGCGATTCGCTCTCTTTGATCGGCATCATCTCCGCCGTGCGGCCCGACGAAATTTATAACCTGGCGGCGCAGAGCCACGTACAGGTCAGTTTTGAAGTACCCGAATACACCGCCGACGTGGTGGCGACGGGTGTTTTGCGTGTGCTGGAGGCCGTCCGCGTGTGCGGGCTTGCGAAGACCTGCCGCATTTATCAGGCTTCGACGTCCGAGTTGTACGGCAAAGTGGAAGAGATCCCGCAACGGGAAACCACGCCCTTCCATCCTTATTCTCCCTATGCCGTTGCCAAGCAATACGGGTTTTGGATCGTCAAGGAATACCGCGAGGCATATCAAATGTTCTGTTGCAGCGGGATCCTTTTCAACCACGAATCCGAACGGCGGGGCGAAACGTTCGTAACGAGAAAAATCACGCTTGCGGCGGGGCGGATCGCCTGCGGTTTGCAAGAGAAACTGTATCTGGGCAACCTCGACTCCCTGCGGGACTGGGGCTACGCGAAGGATTATGTGGAGTGTATGTGGCTCATCCTGCAACAGGATGAGCCGGAGGATTACGTCATCGCCACGGGCGTACAGCACACCGTGCGCGAGTTTACCGAGCTTGCGTTCCGCTGTAACGGCATCGAGCTCGAATGGCACGGACACGGGGTGGATGAAAAGGGCATAGACAAAGCGACGGGGAAAGTGCTCGTCGAGGTCTCTCCCGACTTTTTCCGCCCGACGGACGTGGACAACCTGCTGGGCGATCCGACCAAGGCGAGGACCAAACTCGGCTGGAATCCGCAAAAGACGTCCTATGAAGAGCTCGTGCGTCGGATGGCGGCGCATGACAGAGCACTTGCGGAGAAGGAGAAAAAAGCATTATGATGGAGAAAGACGCAAAAATCTATGTCGCGGGACATCGCGGCATGGTTGGTTCCGCCATTGTGCGGAAATTGGAAGCGGCGGGGTATCATAACCTCGTCCTGCGTTCGAGTAAGGAGCTCGATCTGCGCCGTCAGGCGGAGACCGAAGCCTTTTTTGCCGCCGAAAAACCCGAATACGTGTTTTTGGCGGCCGCCAAAGTCGGCGGCATTCTCGGCAACGCCGGACAGCCCGCCGATTTTCTCTATGACAATATGATTCTGGAGATGAACGCCATCCGCGCGGCATGGCAAAACGGCGTGAAAAAGCTCATGTTTCTCGGCTCTTCCTGCATCTATCCGCGCATGGCGCCTCAACCCATGCCCGAGAATTGCCTGTTGACGGGGGCGCTTGAACAGACCAACGAGGGCTATGCGCTCGCCAAAATTTCGGGCTTGAAATATTGCGAATATCTCGACAGGCAGTACGGCGCCGATTATATCTCCGTCATGCCGACCAATCTGTACGGAAAGAACGATAATTACCATCCCCGTCATTCTCACGTGCTTCCCGCTTTCATTCGCCGTTTTCACGAGGCAAAGGAGAACGGGGATAAGAAAGTCGTCTGCTGGGGAACGGGATCGCCCATGCGGGAGTTTTTGTATGTTGACGACCTTGCCGACGCCTGCGTGTTCCTGATGAATACATACAGCGGCACGGAAACGGTCAATGTCGGCACGGGCAAGGAACTTTCCATCCGAGCCCTCGCCGAACTGGTGGCCAAAGTCGTTGGGTACGAAGGGGAGATCGAATGGGATGCGACCAAGCCGGACGGCACGCCGAGGAAACTTCTCGATGTGTCCAAATTGCAAAAACTCGGCTGGACATATAAGACCGAACTGGAAGACGGCATCCGCATGACCTATGCGGACTTCCTGCACAACCCCATGCGGGCGGAACGGTAAGTCATGTTTTCCGTTCGCGGGCGGGGGAAATTTTTCCGCCGCGCCATGGCATGGTTGGCGGCGGCATTGTTTTTCGCATTGTGCGGCGTTGTCTGCCTGACGGCGTGTGCGCCGTCCGATGAAAAGTATACCGTCGTCTGTTGGGGGGATTCCCTCACGGCGGGTACGGGCGGCGGACTGACGAACTATCCCGCCGTGCTTGAAGAGCTGTTGCGGAAAAATGTCAACAAAGAGATTTCCGTTGCCAACGCAGGCGTCGGCGGCGAGTCTTCCGCAACCATTTGTGCGCGGGCAGGCGTATACGACCCCCTGGCCCTTGCCCAGGATGTTGTTTTGCCTGCGGGACAGGAAAAAACGGAGATCGTACTCAATTATCCCGTTTTGAGGCAGAGTGCACCCGATATGCTCAACCCCTGCCATATCGGCGGGGTGCAGGGAGAATTGAGCATTCGGCAGCAATCGTATACATCCGAGGAATATCATTATTATTTTCGCCCTTCGGCGGAATTGCAGGAGGAAAAACGGTTTTCCGCAGGAACGGAAGTCGTCACCCGTCAGGCGGGGGCGTTCGATGACTGTTTTCCCATCGTATTCATCGGTCAGAACGGCGGCTGGAAGGATTTTGAAGAACTGATCGCGCAGCAGCGCGCGCTCATCGGCGCAGACGCACTTGCGGCGGGCAAATATCTCGTTCTGGGCCTGACCAGCGGTTCGGCGGCCTCGCGCGCGGAATTGGAAAGAGCAATGGAAGAGGCGTTCGGGGATCGGTATGTCAATCTTCGTGCCTATCTCAGCAGTCAGGGTCCCGGGGATGCGGGCATCTCGCCTTCGGGAGAAGATCAGGCGCTGATGGCGGAAGGGACCGTCCCCGCCTGCCTGCGTTCGGACGGCGTGCATTTCAACGCGAAGGGGTATCGGCTCATCGGAGAGCATGTGTACGACGCCATGTCGCGGCTCGGTTTTACCCGAGTATGGGGATAATAAACGAGAAAAAACAGAAGAGAATGAAGATACGGAAGAAGGAAAAAGCCAAAAGACAAGGATAAAACAACTACAGGTCTGTTCATAGTAAAACAGGAGCAAAACATGGAAGGAATGGAAACAGAGAAGGAAAATACCGCGGCAACAACGTCCGCCGTAAGCATCTCGGCCGAAACGGACAAGGCATCCCCAATGCCCGATGCTACGCAAAAGAAAAAATTATTGATCTATGCCCATTATTATGCCCCCGACGTGGCGTCGACGGGACAGATTTTGCAGGAACTCGCCGAGGGGATCAAAGATACGTTTGACGTCACGGTCATCTGTGCCGTGCCGTCCTATACGGGAACGGTCGATCCTGCATACCGTAAAAAACCCTTCTATTTCGAAGAACTCAACGGCGTGAAGATCATACGCGTGCGCGTTCCCGCTTTCACCAAGCGGGACAAGCTCAGCCGCGTGAAGAATATTCTTTCCTACTATCGCGGCGCGCGCAAAGCCACCGCGCTCGCGGGGGCGCAGGATTATGTCTATGCCGTATCCCAACCGCCCGTTCTCGGCGGCATGCTCGGCGTGTACGGCAAGAAAAAACTGAAAGCCAAACTGCTCTACAACATTCAGGATTTCAACCCCGAACAGATCATGGCGGTGGGCTATTCGGGCGCGAAGCCGTTGCTTTCTCTGCTTTTGCAAATCGACAAAAATTCCTGCCGCAAGGCCGACAAAGTGGTGCTCGTCGGCAGGGATATGGCGCAGACGCTGGAAAACCGTTTCCAAGGCGAAGCGGTTCCCGCCTATTGCGTCATCAACAACTGGATGGACGAGAAGAAGGTCTATCCGCTCCCGATCTCAGACGCGCGCGTGGCGGCTTTTCGCAAGCGGTACGGCCTCGAGGATAAATTCGTCGTCATGTATTCGGGAAATTTGGGGCTGTATTACGATCTGCCGGGGTTGATCAAACTGCTCAAGCCCTATCGGGACAGGGAGAATCTCGCGTTCGCCTTTGTCGGTGAGGGCGCGGTGGAGAAAGAACTCAAAGAATACGCGCAGGCTGAAGGGCTCGGCAACGTCGTATTCATTCCTTATCAGGCGAAAGAGGATATCGTTTACAGTCTGAACGCCGCCGACGTGCACTGGGTCGTCAATGCCAAGGGCATCAAGGGCGTGTCCGTACCCTCCAAACTCTATGGGGTCATGGCGGCGGGCAAACCCGTTCTCGGCGTGCTCGAAGAGGGCAGCGAAGCGCGGCTCATCATCGAAGAGACGGGTTGCGGACTGGTCGCCGCGCCGGGAGATTATGCCGCCGTCGCGGAGATTTTGGAAAAATTTATCAAAAAAGAGGTCGATCTTGCGGGCATGGGTGCCGCAGGTCGGGCATATCTCGAAAAAAATCTCACCAAGGACGTTTCCATGGAGAAATACGTCCGCGAAATAGAGGAGTGCTGAAAAAATGGCGATCTTTACCCGCCTCATGATGGCGTTGACGGGCGTGAAGCACGGTAAAAACTTAAAACTTAAAGGCAACGCCTTCATCTTCAACCGCCGCGGCGCAAGCTTGGCGTTGGGGAACAACGTGCGCATCAATTCCTCCTTTCTTTCGAACATGGTGGGGTTGTATCAGCGTTCCGTCATCATGACCCGCCGCCCGGGCGCGAAGATAGAGATCGGCGACAACGTCGGGGTGTCGGGGGTGACCGTATATGCCCGCGTCGGCATCTCGATCGGAGAGAATACGC
The DNA here is from genome assembly GCA_944376455.1 of uncultured Clostridia bacterium. Lineage (GTDB taxonomy): Bacteria > Bacillota > Clostridia > Christensenellales > Borkfalkiaceae > RGIG4074. The sequence goes on from CALWCO010000025.1 coordinate 10,617, forward strand.
TCATCGGCGGAAACACGAAAATTCTCGACAACGATTTTCATCCCTTGGATGAGGGGGCGCGCAACCGCGGCGAAGAGGAGAGTATCGCCTGCAAACCCGTGGTCATCGGGAAAAATTGTTTCATCGGTTGCAACGCACTCATCCTGAAGGGCACCCGTTTGGGTGACGGTTGCGTCGTGGGCGCGGGTGCGGTGGTCAGCGGGGAGTTCCCCGCGGGTTGCGTGATCGCGGGCAATCCCGCGCACGTCATCCGTCGTAAGGCGTCCGCCGTGGCGGACGATAACGTCGACGGGGCGGACAAAACAGAGAACGAAAACGCAGAAGGGGCGGACCGATGAAGGTTTTGCAGATCAACATTTTCGGCAATCTGAGCACGGGAAACATCGCGGCCGACATTTACAGGACGTTGGCGGCGCAAGGCGACGAGGGACTGGTGGCGTTTGCCCGCGGGGAGATCGCGGCGGACGTGCCGCATTACCGCATCGGCACCGACCTTGACGTAAAAATACACGGACTCATGACCCGTCTTACAGACCGCACGGGATTTTTCTCGGGGCGGGCAACCGAAAAACTGATCGAAAAAATCGAGGCGTACCGTCCCGACGTCGTGCACCTGCACAACCTGCACGGGTACTATCTGCATGTGGGAAAACTGTTCCAATATCTGAAAAAAAGCGGCATTCCCGTCGTGTGGACGCTCCACGACTGCTGGGCGTTTACGGGGCATTGCTGTTACTACTCCATGGCGGGCTGTGAAAAGTGGAAGACGGGGTGCGGACATTGCCCGCAGAAAAAGGCCTATCCCGCCTCTCTTTGGGCGGACGCTTCCGCCCGCAATTATCGGGATAAAAAGAAACTTTTTTCGGGCGTGAATATGCAACTGGTCGCCGTCTCCGAGTGGCTCCTGTCGCAGGTCGGGCAGTCCTTTTTGTCCGATTATCCCGCGCGCGTGATCTATAACGGCGTGGATATGAACGTATTCCGTCCCACTGTATCCGACTTCCGCAAAAAATACGGCCTGGAAGGCAAGACGGTCGTGCTCGGCGTCGCCAGCACGTGGGACGTGCGCAAAGGGCTCAACGATTTCATCGCCCTTGCGGGTATGCTCGACGATTCCTGCCGCATCGTACTTGTCGGCGTGGGGGAGCAGGAGCGGAAAAAACTGCCGCCTCAAATCCTGGCGTTCGGCCGCACGGACGGCGCGGCGCGGCTTGCGGAGATTTACGGCGCGGCCGATCTGTTCTTCAATGCCAGCGTGGAAGAGACCTTCGGTCTGCCCACCGTCGAGGCGCTTGCCTGCGGCACGCCCGCCGTGGTATACCGTGCGACGGCGCTTCCCGAAACGTTGACCCCGTCCTGCGGGTTCGTGGCGGAGCCGCACGATCTCGCCGCAGTGCGGGAGATCATCATGCAGAAAAAATTCCGCGGCATTTCCCGCGACGACTGCCTGCGCGGCGCGGCGCGGTTTGAGAAAACAGCGCAATACAGAAAATACACCGAACTCTATCGGGAGATTTGTCTGAAGGGGCCGAACGTTTCGCATGGCGGGACGAACCGGTAGGTAAGACAGAGGGGAGGCGTAAGATATGGACAAGGCGCAAGGGCAAGAGCCGATGCGGATTTTATATGTCAACGGCGGATTGATGCACCGCAACGGAACGGAAGCCTTCATGATGAATTATTACCGTCATTTCGACCGTTCCCGTCTGCAGATCGATTTCGTCGTGCACGGCGACGGGGAAGGGGAGTATGACGAGGAGATCCGCCTCCTCGGCGGAGAAATTTTTCATGTACCCGTCAAGAGCCGCCACCCCTTCGCTTATGCGCCCGCACTGCGCCGGATTTTTGCCCGCGGCTATTCGGTTGTGCACACGCACACCGACGCCATGGGCGCGTGGATACTGAAAATCGCCAAAGAATGCGGCGTACCCGTGCGCATCGCGCACAGTCACAACACGAGTCATGCGACCAAAAACCCGCTCAAGTACGCGCTCAACGAATACGCGCGTAAAAACATTGCGAAGTACGCCACCCATTGTTTTGCCTGTTCTCAAAAGGCGGGCGAGTGGCTGTTCGGGGAACATCCCTTCACCGTGATCAGGAATGCCATTGATCTGAAAAAGTTTTCCTTCCGTCCTTCGGTGCGGGAGGAAGTGCGTGCCGAACTCGGGCTGAACGCGTCCGATTTCGTCATCGGACACGTCGGCAGGTTTGCTTTGCAGAAAAATCACGTTTTTCTGCTGGAAGCCTTCCGCGCATATGCGGCGGAGGACAAACGGGCGAAACTGCTCCTCGTCGGAGACGGGGAGTTGCAAGGGGAAATCCGTGAACGCGCGGCGGGGTACGGGCTTTCCGATCGCGTGCTGTTTTTGGGCGTGCGTGCGGACATGGATCGGCTGTACAATGCCATGGACGTCTTTGTCCTGCCGTCGTTGTTCGAGGGCTTGCCCGTCGTCGGGCTGGAGGCACAGGCAAACGGATTGGAGGCTTTCTTTTCCGAAAACGTTTCCCGCGAGACGGGAATAGCGCAGGAGGGCGTGCGGTTTTTGCCCCTCAAAACCGAGGCATGGGTACAGGCATTGCGCGGCGTTTCATCCGTGCGGCGGGATAATGCGCCCGCCTTGCGCGCCGCGGGATATGATATTGAAACGGAGAGCGCACGGTTGCAGGATTTTTATCTGCAGGCAAAAACGGCGGGACGCTCCGAAGCGGAAAACATCATCTGAAAAGCAAAAGAATATTCCGGAAAAATATACGCAACAGTAAAGTATAGACATAGTAAAGTATAGGCAAAGAAGAAGATTCCATCGGAAGAAACGGCGGACGGTCAAGGTCTGCGGGAGAGATATTTTGAGTACACGGACGGCAGAAATCAAAAAGGAAAAATGGCACATCGAACTGGATGCCGCGGGCATGAAGAAAATTATCGTGCGTGCGGTCGTCAGCGTCGTTCTCTGGACGGCGTTCCTTTTGCTGTTTTATTATGTCGGGCAGGGCAACCGAGATATTCGCCCTCATCTCATTGTATCCTTCCTCTTTAACGGCGGACTGTTTTACGGCATGATGTTATTTTCCCTCAGAAAACATGCCTTTTCCATCGATCTCATTCATGCTTTTTTCCTGTTTTCCTTTATGTTTATTGCGCCCATGGTGCAGTATCTGCAGGGCGAATGGTGTTGGGAGACCTCTTTTTCGGATGAAAGAATACTCATCACCAACCTGTTGTTGGATCTTTGGGCGGTTGTCTATCTGATCGTCAGAAATCTGCACTTCCGCCGCCGCGCGGATGAAAGAAAGGAAGAACACGCGGCACCCCGTCGGTACGGGCGGTTGCGCGTCAATCGGTTTTTCCTGTTTTGTTGCGCGGCGATCAGCGTTGCCATTGCCGCGTTGCTCTTTGCGAAATACGGCACGGCTCTCTTTTCGCGGGCGACCAACACGGCATTCCAGCTCGGCAATTCTTCGCTGTCGCTCATCGTCAGTTCGGTGATCCCCGCCTGCGTGACGGGCACGACGGCGCTCGCCGTATTCAATCTCCGCCCCCGCGCCAAAATGTTCGATTGGATTCTTTTCATCGTGCAGTGTTTTGCGCAACTCATCGTCTGTTTCCCGATGGGCATGGCGCGTTTTCAGATGGCCGTCATCTACATCGGCCTGGCGCTCGTCGTCTGTCCTTTCTTCCGTAAAGGGCCGTGGTTCATCCTCATGATGTCGTTCGGTCTGGTCATCGTCTTTCCGCTTTTGAACGTATTCCGCTCTCTGGCGATCGGCGAGGTGAACATCGGTCAGGCATTTTTACAGGTCGTCACGTCGCTGGTGGACGATATGACCGAGGGGCATTACGATGCGTATACGATGTTCATGCTCATCCAGGAATATACCGCCGATGCGGGGTTTTCCTATGGCGAACAGCTTTTGGGCGTGCTTTTGTTCTGGGTGCCGCGGGTCTTCTGGCCGGGAAAGCCCGTCGGAAGCGGTCAGACGGCGGCGGAGTTCTATCAATGGGATTTCACCAATCTTTCCTGCCCGTTGCCCGCCGAGGGGTACGTCAATTTCGGTGTTCCGGGACTCATTGTTTTTGCCGTCGTATTCGCGCTCATCGTCCGCGCGCTCGATCGCGCGTTTTGGAAAGGGAGAGGGGAGTTCATAAAATTCGTCTATCCGTTTATCGTACCGTTCGTATTCTTTATGATGCGCGGGGATCTTTTAAGCTCGTTTGCCTATCTTCTGGGCTTTGTTGTCAGTATATGGTGCATGTATCTGGTCAACCTGTTCTTCATCCGAAGAAAGCGCGAAATGGAACGGGAAGCGCGTCTGCGCAAACGTCTGCGCGCAAAGCGGAAAAAATCGGGAGAGACGGCAAAAAAACCGGCGGAAATGGCGGAACCGACGCAATCGGCTTGATCGGCGGAAACGGCGGGAGCAAAAACGAAATCAACGGCGCGGTCGCGCCGCGGGGATAAAAAATTTATATCTGCGGAGGTATGGTTTATGATCTATGTCAACAGAAGCGGCGGCATCTGCCGCAAAGCGGAAATTGAAAAGGCGCTCGCCTATGTGCGGGAAAACGGCGCATCGCTCGCCGACGGGAAAGTGTATCTCGACGGGGACAAGCTCTATGTGAGCATCCAGAGTTACAAGACCAAGAATTGGGAAGACTGCAAGTATGAGGCGCACCGCCGCTATATCGATATTCAGTACATCATTTCGGGCAGCGAGATCATCACCGTGACGGACAAAGAGGGGCTGACCGAACGCGCGCCCTATTCCGACGAAAAGGACGTCGTGTTCTTCCAAGACGACAAGAAGGGCACGGATTTTGTGTTGAACGCGGGGGATTACGTGGTGGTTTTCCCCGACGATGTGCATAAACCCAAAGTGCGCGCGGGGGAGAGCTTCGACGTCAAAAAGGCGGTCGTAAAAATTCTCATTTAACGTTAAAATGCAGGCATGGTTGCGCCCGAAAGGTTCTTTGATGAATTTTCTTGGAACGCGGGCGCATACTTTTTGACTTAAAGAGATTGATTTGAAGGGATTGGCAAAAACACATTTTTTGCGGACATTAAGAACTTTTCTTCCCGTATACGGGTACGGGCGGAAGAGCCATGCCTTGATCGGGAAGGTTGAAACATGAAATTGGAGCGAAGCAAGAATGCGACCCGCAACGTGGTCTGGGGCGCGGCCAACAAGATAATCGTCATTCTGGCGCAACTCGTTATCCGCGCGACGCTTGTCCGTGTGTTGGGAGAGCAATATTTGGGACTGAACAGCTGGTTCACGTCCATTCTGAGCGTGCTCTCTCTTGCCGAACTCGGCATCACCAGCGCGCTGGTCTTTCACATGTACCGCGCCATTGTCGAGGACGACAAGGAAAAGATCTGCGCGTTGCTGTATTTTTACAGGCGGTGCTATCATACCATCGCCGTCGTCATCCTCGTTCTGGGGCTCGCCGTCCTGCCGCTCTTGCCTTTCCTCGTCTCCACGGACGTGCCGACGGATGTCAATATCTATATTCTCTATCTCATCAACCTCTCTTCCACGGTCATTTCGTACAGTCTGTTTGCGTATAAGGGCTGTCTTCTGGAAGCGCACCAGCGCTCCGACCTCGTCAGCAAAATCGCCGTGCTCGTCAACACGATGCAATACGGCGTGCAGCTCGTCATGCTGTTCGCCTTCAAAAATTATTACCTGTACAGCATCGTGACGCCCGTCATGTTCCTGGCAAGCAACTTTCTTACGGCGTTCGTTGCGGGAAAACACTATCCCGACTATCGTCCGTTCGGCAAGCCTGACGCCGAACTGCGCAAGGCCATTTTCGGCAAAGTGAAGGCGCTCTTTGTCTACAAAGTGGGCAACGTGTGCGCCACATCGGTCGATAACCTCGTCGTCGGAGCCTTTCTCGGCGTCTCCGTTCTGGGCGTATTCACCAACTATCAGTACATCATCACCATGCTGTTCTCCTTCCTGCTCATGTACTACAATGCCATTCAGGCGGGATTGGGCAACAGCATCGTCACCGAATCGGTGGAGCGCAATTTCGTCAATTTCAAGAAACTGCTCTTCATGCAGAGCTGGATCTGCGGTTTTTGCGCCGTCTGCCTCCTGTGTCTCTATCAGGATTTCATCGGGCTTTGGATGGGGGAGAATATGCTCCTGTCCATGGACCTCGTTCTCTGCTTCGTCGTGTATTTTTATGCCTTCAAAATACAGGACGCCGTGACGGTATTCAAGGATGCGGCGGGCATGTGGGAACCCGACCGCTGGCGTCCGCTCGTCTCCGCGGGCTGTAATCTCGCCATCAACATCGTGCTCGTGCAGTTTATCGGACTGTACGGCATACTCTTTTCCACGATCATCTGTTGTCTTCTCATCGACCTGCCTTGGGCGGCATACGTGCTCTTCAAGAATTATTTCAAAAAGAGCGTGGGCATATATTATGTGCGCCTGCTCGTCTATACGCTTGTCAACGTTGCCGTGGCGGCGGCAGTGTTCGGAATATGTTATCTCATCCCCGCAGGCAATTCGCTCGGAGAACGGGTGCTTTGGTTCCTGTGCAAGATCGGCATATGCGCCGTGTTGCCCAACCTGCTCTTTGTCCTTGTCTATCATCGCACGAAGGAGTTCAAGAGCGTCTGGCAGACGGGCAAAAACGCGCTCCGCGCGCTGTTCGGCAGAGGCGGCAGGGGGACGCAGACCGCGGCGGTGCCGTCCGGCGGAACGTCCGTCGCGCAAGAGCCTGCCGCGCAAGAGTCCGCCGCGCAAGAAACGGCGGCGGGAGAAAACGGCGTGTGCGGCGATGTGGCGGAAGGGAGTACGGAAAATCCCGCGGGCGCGACGGAAGACCGTTTGCAAAGAGAAAACGCGCCGCAAGGCGGCGAGTCGGAGAGCAAATAATTTTTGACGAAAAGGAAAAGAGCGGAAGGGTTAAAGAATTTCCGCTCTTTTTTGATTTTATCCTATTCGGTTGTATCTGATCGTTGAAAAATAAAATCGAACCGTCGCACGGATTCAGCCGAAATAGCGCAACAGTCCGCCGGCGATGACTTCGGCTTCCCGTGCATATCCGTCGTCCGTACTGTGAATGCCGTCCCGCAAAAAATGCGAAGAGGTCAGCGTGTTGAACCCCGCCTCGTTGTACACGTCGATAAAGGGGATGCCGTAATAGGCTGCCACCATGCCCACGGCGTTTGCCTTTTCGCCGACGTCGTTGGCGGCGGGGCGGTGCGGGGAAGCCAGCACGATGTGCACGTCGGGCTTGAGGGAATAAAGTTTTTCCACGATGTACTTGTATCCCGCGCAGACCGATGCGTTTTCGGCGTTGCTCGCCGCGTCGGCGGGCGAACCGGGCGCAGAGCCGGTGCTGTTGAAGAGCCCCATGACGAACACGACGTCCATATCCGCGATGTTCTGGGAATTGACGGCGTTGGCAAAGACGTTGATTTTCGTGCCGCCCACGGCAAGGTTTTTGATTTCGCTCAGGCCGAGCGTCTGTTTTACGTGTTCCTGCCATTTTCCCTCTTCCGACAGGCTGTCCCCGAGGGTCATCATTTTTTTGCCGAACAGGTTGGAAGATACGCTCTGCGGGACGGAAATATAGCGCGAAAGCGTGAAATTGCTGCCGACAGGCTGCGGCTCTTCCGCCTGTTGCACGACGAGATCGGCGAGGACGATGTCGCCGCGCGAGAAGGAAAGGAACATATATCTTGCCGTTTCGGGCGCCGTAATGTTTTTATACACGGCGGTATGGTTGGAGATGTAAGTGCCGTTCACTTCGTCCCAATCGGTCGCGGTGATGTTGTCGGCCGTCTTGAATACGATCTTATCGATGTATACCGCTTCTCCGTCGACGGAGAAGCAATATGTCTGGCCGGGAACGACGGGAATACCGTTGAGGTTGGTGTCGAACCCGACGCTGTCATCGGCACCGCCGATGTTGTTGAGTTGTTTGTCGGTCATGATTTCCACGCCTTCCATTAAATCGGGATAGCCCGTGCCCGTGATGAAAGAGGTTTTCTGCGGGGAAACGCAACCGTCGGCGATCTTGGAAGCGTCTCCGCTCACCGCCCATGCGGCGCCGTCCCAGGCGTAATACAACCCGTCTCCCGTGCAGTAGAAGAAATCTCCGATGTCGCCTGCATAGGTTCCCGCGAGATTGTCTTTGGCGGCGACGGTGCCTTTGAATGTCATGCCGCTCACGAGCATGCTTTTAAGCTCGTTGAATGCGCCTTCCAGCGCTTGCCGTAAGGAAGGGTAAGTATTTCCGTTCAGCGTACGCGCGTCGACGACTTCGTTGGATACGACGGGTACGGGTGAAAGGCAATGTTGCAGATCGAAACGGAAAGTATAGGGATGCAGATAAATGCTGTTGTCGCTCATACGATGGTGCCTCCTTTCAGGGCTTGTTCCGCCCGCAGGGAAAATACGGGTGAGGCGAAAGCCGCACCGGCTTTGTCCGTCAGGCGTACCTGCATGGATATGGGCGTCCGGCTTTTGAAAAGAAAGGTATCCTCCTGGGAAAGGGTTACCGATAATCCGTATTCTTCTCTTTCACAGTCGGTCAGCTTTTTCTCGACCACGGTCTCTTTCCCTTGACGGAAAGTCAGGAAAAAACTCTCTACCTGCGCGCTTTCAAAGGGCAGGGTAAAGGAAAAAACAGGCGTTGTGCCTTGCATGATGATTGTGTTCATGTCAAAAAATCCTTTTTGATGCGCATGGATAATTTTTGAGCTCGTGTTCAGTATAACATTCCCGCGGGAAAAAAACGCGTCACCCGTGCCAGGTTTTATAAAAAATTTTTTTTCGTCGAAAAATGTCCGAAAAATTCCCGTACAAAATTCATGGCGAATTTTTACGCATTCAGTTGACAAATATCGGATAAAATGGTATAGTAAGTCATACGACAGAGAATTTATTTTCCGTATACGGCGGCAGACGGCGTTCGTTTGTCTGTGTGGCAGGGGGCGAAAGTATTTGAAAAAAATCAGGATATCACCCTATCTCATCATCATGCTTTGTTTTCTCGCGCCGATTCTCATCGGGGCGGGTTTGCTTTGTCTGCCCGCGGCGCACATGCCGGGCAAGAGCGTCAACTTCGTCGACGCCCTGTTTTTCGCCACTTCTTCCATCTGCGTGACGGGGCTGTCCGTCGCCGACGTCGGCACGACGCTCAGCATCTTCGGGCAGACGGTCATGGCGGTCCTCATCGAGATCGGCGGGCTCAGCATCTTGACCATCGCCTGCTTTTTCATCCTGTTCGTGCAGAAAAAGCTGGCGTATTCCACGCAGACGGTCATGCAGGAGATGCTCGGGCGGGACACCATGGCGGACATCAAGGGGCTCATTCTCAAAATCGTCATATTCTCCTTCTCCGTGCAGTTCGTGGGGGCGGTCGTCAACTGCATCGTCTTTCTCCTGCACTTCGACGACGCGGGGTTTGCCGTCCGCGCCGCCATCTTCCACACCGTTTCGGCGTACAACAACGCGGGTTTCGATATTTTGGGCACGGGGGATAACCTCGTGACGCTCACGCGGGAACTGCCGCCCGTTCTGAACGCCGTGTTCAAGATCGACACCATGCTCCTCATCGTCATCGGCGGCATCGGCGTCATCTTTCTCGACGACCTGTGGAAGAAAAAGAGCTGGAAAAAGCTCAATATTTCTTCGAAGATCGTCTTTCTGGTGACGGGCGGCATCATCCTCGGCGGCGGGCTGCTCACGAAACTCTTCTATTTCATCGACGGGCAGGAGGTGCCTCTTCTCGAATGCTTCTTCCTCGTCGTGTCCTCCCGTACCGCCGGGTTCGACAACGTGGGGCTCTTTCTGGATACGCCGGGCAGCGTGCAGGCACTCCTCATCTTCACGATGTATGTCGGCGCCTCTCCCGCTTCCACGGGCGGCGGCGTCAAGACGACGACCTTTTTCGTGGTCGTGGCGGTCATCGCGGCGTTTATCCGCGGCAAACGCCCCTCGTTCAGTTATAAGAGCATCTCGCAACAGACCATACTCAAAGCGTTCGTGCTCATCATTTTCAGCGTCATGTATATTCTGTTTGCGACCGTTCTGATCTCCGTGTTGGAAGGGGAGCGCGCAACCGTGTCGGACATTGTTTTTGAAGTCGTTTCGGCGTTCTCCACAACGGGGCTTTCCCTCGGCATTACTCCCGGGCTGTCCGCGGGCTCCAAACTTATCTTGTGCTTTACCATGTTCATCGGCCGTGTGGGCATTCTGACCTTCCTCAGTGCCATGAATAAGAGCTGGATTTTCTCCAAATCCGAAGACGATGTGAGATACATCGAAGAAAATATAGTCGTAGGATAGTCGATCCGAAGGTGTTCAATATGAAAAAGAGTTTTATTGTAGTCGGCTTGGGCCGGTTCGGCCAATCGGTGGCAAAGACAATCGAATCCCTGAAAGGGGAAGTGCTGGCAGTGGATATTGACGCGGAAGAGGTGCGTAAGGTATCCGAACAGGTCACCCGTTGCGCCATCTGCGACGCCACTTCTTTGAGCGCACTCAAAGAATTGGGTGCCGAGAACATGACGGACGGCATCGTCGCCATCGGCAACGATCTGCAGGCCGCCATCCTGACCCTCATGAACCTCAAAGAGCTCGGCGTCGAGCGCGTCATCGTGAGATTGAGCGACAAGACGTATGCGCCCATTTTCGAGCGTCTGGGGGCGGATAAGCTCGTTATTCCCGAAGAGGATTTCGGCGTTTCCCTCGCGCACAGCCTGGTCTCCCGCAACGTGTCCGATTATTATCAGATCGCCTCCCGTTACGGCATCGTCCGCATGAAGGTCGGGGAAACGTTCAGCGATAAAACCCTGGTGGATATGGACGCGCGCAATAAGTACGACGTCAACATCATCGGCATTTTCCGCAACGGGGAATTTTATATTCCCAAAGCCACCGAACCCGTTCACGCGGGGGATGAATTGCTCGTCATCGGCAAAAACGATAAGATCAGTCGTTTTGAGCTGTATGTGAACAGGGAATGATGCGATAGGTAAAAAAGGATTGCAAGAGGGGGCGCGGCCACGGCCGCGCCCCCTCTTGCCGTACTGCGCAAAATCAGTCGGACGGAGAGAAAAATATTCGGGTTATTTTTCCCGATTCTGTATAAAAAATCGAAAAAAGGCAATAGTACAGACATCTTTCAATTTTTAATAAGGACGGTGCGGAATATTGAATCCTTTCGATCTCAAACCCGTAAAGCTGGAATCCACTTATGAGAACTGGCACGAACTGACGCCCAAGGCCTATGACAAGTATGAAACCGATCCGTACACCAAGACGCGCATCATTCTCATGAACGGTACGGAAATGGAGGCCGTGCGTTTTTCGCACGCCTTCGCCCGTGCTTGTCCGAACAACGACGTGCGGCGCATGCTGGCGCGCATGCGCCGCGGGGAAGCGCAGCAACAGAAAAAAATACAGGCCTTAAAGCCCAAGGACGAGAACCAGCTCGAAACCACGATTTCCTATGAACAGCTCGCCGTCGACCTCACCGCCATTCTCGCGCAGAAGGAAAACAACGCTTCCGTGCGCAATCAGCTCAATTTCGCGCTGTTGGAGGATTTCGATCATCTCTACCGTTTTTCCGATTTACTCGAACAGGACAACGGGGAAATGTTCGACGTGCTCATCGGACACTATACGGAGATCATGCCCGGTCGTCCCACCATCGCCGAGCACCGTCATCCGGACGACGACATACGCTATCCGCTGGATTTTCATACCGCGGATATTCCGAGCCGCCTGCACGTCAACATCATCACGGCGGCCGAACAGCAGACCATGAACTATTACATGAACATCGGTGCGTTCTATCCGACCGACCAGGGACGGCGTCTGTTCAACGAGATCGCCATGATCGAAGAACAGCACGTTTCGGGATACGAAAGCTTGCTCGACCCTGCCTGTTCGTGGTTTGAAAACCTGCTCATGCACGAATATACCGAATGTTATCTGTATTATTCCTGTTATATGGACGAGACCCATGCCCGCATCAGGCGCATTTGGGAGGGTATGTTTGAAACGGAAGTGTCGCACCTGCACGCCGCCGCGGGGCTTTTGAAAAAGTACGAGGGGAAACATTGGCAACAGGTCATCCCGCAGGGGGAATTTCCCGAACTCCTGTCCTTTCACGAGAATAAGAAATACATCCGCGAAGTGCTCAAATCGGTGCGCCTGACTTCCGTGAAAGAAGGGTATTGCAACGTGGACGATCTGCCCGTCGGCGCCGATTTCTTCCGCTACCAGAAATCGGTCTGCCCGGAGGCGGCCAAGGTGCCGTCGCATAGTTTCATGTCATTATACATCGAGAAGAACGGGCAGGATTTGCGTTACGAGGAAAAGCCGCACCCCGTTCCCGAACTGCGCCGCCGAGACGAGGACAACGCCGACATTGCCCGCAAGAAGAACGCATAAACAGGGGAAAGCGTGGGCATTTTTGCAAATGAATATATGCGCAAACAATGCAACGATCATGTAAAGACGATCCGACCGCAACATAACGACGATGCCGCACCCGTTTTCAGTTAAACGGGCGCGGCTGTGTTTTTTGTTCCCGAAAGCAAAAATATCTTGCGTTGCCGCCGAAATTGTGGTACAATTTGAAAGAATATGGAAACTTTATTGTTACAGGCGGACGAAAAGTCCGTACAATATGCGGGGGAGCTCCTCAAAAAAGGGGAAATCGTCGCCATTCCCACCGAAACGGTGTACGGCATCGCCGCCGATTGCACGAACGAGAGTGCCGTGGCGAAAATTTTCACCGCCAAGGGCAGACCGCAGGACAATCCGCTTATCGTGCACATTGCCTCTTTGGATATGTTGCGGGGGATCGTTTCGGCCTTTCCGCCGCAGGCGGAAAAACTGGCCGCGGCCTTTTGGCCGGGGCCGCTGACCATGATCCTGCCCCGCGGGGAAAAACCGTGCGCTGCGACGTGTGCGGGGTTGGACAGCGTGGGCGTGCGCTTTCCCTCCCATCCCGCGGCACAGGCCGTCATCCGCGCGGCGGGCGTGCCGCTGAGCGCGCCGAGCGCCAATTTGAGCGGCAAGCCTTCCCCGACCAATGCGCGGGACGTGTTTGCCGATATGCAGGGCAGACTTCCGCTCGTGCTGGACGGCGGGGACTGCAAGGCGGGCGTGGAGTCCACCGTGGTGTCCCTTCTGGGCGATGCCCCCGTCATCCTTCGCCCGGGTTATGTCACTAAAGAACAGATGCAGCAAGTCCTCGGCGGGGAAGTCCTGGTTTCCGAAGCCATCACGCATGCGGTCAAAGCGGGCGAAAAGGTCCTTTCGCCCGGCATGAAGTACAAGCATTATGCGCCCGATGCCGAGCTCACGCTCGTCAAGGGGGATTTTGCCTCGTTTGCCGAATATGTCGGGGGCATGCCCGAAAAAAACACGTGGAGCCTGTGCTTTGACGGCGAGGAAAAAGCGTTGCCCGTTCCCGCCATTGCTTACGGGAAGGAAGGGGACGGCGCGTCCCAGGCGCACGAGATCTTTTCCCTTCTGCGCGAATTGGATCGGCGGGGCGCGAAAAAGGTATATGTCCGCTGTCCCGACGAGTCGGGCATATCGCTCGCCGTCTACAACCGTCTGCTCCGCGCCGCCGCCTTCCGCGTGGTCGATTTGCGGGATAAGAAGGGGAACGGCGGGGATTGACGCTACACAGTACATATCCGACGGAAAGGGCGGAAACGACGGAAAGGATTTTTCGGGCTTTTCGCCGCGTTTGAAAAATTGATCGAAAAGAATTACGGAGGACGAAAACAGATGGAAAATAAAGTCAAAGTGAGAGTGAAAAAAGTACGCGAAGGGGCGAAACTGCCCGTTTACGGTTCGGCCTATGCGGCGGGCGCCGATCTGTATGCCTGTACGGCGGAAGAGACGGTTATTCCCCCGCACGGCACGGTCTTCATCCCCACGGGGGTCGCCGTCGAACTGCCAGCGGGCACGGTGGGGTTGGTCTATGCGCGGAGCGGGCTTGCCTGCAAGCGCGGGCTTGCGCCCGCGAATAAAGTAGGGGTCATCGACTGCGATTATCGCGGCGAAATCATGGTGGCGCTGCACAATCATACCGACGCGCCCGCGGAGATCGCCGCAGGCGAACGGGTGGCGCAACTCGTCGTAACGCCCTATCTCGTCGCCGATTACGAGGAGGCGGACGAGCTGTCCGACACCGTGCGCGGCGCAGGCGGATTCGGCTCCACGGGCAGGAACTGAGCGGACGGACAGAAAAAAGAGAAGAGGAAGAAACATCATGCGCATGCATCGGAAAAACAATCTCGAAGAACGGCTTAAAAACTGTGCGGACGTCGCGCCCGTCATGGGCGTGCCCGACCGCAATCTCAAGAGATTGCTGGAAACATACAGAAGTTATCTCGATTTGCCCGCGCTCTTCGGCAACGGCAATCCCGTGTATCTCGAACTCGGTTGCGGTTGCGGGGGATTCTGCATCGAATATGCCCGCCGCCATCCCGAGGTCAACTTGCTCGCCGTCGAACGCATGAGCAACGTCATCATCACCGCGTTGGAGAACGCAAAGAAAGCCGATCTGCCCAACCTGCGTTTTCTCAACATTCCCGTGGAGGTGTTGCAGTGTTATCTCAAAAGCGGCACGATCGGGCGCATATTTCTCAATTTTTCCACCCCTTTGCCCGAAAAGACGCGGGAAAAACAGCGTTTGACCTCTCAAAGATTTCTCAATATTTATCGCGATCTGTTGTCCGTCGGCGGCGAGGTGTGGCAAAAGACGGACAATCGGGAGTTTTTCGAATATTCCCTCGAACAGTTTTCTTCGCACGGATTCCGACTCAAAAACATCAGTCTGGATCTGCACGCAAGTCCGTTCGCCGCGGAGAACATCGTCACGGAATATGAGCGGAAATTTTCGGACATGGGTATGCCCATTTACCGTTTGGAGGCGGTCAAAGAATGAGCGGAAAAGAGGAAAAAAACAACACGCAGGCAAACGAAAAAGCGGGCGGCGATTTTCCGTTGCCCGCCTATCTTTTGCCCTGGTTCGATCGGAACAAACGCGATCTGCCCTGGCGCAAGAGTAAAGACGCATACGCCGTATGGGTCAGCGAAATCATGCTCCAACAGACCCGCGTCGAGGCCGCCAAAGAGCACTACATCCGTTTCATGCGCGCCCTTCCCACCGTATTCGATCTCGCCTCCTGCGACGATGAGAAACTGATGAAGTTGTGGGAGGGACTCGGCTACTATTCGCGCGCCCGCAACATGAAAAAATGCGCCGTGCAGGTCGTTGAAGCGTACGGCGGCGTATTCCCGCGGGACAAAGCCCTTTTGCGCAAGCTCCCCGGGATCGGGGAATACACCGCGGGTGCGGTGTCGTCCATTGCCTACGATGAAAAAAATCCCGCCGTGGACGGGAACGTCCTTCGGGTCTGCGCGCGGGCGGAGGGGGATTTTACGCCCATTGACGATGCGGGGCGGCGGAAGGCTCTGACCGAAAAGCTCGCGGCCGTCTATCCCGAACGGGCGGGGGATTACACGCAGAGCCTGATGGAACTCGGCGCACTCGTCTGTCTGCCCGACAATCCCAAATGCGGAGAGTGTCCTCTGCGCGGGCACTGCGTCGCCGAACGGGAGGGCTGGCAGGCGCGCCTGCCCGTCATGCCGCTCAAAGCGGAGAAGAAACGGGAACGTCTTGCCGTGTTTATCGTACGCACGCCTGTGGGCGCGGTTTTGCGCAAGCGTTCTCAAAAAGGCGTGCTGGCGGGTATGTGGGAATTTCCCAATCGCCCTTTCGACGGATTCGGCGCGGGGGAAGAAGAGCGGGAAAGAAAATTTTTATCCGACATATTGGAAGTATGGGGCATGACCGAAAAAAACGGGCAAGAGAAGGAACAAGTGTTTATGCTTCGCGGTAAAAAAGAACACACCCATGTCTTTACCCATCTCGTCTGGGAAATGACGGGTTACGTCATCGATCTGCCGTCTGTGCCTGCGGGAATGCAGGTGTTTTCCGCTGAAAGGATACAAAAAGAGCTTTCCGTCCCTTCGGCCTTCCGTTGGTGCCTCGATTGTATTTGAATATGTTTTCCGAATGTGATTGTGTTGGATGGTCGTATATACGAATCACATCAACGTAAAGATAAAAAGGAGGGGAATATGGATACGGCAAAAAATTTTCTTCCGGTCGGAAGCGATCGGGACGAACAGATTCTGATAGAGGGCACGGATATAAAAAAGTGCCACGCCGATTATTGTTACACACCCGGTTTTTTCGGTAAAAAAAAGATCGGATACCGAAAATATTACTTTAAATATGTACGATTGGATGATTGGGATAAAATATTATTTTTCGCCGAGAAGACCGACGGGCGGGATAAAAAAATTTATGCTCTCGGTTCGCGGGCGAAAGAATTTTTACGGAAAAAATGGATCCCCGATTTTTCGCCGAACTGGGGGGTGGAGAGCCTGTTGAAGGAAAAATTGAGGTTTTTATATTCCGATTATCGGTTTCAATTCAAGCTCTTCGAGTTTGACAAACTACTCGATGAAGACGGTGAATTTCTCTTTTACGGTCCCGTATATGCCTATTGTTTCTATCGGGAAAATATTTGCATAAACATTGTGGAACTGGTTCAAAGGCAGGATTTATGGGTAAAAATCACCCCTTCATGCGTGGAGGATATCTCTTACATCGAAAGGGGGAAACCCGATCGGGTAAACAATATATATGATTTGGACGGATATGCGGAAGCGTTACAAAGAGAAGCAAGGGAAAAGGGCAGTATATACGGGACGGACGTGTCTTTGGCATAATTGCAACGCAAAGATTCTTTCCGAGTCTCGGGGGCGAGGTTTTAGTTGTATATGTAAGATGAATTGTCAAACTAAGTGCAACACTTGATAAGATTTTCTTCAAACAAATCTTGCGGTGTACGGAAATGCAA
>CALWCO010000026.1 GCA_944376455.1 uncultured Clostridia bacterium
AACCCTATTTTACCACAGATTTGTATGAACTCCTTTTTTTTCTCTCCACTGTTGCACTTAATAGTATAATTCACCGACACGCAAAAACATGCCCGCCGAAAGGCGGGCATGTTCTGTTTTTTGCTTTGCAATTTGCCTCACGTCCCCTTTCGGGGGAAGCGAAGAGAATGCTTACTTCTTCTTGCTCTTCTTGCGGGAAGCAAGGATGTCGAGGGTAACCGTCCACGCCGTTGTGATGACGAGGAAGGCGCAGCACACCGCAAAGACCACCGTCGTCGCCGTTACCACGTTTTCACGGGTGGTATACCACAGCGGGTCGAAACTGTGCGTTTCGGTGCCGTCGCCCCAGAAGTTCATGGCGTTGCTGTTGGCGACCGTGTAGAGAATGCGGGTCGCGGCTTCCAGCAGACGGTTGTCATATCTGGGATCGACGCCTGCGGAATAACCGCCGTTGCCGTCGCCGTCGAGCAGGCAGGCGCCAGCCAGGATGCCGAAGCCGATGTTTTCACCTTCGGAATAGTACCAGTCGGAGAGCGCAAAGCCCGCCATGCCCGCTTCGCCGCGGAGCCATCTGGTCATCAGGTTGTAACTGCTGCCCGTCCAGGCATCGCCGAGTTCGTTGAACGCGATCATGACGTTCATCGCGTCGCCGATCTCGATTGCCATTTCAAAGGGACGCAGATAGATCTGACGGAAGGTCTGCTCATCCAGCCAAGCCGAATAATAACTTCTGCTGGTTTCCTGATCGTTCAAAACGAAGTGCTTGTTGTAGACATAGAGCCCCTTGGACTGCGCGCCCTTGGTCTCATAACCGCCGATCATACCGGTGAGGAAGGAGTCGTCGCTGTAAAATTCACCGGCTCTGCCGTGGTAAGGATTGCGCTGCAAGCCGAGACCGAAGCCGTAGAGCCCGGAAGCGCCGCCCCAAAGCGCGTCTTCACCCATTGCCTGACCGATCCAATAAGCGATCTGGTTGTTGAAGGTCGCCGCGCGGATGCCCTCGCAGGGGTAACCCGTGGAGTAGCAGTTGGGCGAATCGTTGTCAAAGCGGGAGCGGAATCCGTAGTCGGCGTTCTTGGCGGCGAAACTTCCGTTGTAGGAGAAGGGCCACTCGAAGCCGTTGGAAGCGTTCTGGTCGTTGGTGCCGGGCTTGCCGATGCTCTCGACGCTCAGCGTCTTTCTCAGGCCCTGCGAGAAGAGACGGTGGAAATCATCGCTCGTCATTTCGCCGAGCAGGGCTTCCCACTTTTCAATGTCCTCTTCGGTCGAGCCGCGGGCGGGATCATATTCCACACCGATGAGTTGATAGAGTTGCAGTTCTTCCGCCGTGCCGAGCGCGTCCTCATTCCAGCCGAAGTTGTAAGTCGTATTCGCTGACGGCGCCCGGCTGCACCGTGATGGTGTCGGACTTGACGTTGGTCGTGCCGTCCGCCCAGGCGTCCCCCGTGAACATCCGATAGATCGTGAACGAAACCGCCTGTTCGCCGAAGTTCTGCACCTTATAGCGATAGGTATATTGCTGCCCTGCCTCGCGGGCGCAGACGGTTACCGCGCGGAAATAGGAATTGGCTTTGAGCGTGGTCGTGTCCGCCATGTCAACGCGCTTGCCCATGTAGCCGTCGACGAGGGTATAACTTTGCTTCAATTCGACGGTATCGGTCAGGTCGTTGCCCTCCGCGTCATAGAAACAGTCCCCCACTTCCTTGGACCCGAATTCATAAGAATCGCCGCTTTCGGGCGCCCAATACGGCAGGACGGTGAGCGGCTCTTCCGCATAGAAAGAGGACAGCGGACGGAAGGCAGCGATTGCCCCTTCTTCATCCAGCACGCCCAGCCCTCCGACGGTGTGCCCGCCCAGCGTGGACTCGTCGAAGTCGGACTGTTTCAGGAGTTGCCCCACGGGCAGCGTCATCTCCGTCTTGCCGCCCGCAAAGCGCACGGAAGTACTTTCCGCCAGGGTGATCACCGCGTCTTTCACGGGCACCTGCGGAACGTAACCGCCGCCAAGTTCGGGACGGGTGGAGCCTGTTTCGTCCTCGTTCCAGTCGTAAGCGTCGTTGATGGTGAGTACGTGATCGCCCGGTTTGGGTGGAACAAACGTCTCCGGTTCGGCACAAGCCGCAAACGCAAAGACGATTCCCAGCAAGAGCGATACGACCACAAGCAACTTCTTTGTCTTGTTCATGTATCTCCTTCTCCTTATATATTTTTCTGCCGAAAAAACCGCCCGTCCCAAAAGATGCCCTGCTCCGATCTGTTTTTTTGTAATTGTGAAAAAAGAACATCTTTTGTGAAAATTGACAGTTCTTTCGACTATAATAAGTATATCATACCCCCCGGTGTCAATTGCAAAAATTATCTAAACATATTGCGTTTGTTTTCTAAATTTACAAGTTACGCCAAATTATGTGCATTTTACGCCGTTTTTTTGTCCTGCACGCACCGTCTTTTTGCCCTGCGCGCGCCCTTATTTTATCCGCCGTAGCGGACGGACAACCACTCCCATTATATTCTCCGCCCGAACCGCTTTATCCCCCTTCTTTTTCGCATTTTTCGTCGAAAAAGAAAACCTGCGGCGGATGAAAACATCCGCCGCAGGCCGTTCAAAAAGGTAAGAGGCTTAAAAGAGGCAAGTGCTCAGTCGGAAATTTCGGCGTTGATCCAAAGTTGCGCGTTCTGCACGGCTTCTTCCAACGTGATGAGCAGCATGACATTCTCGTTGTTGTAAGCAAAGGTAAATTCCAGCGTTTTCTCTTCGCCCGCGGCAATCGTGATGCTACCGCTCGTCGGCACACCGTCAATGGTCGTTTGCGAATTGACCTGATATGCCGTGAAGGAAACATCGGTATCGCCGACATTTTTGAGCGTGTATTTGATGGTGCGCTCGTTTTCGAGACGCACCGAGCAGGCACGCATGATGCGGAAATGTTCATTCGCGTCGCCGCTGAACGAATACACCGTGCCGACGCGATCACCGTTGAGCACGTACCGCCCCGTGATGGAAGCGGAATCCACCGTGATATGGGAGATGGAACTCTGTGCAAAACTTCCGGCGCTCACAGTGATCGTCCTGTACTCGGAAAGATCAAGTTCGCCGCCGCCGTAATCTTTGGCGTGTTCCCAGCCGAGCACGATGTACGGCTCTATCGTAACGTCGCAGCCCGGCATGACGAACTGTCTGCTCGGCAAGCCGCTCCGATCGGGAATTGTGGAGACATAGCGCTCCCCGTCCGCCTCGGTTACGATCCAGCCCGCAAGAGCGTGCTCTCCGTCCGCCGCCGCGCCCGTCAGCACCGTTTCGGGCAGCAGATCCCCTTCGGCAAGTTGCGCCGTTTTTTCTCCGCCCGCAAACGCGGCGTCGCCTTCGATCGTTACGGCGTAACGCACCACGGGCACGGTAACGCTCGCCCCCGATTCCTTTTCGCCCGCCGTGTTTTCAAAACAAGGCGTGATCACATAGGAATTTTTCGGGCTGTATTCGATTTCCGTTACCACCATGCCCGTAACGACGTTGTCTTGGAAGATCTCTTCCATCGTCTGCGTAGCGGTGCCGCCCGCCTCGTCCGTCCGGAATGTGATGCCCGTATAGTATGTATCGCTCATGTATTCGACGGCGTCGCCGCCGTTCACGGACACCGTGTAACCCACCTGCGCATAGCCTGCGTCCACGTCCTCGATGTTGGTCGCCAAAAGCAGATAATCTTTGCCGAGCGCGACCATGCCCTTGGTCTGCATGGTATAGGTTGCCGCGGGTTCTTCCGCCGCGGGCGCGTCCGTCCCGGGCGAAGTTTCCGTTTGCTCCGCAAACGCCGTGAACGTGCTGCCGTACACCCCGTTGAAGGGGGAAGTGCCCTTTCCCGCCATGCCGCTCAACGCGGAGGCGACGGGAACGGCGACCACCGCGCAGAGCGCCGCAGCCAATGCCCATGCTATCTTTTTACTCGTTTTCTGTTTCATCTTTTTCTCTCCTTATTCTTTTTTCAATGTTGTTGCTCATAGTTGCCGCCGTTGACAAGTCCGCCCGCACCGTCCCCCGCTTCATCTTCCGACGGCACACCGTCGCCGGAAGATGGTTCGGAGAAGGTCTGCGAGGACGACGCGGCGCCGTACGCAGGCGGAGTGTGTGCGCAGGAGCAGAGCATGCCTGCCGCCGCAAGCGCGGCGGCAAACAGCAGTGCGAGAAGAGCGCCTTTGGAAGATTTTTTCATGCCTGTCCGTCGCCTTCCAGCGTTACCCAATAGCCTTTTTCGTCGTAATATCCGTTCGTTCCGCTGTACTCGGTCGAAGTGGTGATGACGTCCGCAAAGGCTTTCACTTCCATTTTGCAAGGCTCAAACTGTTTCTTTTCCATTTTTTGTTCCTCCTGATTCAGATATTATTTTTCGGACATGCTCAATCGGAAATTTCCCCGCTGAGCCACAACTGCGCGTTTGTCGCCGCCGCATCGAGCCGGATGAGCAGCATGACATTCTCGTTGTTGTAAGCAAAGGTAAATTCGATCGTCCTCTCTTCGCCCGCGGCGAGGGTGATGTTCCCGCTCGTCGGCACACCGTCAATGTTCGTGCCCGAATTGACCTGATATGCCGTAAAGGATATGCTCGTATCGCCGACGTTTTTGAGCGTGTATCTGACGGTACGCTCGTTTGCGGGTCGCACCGTGCAGGCACGCACGATGCGGAAATGTTCATTCGCATCGCCGCTGAACGAATACACCGTGCCGATGCGTTCGCCGTTGAGCACGTACCGCCCCGTGATGGAAGCGGAATCCACCGTGATATGGGAGATGAAACTCTGTACATAGGGATTGACCTGTCCGTCCACATAGACATTGCGGTTCTCGGAGAAGTCGAGCACGCCGCCGCCGTATTGCGTGCCATATTTCCAGCCGAGCACGACATACGGCGTTACGGTAACATCCGCCTGCGGCATGACGAAATCATCCGTCTTGACATAGGAGATCTTTCCGCCCTCGTTGACGATCCAGCCGAGGTGTTTCTTGCCCGTTTCCGCATTTTCGCCCGTCAGTTCCACCGCGGGCATGGGGTTGCCCGGCATGACCTTCGTCTCCGTGTTGCCATCCGTAAATTGAGCGCCGCCCGTGATGGTTACGTGATACCCTTCACCCTCTTTGAACACGCTCACGGGAAGTTGCAGCGATTTGGTTACGCCGCCGTGGGTGTAGGACAGGGTAACGTGCTTCGTATCGAGCGTGAGCCGTTCGGGAGAAACGGTGTAATCCCCGGGGGTGAGCGTGATCGCCGCGCCGTCCGAGAACTCCGCCCTGACGGTCAGACCGCTCGGGTCGAAGGTGTCGTTTTCCGTATAGACGGACGTGTATTTCCCTTCATACGTCAGAGATGTCAGCACGGAACCCTCATCGGGCTGAATGTCGTATGCGCCGCGGATGATGTATTGCGCGCTCGCAAGTTTCAGATCCTTGGTCTGCGACGTAAATTCATAATAGGTCAGCAAATTGCCGTTCTGGAAGGAGAAGGACAGGACAAAGCGCGTAAACTCTCCGGGTTCGAGCGTGATGCTCTTGTGCGGATTGCCCTCCGCTTTGGGCGCCGAGGAAACCGAAGTCTGCCAGATGTCGAAGGACACCGTTTCGCTGCCCATGTTCTGATAGACATACACGAGGGACTTAACGCCGCTTTCCATGTAATCGCAGGCGTTCATGGTTACGAACGACCAGCCCTGTCCGACCGTGCCCGACCAATTGTACACCGCGCCGGGCGCCCCTGCGCCGTTGCCGATCATTGCTTCTTTGGTCATGCCGTCGCGCAGTTTCACCATGTCGAATCCGCTGCCGAGTCCAATGCGGATGGGCGTAAGCGCATCCCACGACGCCGGCAGCAGGCAGACCTGCTGCAATTCGTCCGAGACCGCCGCGGCATAACTGCCGTCATCGACGATCGGAATGAGTTCGACGTCATAATCGGGCATGACGAATCTGTCGGTGTCGTAGACTTTCGTCCAATCCTCCGCTTCATAGAAGCCGAGCAGTTCGACACCCGCGGGCAAAGAGAGCGCCGTTTCGGGCAGGCGCGAGAATACGGTGAATTGCGCCGTTTTTTCGCCGCCCGCGAAGGTAACATAGTCTCCGCCGAGGGTCAGCGTGTGCGCCGCCGCCGATTTTGAGCCGACTTCAAACGAAGTGATGCCGAGGCGCACGGAGACGGACTCGCCCGTGCGGACCGCCTTGTAAACGCCGCTTGCCACGCCGTCGAAGATGGAAGGCAGGTCATAGACCGCACTGCCGTGCGCGTCGGAGACGGTCAGCATGCCCGCCTCTTCGTCGGTCGGCGGGGCGGTGAGGGCGATGCCGGAACTCTCCCACGCATAGCCCGAAAACTCCGTGAGCGCCGCGGAAGTTTGCAGATCCACGCTGTCAAACAGGAACGCCTTTTCTTCCGCTTCAAATACGACGGTGTTTGCACCGGGCTCTATGTCGATGACGAGCCCGACCTCCGCCATGCTCCCCGCCGCTGCCGCCGCGGGAACGACGGCGTCTTCCATGTTGCGCGGCGCCTTGCCGTTGGCGCGCACCGTATACCCTTCGGCAAACGGCGTTTCCGCGTCCATGGTGCCCACGCGCACCGCCATGGTGATGCGTGCTTTCTTATCGGAATTGAAGGAAAGGGTCAGCGTGTTTTTCGCTTTGTCCGCGGGAGCGGCAAGGTTGCCGAGCGCTATGCCGCCGCTGTACGTCCCCACACGGAATGCCGCCGCGGTGCAGGCATGCCCCGTGTCTTTGCCGTCTTGATAGATGCTGCCCGAGAAGGCAAGTTCTTCCGCCTCGAAGACGTTGCTCTTCACGCCGGCGCCGCCGTTCTGTTCGTAGACCCTGCCCGCGTTATAGGCGGTCAGGCTTTCGATGAGCGCGTGATTGGACCCGACGGCGGAAGCCGCCACGACCATCTCCGCGATCAGCACCGCCGCCAGCGCAAGGCTGATGATCGCGCGTATGATCCAGACATACGGGGGTTCTTTTCTCGCCATATAGGCGTCCATGGAGCCGGAAGGTCTTTGCCTGCCGCCCGTCTGTTCCTGCCGCTTTTGCGCGGGAAGGTCCTTTTTTACCCCGCCGGAAGAGGGAGGAACGCTCCCGCCGCCCGAAGAAGTCGGTCTGCCGCCGTCCTTGCGCAGCCGCCCGGTTGCGGCGTCCACCGCCCACGGGAAGGCATAGACCGTGATGAGCAGTGCGGCGCTCGCCACCAGAAGCGTGGCCGACATCTGCGTGCCCATTTTCAGCCAATACTGCCAATCGGGGGTGAGGGAAACCACGCGGGTGGAGGAAGTTACGCCGTTCATTGCCGCGCTGTGCACGACGGTGTAGAGGATCCTGTGCACGCTCTCACGCATTGCCCATGCCAACGCGCCGTGCCCCTTTTCGTATCTTGCATAGGCGTTCATCTGGCTGTAATCGCGGTCGGGAAGGTCGACGCCGTAGAGGTGCGCCACGGGCATGACCTGACTTTGCGCGTTGTGCATGTAGTCGGTTACGGCAAAGCCTTTCATGCCGAATTCGCCGCGGAGAAGGTCGTCGACGAAGCCCGTAAAGATGTTGTTGGTCGGACCGACTTTATTGAGCCCCGTCATGATGTTGCGGGTGCCGCCCTCTTCGATGCAGATCTCAAAGGGACGCAGGTAAATCTCGCGGATGGACTGTTCGTTCGCCCATGTGGAGATCGTGCGCCGCCCCGCTTCCTGATCGTTGAGCAGAGGGTGTTTGAGATAGACATAGATCCCCTTGCTCTGCACGGCTTCGGAGAGTGCGGAACAGATCTTGCCCGCCAGCATGGAGTCTTCGCTGAAATATTCAAAATTGCGCCCGGCATAGGGAGAACGGTGCATGTTCAGCCCCGGTCCGTATAGCCCGGCATAGCCCGCCCAGAGCGCGTCTTCGCCCCACGCTTTGCCGTAACGCTCCATCAGTTCGGTGTTGAACGTGGCGGCGGCAATGCCGTTGCAGGGATAGGCGCTCGGGGATCTGCTCTTGTCGGGGTCGTTGTTCTGAACGGCAAAACCGCGGTTGTTGCCCTCGTTGTTGTTGAAGGTCTGGTTGACCCCCACGGCGCCGTTGTGGTCGATCGTGCGCATTTTGGCGATGGAATTGA
The DNA here is from genome assembly GCA_944376455.1 of uncultured Clostridia bacterium. Taxonomy (GTDB): domain Bacteria; phylum Bacillota; class Clostridia; order Christensenellales; family Borkfalkiaceae; genus RGIG4074. The sequence continues at coordinate 8,121 of CALWCO010000026.1, forward strand.
TGGCGCTCGTCATGCGTTCGCCGCAGGAGAGAAGCCCCACCGTGTCCTCCCACGAAAGTTGGTCCAGAAGATCGTCCCACATCGGGTCGTCATACGGGATCTCTTCTTCGTTTTCGGGATCATCGCCCCCGCCGTCGCGGACGCGCATGTCGATGAGCATATACGACGTTTCCGTCGATCGGTACGTCGGATAGGCAACGTCGTCGGCGGGCGCTTCCTGGTATTCCTCTTCCCGCAGGTCGCTTTCGAGCCCGGCGTTGAGCGTCAGCCTGACCTGGTTGGAAAGGACGGCGTTATTATCGCCGATGCCGTAAGTTACCGTGCCGTTCCAATCCTTGCGGGTAACGTATGCCACGCTGTTTTCGCCCTTGTGTTCATAGCGGTTCATGTCCGCATAGTCAAAGCGGTTGACGATGTCCGCGCCCGTGTCCGCGACGGAATATTTCTCCGCGTCCACGCCGTCGGAATCAAAAGAGAAGCCATCCATGCCCGCGGCGAACGTGATTTTCTCGGTCATCAGGGCATTGCCTTCCGCCGTCATTTTTCCGTCCGTCGTCTCGGGCGTATAGCCCTTGGCGGCAAGGATGTTGTTCGCCGCCTCGTGGGCGTCGCGCGCGGCGGTCAGGAAATGATCGCCCGCTTCGGCGATGTACGTTCCCTTGCCGTTGGAATCATAGGAAGCGAGATATTCGCCCGGAACGGTGATCGTTACCGTCTCGCTGCCCTTGCCGTCCGCTGCGAGCAGGTCGGTCTTGGCAAAGCCGACCAGTTCGACGGCGGGTTTCTCCACGCCGTAAGTTTCATCGTAAGGCGTATACGGCTTCTGCGCATAGATCTGCACGACTTCCTTGCCGTCCGTCCCGCCCGTGTTCGTAACCTTCACGCTGATCGTATACACGTCCGTTTCGGCGTCGTAAACGCAGTTGAAATCCGACCATGCGAACGTCGAATAGCCCGTTCCGTAGCCGAAGGGATAGGCAACGACGTCCGAATAGATATAATCGCCCGTCTTTTCCCGTCCCGTTACATAATCTTCATAGCGCGTTTCGGTGTAACGGTAACCAACGTATACGCCCTCCTGATAGACGACGTATCCGACGCGGTAGGTCGTGCCGTAATCGTAGATGGCGAGCCCCGAGGGATCGCCGCCGTCCGCCATTTTGCCCCCGAAGGTATAGTCGCCGAAGTTGGCGTTGACGGGGTTATAGCGGTGCTGCATCCAGAAGGTGTCCGAAAGCCGCCCCGAAGGGTTGACGTTGCCGACGAGGATGTCCCCCACCGCGCGCGAACCCGTCGAACCGAGCGTGCCGCACCAGAGGATGGAATCTATGCCGAACTCCTCGCTGTCGGCAAAGTCAAGTTCCACCTGATTGGAGGTGTTCAGAACGACGACGATCTTGTCAAACGCCGAGCCTTTCAGTTTTTTGAGATTGGCAAGGACGTCCCGCTCCTGCGGGGAGAGGGCAAGGTAGTTGCCGTTCGTCATGTCGTTATTGTCGCCCGAATTCAGGTGCACGTCGCCGTCCTCCGCGCCCACGCGGGTTACGATGAAGACCGCGGCATCCGCGGCGGCGTTCTTTGCCTCGGGCAGGACGCTCCACGGCGCTTCGCCGATCGTGCTGCGCGCACCGATGCCCGAACCCATCTTCCTGCCGTATTCGGGATGCGAAGCGTACCAATTCCAAAGTTCGTCGTTGACGTCCAGCCCGACGGACGGGTCTTCAAACGCCGTCTTGAAATCGACGTAACTTGCCCCCGTACTGCTCGAACCGCCGCCGCCCACGACGATGTTCACCGAACCTGCCCCGAACAGGCTGATCTTGCTGCCGGAAGCAAGCGGCAGAGCGCCCGCTTCGTTTTTGAGCAGCACGGCGCCTTCCGCGACCGTCTCCTCGCACAATGCCTCTCCGTTGGCGATGACTTCCGCCACGGAGTTAAATTCCGTTTTGAAATAGGTGCTGTCCCGCTCTTCGCCGTCCTCTTCTTCATAGACGATCTGCGTCTGTGCATTCAGAAAGCCGTTGACGGCGGATTGATTTTCCATCACGATCGAACCGACGGTCAGGAGCAATGCGGTGGACAGCGCAAAGATAACGCTGAATATCTTAAAGATGACCGCAACATTGGCTTTTTTCATCTTCCCCCTCCTTTCATCGCCGTGCCCGCTTTGCGGACGGCGCTTGATTTCTTTTTTGCAACGGGTCTGCACTGCCGCATGAACACGCCCGCAATTCCAAGTCCCACGCAGACGATCTCCGCCAAAAGACAGAAAACGAACGCGGGATCAAGTTCCGCCATGGACGCCGCATTGACGCCGCCGTAAAACACCTCGGTGAGATACATGTATATCCCGTCGATGTAAAGACACATGGCGACGAGATCGAAGATGCCCGCCGCCGCGGGTGCGAACGGCGCGGAAATATCGAACGCCGACAGCAGCAGAAACGCCGCGAAAGCAAAAAGCAGCATGGCAAACGAGAGCCAACTCATATAGTTGGAGCCTGCGTATGCCGCGGCATAGACCACGGCGGTAATCAGGGAAAGCACCGCCCCGAAAAGCGACAGCCAATATCCGACGGTCTTTTTCCGTAAAAAATTTTTTACGCCCCTCATAAGATCCTCCTTCTGTTTCTTATTTTCGGCATATGCCTGAACGGTTAACCGAGAACAGCATAACACAGCGAAAAACTTTTTTCAATAGAGGTGTCCTAACTCGTGCCGAGGCTGGCGTAACTTAAAAAAAGCAAAAGAAAAGGGACGGAAAAAAACAACGTTCTTGCGTCCGATTTTGTTTTTTATCCTTTTCGCCGCCGCACCCCGCTTTATCGGGCGGGATCTTTTGCGGTTTTGCCCGCAGGCACCGCCTTTTTGTCCTTCTCCCGTACCGGGAAGATGAAATCCAGGCAGAACCTTCCGTTCTGTGCGGAGATGCTCATATGTCCGCCGTACTGCGCGGCGATATAATTCATGCTCTTGATCCCGAACCCGTGCTGCGCCTTGTCCTTGTCGGTTACGGGAAAACCGTCCTTCATGACGAGGTTGCCCGCATAGAAATTTTCTATATGCACGGACAGGATGCCGCCCACCGAACGCATGTCCATCACGATGCTGCGCCGGCTCTCGTCCTCGATCTTCCCCACGCTCTCGATCGCGTTGGACAACGCGTTGCCGAACAGGGCATAGATGTCGCACTTATCCATGAACGACAAATCTTCCCCGTTGCAGGTGCACGTCAGCGATATGCCGTTTTTCTCGCATTGCAGGCTTTTTTCCGTCAGTATCACGTCGAGCACGTCGTTGCCGGTGCGCACGATGGCGCCGCAGATCATGATGGCGTCTTCGATCTTGGCGATGCGCTCTTCCGACCAGCCTTCGCGCAGTTGCGAAAGTTGGTGTTTGAGATCGTGATATTTTATATCGATGAGTTCCACTTTTTCCTTGGAGAGTTTATACTGTTCGCGTTCGCGCTTCAATATCTCCTCGGTGATGACGAGGTCGTTGCGGATGCGGTCCATCTTGTTGATGCCCGAAAGGACGACAAGCACGAGGACGCAGCATACGACGCCGTAGATCGTTTCGACCACGAACGATATCACGCCGCGCGCGCCGTTGTCCACGGTGAAGCGCGACAGCAAAACGCAGATGAAGATCACGGCGAAGGAGAGCAGGACCTTTTTATACACTTCCTGCCGGTCGTCGGGCTGCGTCCGATTGCGCACGAACAAAAGCCATACGAGCGCAAACGTGCAAACGCATACCCCCGCCTCGATCAGCCAATAGGCGGGACCCTCCGTTCCGACCGTGAAAAAGCCGATCAGCGAGGCTATGTTTTTTGCCATGTGCTGCGTCGCATACGCCCCCGAACAGTAGAACATGATCAGCCATATCGAAGCGTCAAAGCAGAATTTCATGCCGCCGATCGTCAGCACGAATGCAAAAATATACAAAAACAATTTGAACAGGGAGTTCTCCCAATTGTCCGTTTCGGAATAGGAGAACAATATATCCGTGGACCTGTAAAACAGGGCGATGACGATGAAGATCGCCTCGACGCAGACGACGAACGAGCCGAAGAGCCGCAGCGGAAACAGACTTTTTTTGGACAAACGCGAGGCAAATATGTATTCCGCGATCATCAGTTCCGCGATCATGAGGACGAGGGACACAGAGGTTTCTAACATGATCCGCCTCCGAGGTACTTTGCGAACTCGCCGAGAAATTCCTGTTTTTTGCTCTGGGATATTTTGAGTTTGTCCCCGCCCGCCGTGATCCAATCGCCCCTGAAATCGCTGATGTGTTTCATGTTGACGAGATAACAGGCGTTGCACCTGCCGAAATGGTAGCCGGAAAGCAGTTTTTCCACCTCGCCCATCGTCCCGCGGACGACATATTCCCCGTCCGACATATGATAGGTGAGATAGTGATTGCGCACTTCAACATATATGATCTCCCGAACGAACACGCGCTTTTTGCCGCCGACCACGTTCAGCGTTACCATCGCCTCGTCGGAAACCTTTCTGACCATGTTGAGGATGCGGTCGAATTTGATGACGAAACTTCCCTCGTTGATGGGCTTTACGATGAAATCGAACGCCTGCACCGTATATCCCTCTATCGCAAACTGCATCATTTTCGTAACGAACACGATGACGACTTTGTTGTCGCGTTCGCGGATGAAGCGCGCCGCTTCCATGCCGTTCATGCCCGGCATGTCGATGTCGAAAAAGACGATATCCGTATCCGCGTGATAGCCCTCGCAAAATGCCTCCGCGCTCGTGTAAGTCTTTATCTCGCACGTATCCCGGCTCCCCGCGAAGTATTTTTCGAGCATATATCTGAGGTGTTCCCGTTCCCGCGGTTCGTCGTCTATGATCGCTATATCGAATTTCATTGCCTTTCTCCCCCTGTGCAAAAAATTTACACCGCGCACCTTCTGGAATGCAAGGGTCCATGATTTATTGTTATTATATATCGCCGCCCTTCTTTTGTCAAGATACTTTTTCGGGGTAAAATTCATCCCCCCTTGCGGATTTCGGTCGGACATTCCGTAAATTTTTGAGCACGATGCGCATGAAAACGCGGCAATTTTCCGTTCTCCCTTTCGACAGAAAACGGCGTTTCGGGAAAAAATACGTCCTTTTACGACGGCGGGAAAACTGTATAGTAGAATACGTTATGAATATCCTTCTTTTTTTCTTTCATTGCCTGCTCAGCGCAACGCAGGCATGGGGCGGCGTTGCCGTCTGTATTCTGTTTCTACTCTGTTTCGTCGTCGTGCACGCCGTCAAACTGTCCTGCAAGGGGCTGGCGATCTACAAAGAAGAGCAAAGCAAACAGCCAAACGAGGAAAGCCAAAACCGACAAGGCGGGAAAGAAGGGGACGCCCCGCGGCAAAAACCGCGGCAAAGCGCTCCCGCGCCCGTCTATTACCTGGTCGAAAAAAAGCGGGTCAAAAAAAAGCCGTCTGCCTACGACGAGCCGCGCCGCATCCGCTTTGAAGAGGAAGAGCGGTGAATAAAACAAAAAAGCGGGTTTTTGCCCGCTTTTTTCAATTTTGGGTTTCGTGGATAAAAATGCGCCCCTCCGCCCCGAGCAGAAAGGTTGCAGATTGCGTCCTTTCAAATGCGAGGGCGAGGGAGTTTACAAAGACGTAAATGACCGAAGCCCGAGACAGGAAAAAGGGCGCAAGATGCGCCCTTATCCTCGGTTTGGTCGAGGCGACGGGATTCGAACCCACGACCTCTTGGTCCCGAACCAAGCGCGCTACCAAACTGCGCTACGCCTCGACAATTTCACATGCCAATATATTATAACAAACAACCACACTTTTAGCAAGTGTTTTTTTGCCTTTTTTTCTTGGCTTTTTCTCCTTTTTTTTAATATTTTTTTTCATAGCTCTTGACAATATTTTCAAGGGGGGGTATAATAAAAAGAAAACTTATTTTATCGATTGATCAGGATACGGCGACCCCTTTCGTTTTCCGTACCCGAAGGAGTTTATCATGGAAAAAGCCAACATCGATTGGGAAAACCTCGGCTTCGGTTATATCAAAACGCCCTACCGCTTTGTTTCCGACTATAAAAACGGCGCCTGGGACGAAGGGAGGCTCACTGAGGACGATAAAGTCGTCATCACCGAATGCGCGGGTGTCTTGCAATATGCACAGACCTGTTTTGAAGGGCTCAAAGCCTATACCACTCTCCACGGCGACATCGTCTGCTTCCGTCCCGACCTCAACGCCCGGCGCATGCACGACAGTGCGCTCCGTCTTGAAATGCCCGCTTTCCCGCAGGATAAGTTTGTAGACGCCGTCAGACAGGTCGTCAAGGCCAACGCCGCCTATGTCCCGCCTTACGGCAGCGGCGCCACCCTCTACATACGGCCCTATATGTTCGGTTCGGACGCCGTCATCGGCGTCAAACCCGCCAACGAATATCAGTTCCGCATCTTCACCACCCCCGTCGGGCCCTATTTCAAGGGCGGCGTCAAACCCATCGTGATCAAAGTTTCCGACTTTGACCGCGCCGCTCCCCACGGCACGGGACACATCAAAGCGGGGCTCAACTATGCCATGAGCCTTCACGCCATCGTTACCGCGCATCAAGAGGGTTTTGCGGAAAATATGTACCTCGATCCCGCCACGCGCAGTAAAGTCGAAGAGACGGGCGGTGCAAACTTCCTCTTCATCACCAAGGACGGCACCGTGGTCACGCCCAAGTCGGACAGCATTCTCCCCTCCATCACCCGCCGCTCCCTCTGCTATGTCGCGGAACACTATCTCGGCATGAAAGTCGAGCACAGGGAAGTGCTCTTCTCCGAGCTCAAAGATTTCGCGGAATGCGGACTTTGCGGCACCGCCGCCGTCATTTCCCCCGTCGGCAAGATCTATGACCACGGCAAAGAGATCTGCTTCCCCTCGGGCATGGAAAAAATGGGACCCGTCATTCAGAAACTGTACGATACGCTCACGGGCATTCAGATGGGCAGAATCGAGGCACCCGAAGGCTGGATCGAAGTTATCGCATAAATTTGCAAGCAAAAAAATCAGATGGGCATGCCCGCATCGAACGGCATTTTTGCGATTGCAATTACACGATCGGCATTCCCAAAGAATTTTCAAACGGGCGGGAGACGCAAAGCGTTTCCCGCCCGTTTTATTTTATTCCCCTTCTCCCGCACCATGTTCATCCTTTCCCGCGCGCGTAGCCCCATCCGTGCGCGTTTCCGCATCCCCCGACTGTTCGGTCCCCGACTTTTCCCGTTTGCGCAAGGCGCGAAAATAACCGACATTGTAGAGATATGCGGGATCGTCCGGCCTGTATTCTCCCGCCATCTGGTTGTATCGTTCGGCCGCGGCATTGTCGCCCATACGGGAAAAGCAGACACAGAGCTGGATACAAGGCAGAAAGCCGTAACAATCGGAGACATAGAATCCGCCCGTACTCTCCGCCCTTTTGCAAAGCAGGCAAGACTGATAATAAAACGCAGCACGGAAATAATCCCCCGTTTCAAAGAAAATTCCGCCGAGTTTAAAAAGATGTTCGGCGCGAGGCGAGCCGTAAAGCTGTGCACGCAACAAACTCAGTTCGGCTTTTTCCCGATCCCCCGTCGCGAGAAAACAGTCGGCAAGGTGCTCGCACGCGGCGATTTTATTCTCCGCCCATCCGTCCGCGCGGGACAAAAAACTTTCAAAACGTTCAATCGCCGTACCGTAATCGCGGTGATAGAACAGTTCCCGCGCATAGTAAAATTCATCCCGTGCGGAAAAGGGTTCCCCCTCGGAAAGCATCTTGCGATAGATATTGAGATTGCGGCAATCGGGCGTATCCATGCCCGCGTTTTCCTTGGCGTGCAGAATAGTTATATCCTCAAAGGACACGCGTCCGAAGGGCGGAATCACCTCGTGTACCCGCCCTTGCCAACAAGCTTGCGGACAATTGCGCAGAATACGTTCGCGGCAATAGGACAACCCGCCCGAATGATAAAGAAACATGAATGTATCCGCCAGGGCAAGCCGCTGTTTCAGGAATTTTATCTTTTCAATTTCGGACGCTTCAATGACGTCGTCGGCATCCAGCCACATGAGATAGTCCCCGTGCGCGCGGGAAAAGGCATAATTGCGGGCAGCCGAAAAATCGTCCCGCCAAACAAAATCAAAGACGTGCGCCGTAAATTTTCGGGCGATGGAACGGGTATCGTCCGACGAACCCGTATCGACGACGACGATTTCGTCGGCAAACTTTGCCGCGCAATCCAGGCACCTGGCAAGCACGGCACTTTCGTTTTTGACGATCAGGCATACCGACAACGTGAGCGGTTTTTCCGTACGGTCTTTTTTCATACCGTCAATATATGAAAAAAAACGGCAAAGCGTGCTTTGCCGTTAAAAAAATTTCTTGCATTGAATGAAACGGGTCTTCCGTTTCGTCCTTCCGAAAAAAGTTTTTTTATTCCCCCGCCGCGCGGTGAAAGTCGCCGCGCGGCGGAAGTCTGATGAAACAAATTCCTTTTCAAAACGGCAACGCGTCGACGTTTACCGCCGCGCCATGCCGCCGCTTTGACTTCAGGCGATGTTTCAGCCGAGTTTAGGCAGGCTGTCAAACCCGCGCTTGAGATCTGCCTCCGTCGGAACATAGTCCTTCATCCTGCCGTCGTTATAGCTCTGGTAGGCGGCCATATCGAAATAGCCCGTGCCCGTAAGACCGAACAGAATGGTCTTTTTCTCGCCCGTTTCCTTGCATTTGAGCGCTTCATCGACGGCCGCACGAATGGCATGGCTGCTTTCAGGCGCGGGCAGGATGCCCTCGCAACGCGCAAACGCTTCCGCCGCTTTGAAAACTTCCGTCTGTTTGACGGCGCGCCCCTCGATGTATCCGTCCGCAACCAGTTTGGAAATGACGGGGCTCATGCCGTGATAACGCAGGCCGCCGGCATGGTCGGCGGAAGGCATGAATTCACAGCCGAGCGTATACATTTTTGCAAGCGGCGTGATCTTTGCGCTGTCGCAGAAATCATAGGCATATTTTCCGCGGGTGACCGACGGGCAGCTGGCGGGTTCGACCCCGATGAAGCGGATGTTGTTTTTGCTCTGCAGCCGTTCGGCCATGAAGGGCGTGATGAGTCCGCCGAAGTTGGAACCGCCGCCCATGCAACCGATGACGATGTCAGGCTGAACGCCGTACTTGTCGAGGGCGATTTTACTCTCCAGACCGATGACCGACTGGTGCAAGAGCACGTGATCGAGCACGGAGCCGAGCACATAACGGCAATTGGGCGTACTGACCGCCTTTTCCACCGCTTCCGCGATGGCACAGCCGAGCGAACCGCCCGTGCCGGGGAATTCTTTGAGGATCTTGCGGCCCGCTTCCGTCGTGTCGGACGGGGAAGGGATGACGTTTGCGCCGTAAGTGCGGATGACTTCCCGTCTGTAGGGCTTCTGCTCATAAGAGCACTTCACCATATATACGTTGAGGTCGAGATTGAAATACGCGGCCGCCATGGCAAGCGCGGTACCCCACTGTCCCGCACCCGTTTCGGTCGTGATCGACGTCAGGCCCTGTTTCTTGGCATAGTATGCCTGCGCGGCCGCCGAATTGAGCTTGTGCGAGCCGGACGTGTTGTTGCCCTCGAATTTATAATAGATATGCGCGGGCGTGTCGAGTGCCTTTTCCAGACAATAGGCGCGCACGAGGGGCGACGGACGGAACATACGGTAAAAATCGAGAATTTCCTGCGGAATTTCGATCTCTTTATCCGTGCAGTTGAGTTCCTGTTCCACGCATTCTTTGCAGAACACCGCTTCCAGATCTTCCGCCGTGCAGGGCTTGCCCGTCGCGGGGTTCAGGAACGGGTCGTGCTGTTCGGGCATGTATGCCTTGACGTTCATCCATGCTTTGGGCATCTCCGATTCGCTCAGATAAATTTTGTAAGGAATGTTCTTCAAAGACATGACTTTTTACCTCCTGTATGTCTTATTGATTATTTTCTTTTTTTTAACAAAAAAACACGATAAATTCCGCCTATGGGACGAATTTACCGTGTTGCCACCCAATTTCACAGTCTGCAATAAAAAAAGACTGCCTCTTTACAGGCACTGACATGCCCTCTTTCTGTAACGGGAAAGACCCGACGCGGCTACCTTTTCAAAAAAACTCGCCGTCGTCCTCCGCGGTCCATTCATCCGTCGGAAAAACGCTTTCTTACACCAGACGAAAGCTCTCTGTGGATTCTCCAAATTCGGATTACTACTCCGCATCTTCGGTTTGCTTGCATTTATGATAACGTATTCTTTTTCGTTTGTCAACGATTTTTCAATAGAAATTTTCAAAAAACGAAAATTTTTATTTTTTTGAATTTTTTTCACAAACGAACAAAAAAAGGTTGACTTTTTTCATGAAAAATGGTTTAATAAATATATCCTGTTTTTGAAGGTGTAGCTCAGTTGGTTAGAGCGCTACCTTGACATGGTAGAGGTCGTAGGTTCAACTCCTATCATCTTCACCACAACGTCCGGACAATTACTGCTCACAGAATTGTCCGGATGTTTTTTTGTGTGCAAAATGCGCTTTTCGGCATTACTCTCCACGCCTCTGACAAATCCCCCCTTGACAGAATATGCAATTCATTGTATAATAAATTTAACGGAAAGGCCGCCGATCGGCTTTCCGTCAAAAAAAACAGGGGGAATTTTAAATGAACGACGAACAAAGACAGAAAAATTTTGCAACCAATGAAGAAGAAACGCTGGACCGGGCTCTTTGGGGCGCAACGAGAAGCAGAGTGATCGATCCGTTCCGGGCCAACCCGATGCAACGGACTTTTGAAACCATTGCGCTGCTCGGCGCCGTTCTGGCTTTCATCTTTTCTTTCTTTGTCGGGCTTTCTCTCACGGAAAACGGCTTGACGGGAATTTCCGAAGATATTATGGATCTGAGCACAATCACAGATCGGTTCAATCTGTCCTATTTTTTATGGGAAGGATATGAACTTTTCTTTTTCGCTTATGAACTGAATGCCAACTCGGCGTTCACCTTCATCGTCCTCATCCTGAATACGCTTTTTTGCCTTGTCGCCATCATTCCGACGGGATATTTCGCCGTAAAAACCTTGCTGAAATACATCAATATCCTGCCTTTTGAATCAGCAGGAAAGGGCGGCGCCCCTTCTCGGTTCGAAAGATTCGTACAGAAAAATTTCAAACTTGCGTCGCCCGACAGGAAAAATATCTTCATAGATGCCGGAAAAGCATGGATTTTTTACGCCGTCGGCGCAACGGTACTGCTCGCGCTCTCTTCTATCGCCGTAAAAAATGTGAATTTTTCCGTTTCACAATTATCCCTGTCTTTCGACACCGCCACCCTTACGGGACTCATTCTTTCGGGCGTATGCTTGCTGATTGCCGGATTCGGAAATTTCCTGACCGAAAAAGTCGGCTCGTTTACGAAACAACGGGTGCTCGGACTGTCCTTCACCGCGGGCGCGTTCATCACCGCAATTGTCGCCTTCTTCCTGCTCGGCGGTGCGGCGATCGGATTTACGGTTCCGACGGCGTACGGAGAAATCAGCATGAGCATGAACTTCTTGGGTATGCTCAGTCTCGCAACGAGCGAAAGCGGATTTAATTTCGAAATCGACGGCATGATCGGCACGATCATCGGCGGGATCGGCGGGACGCTCGTACATTGCGCCCTCTTTGCGATGCTGGCAGTCGAAATGTACGCAATCTTTTCCGCATTCACCGAAAAACAGGCACCCGCTTTGAAAAACTTTGCCATCATTTCCGCGATCATATCTTTGCTGTATATTGTCTTTGCGATTGTTTCCGCCATCAACTTCAAAATTTTGAGTTTAGGCACTTCTGTCGAAGGCGCTGAAAGTATGTTCTGGTTGCCCGTCGTGATTTTTGTACTGACCGCCGTCTGCGCCGTCTTTGCCTCGCTCGCACAGAAATCCCTTGCCGCTCAGACGGGCGTTCAAAACGGCGGCGCAAACCCGCCCGCCGTCGCTGAAGGCATTCGCATTCCGACGAGTCAACCGAATGACGAGGCGCAAGCAAGCGAAGCGGTACAGGCAATCGGCGTACCCGCCGACGAAACGAACGGCACAGACGCGGCGAGTGCCGACGAAATGTAACAAATACATAAAACCAGCCGTCGAAGCGCATGACAATTCCGAAACATATTGTTGCCAAAATCAAGACATGGTAGGCATCAAAAAAGAAAAAAACGTCCGCCGCAACTTTCGTTGCGGCGGACGTTTTTTTGAAAATACTCCTTGACAAAATCAATCCGTAATGATATGATAAAAGAAATGAGAAAACTAGGAGAATAGCAATGAATAAAAACACGACCGAACAAACCACATGCCTTGAAGAAAAAAAGACGGAAATTTCCTTTCGAGAAAACGTCGTCAAAAAATTGTCTCAAAGCGATATCGCCAATCTTACATTTGAAACATTTGCTCTTATCGGCGTTATCCTTACCTTTATTTTTTCCTTTTTCATCGGCTTTTCCCTTGGCGGGAATACAACTGCAGAAAGTTCAATGGAGATGCTAAACCTGGACGGTTTTACCCAAGGCGGATTTTCTTATTTCCTTTGGGAAGGTTATGAAGTGTTTTTCTTCGGCTCCGAATTTAATGAAAATACAGCCATCACCTTTTTCGTCCTTGTCCTGAATACGCTTTTCTATCTCTTTGCCGTTGTAATGACCGGCTGTTTAACCATCAAATCCATTCATAAATATTTAAAATTTTTTCCGGCCAAAGGCGATGGCATTGCCCTCGACGGTATAAAATCTTGGATTTTTTATGCACTCGGCGCAACGGTTTTACTTGCCATTTCATCAGTATCGGCCGGGCTGATCAATTCTGCCACTGTCGTAAGATTACATATGACATTGAACGCCCCCACCGTTACGGGACTTTTGCTTTCGGGTATTTGTCTTCTTGTTTCCGTTTTCGGACGTTTTCTTTCCCAAGGACCTTTATCTTTCATCAGACAATACACCTCAAATTGTATCTTCGCATTGATCACGCTTACAACGGCCGTCATCGCATTTTTTCTTTTGGGCGGCACTGCTTTCGGGTTAATTGTGGATCAAGACAGTCAGATCATGCACGTAGGCATGAATTTTTTGAGCGCTTTGTCCATGGCGACAATGGAACACGGATTCGATATTCAAGCTGACGGCGTGCTCGGCATACTTTTATTCGGTTTCGGCGGCTTATTGGTTCATTTCACGCTCTTTTGTTTCCTGGCTTCAACAATTCAAAAAACTTTCTGTGCTTTCAGCAATAAAAATTTCCGCGCGTTAACCACTTTTAGCGTCCCGTCCCTTGTCTTTGCAGTTCTGTATATTTTATTTTCAATCATTGTGTCTATTTATTTTAAAGTCTTTACCGCAGGCGATGATGCCGAAGGCACTAAAATTATGTTCTGGTTGCCCGTCGTGATTTTCGTGCTGATCATTGTCTGCGCCGTCTTTGCCGCACTCGCGCAAAAATCCCTTGCCGCTCAGACGGGCGTTCAAAACGGCGGCACAAACCCGCCCGCCGTCGCTGAAGGCATTCCGACAAACCAACTGAATGACGAGACACAAACAAGCGAAGCGGTACAGGCAAGCGGCGCGTCCGCCGACGGAACGAACAGCACCGACGCGGCGACTGCCGACGAAACATAATAAATACATAAAACCAGCCGTCAAAGCGCATGACGATTCTTAAATATATTGCCGCCGAATCAAGACATGGCAGGCATAAAAAAAGAAATCCCGCCCGCCGCAACTTTCGTTGCGGCGGGCGGGATTTTCTTATTCTTCCAACAGATTGACTGCCATCCGTTGCGCCCGTCGGGGAGCGATAATGACGCGCAAAGCGCGTTCTTTTTATTCCTCCGCCCCTGCCTTGAAGTTATAAATCGGACGAATGATTTTCAGCACTTCTGCCGTGGGCCCGATGTTGTCGAGAATGTCCTGCATCCCCTTGTACGCCATGGGGCATTCGTCCAAAGTGCCTTTGTTCACGGACGTGGTATACACGCCCGTCATCTGCTTTTTGAATTCGGAGACGGTGAAGGACTGTTTGGCCGCGGCGCGGCTCATCAGACGCCCCGCACCGTGCGGCGCGGAACAGTTCCAATCCTCGTTCCCCTTCCCTTCGCAAATCAGACTGCCGTCGCGCATATTGATGGGAATGAGCAATTTTTCTCCCTTCTGTGCAGAAACGGCGCCTTTGCGCAGGATCATGTTGTCCGTATCGATGTAATTGTGTATGGTGGTAAACTGTTCTTCCGCGTGGAATTTCATGCCCTTGACGATTTCGTCGATCATGGCCTGCCGATTCAGGGCGGCATATTGCTGAACGATCTTCATGTCATGGATGTACCGTTCGAACAGCTCTCCCGTCACATATGCCAATTCCCGCGGGACGGCGGTCTGCTTGACGTTTTTCAGCTTTTTGAGCGTCTTTTCGATGTCCTTCTGCTTTCCCGCCCGCTTCATCTCCGCGATCACCTGTTGGAGAGAGGCATCGTCTGAGTGATTCAATACTTTGTATCCCTCTTCCTGATAATATTTTGCGACCTCCAATCCCAAGTGCCGACTGCCGGAATGCACGACGATGTAGATATGTCCCTCGTCGTCCTTATCCGCCTCGATGAAGTGATTCCCGCCGCCGAGCGTGCCCATGCTCTTCTCCGCCCGCGGGCGGTTGATGTGATCGATGCAGCACAGCGCATCGAGATCGACCATGTCCAGAAACCGATGCGGCTTACTGCGGACGGAAAATCCCGACGGGATTTTTTCGTAAATGAGTTTATCCAGTTTTTGCGGCTCGATGTATTCTTCCCGTATACGGATGACTTCCATGCCGCAACCGATGTCCACGCCGACCAGATTGGGCACGATCTTATCCCGCACGGTCATCGTCGTGCCGACCGTGCAGCCCGCGCCCGCATGAATATCGGGCATCAATCGAATGCGGCTCCCCGCCGCAAACTCCTGATTGCACAGCTCAATCACCTGCGAAACGGACGCATTGTCCACGACGTCCGTGAAAATTTTTGCTTCGTTGTATTTTCCTCTTACTTCGATCATATTTTCCTCTTTTCTTTCCCGACAATACGCCGAACGGACACGCCGCGCGGCGATTTTTAAACTATAATTTATTTAATATATGCCATAAAAGCATACCGATATAAAAGCACGCCGTGCAGAAACCCGGCACGGCGTGAATTTTTTTCTTTGGAGCAAAAGCGGAGTCCCGCTTTCAGCCCGTTCTGTTACTTCTTCGATGTTCCGGCCTTGTTTTTGTTGAAATTGATGAGGCAACCCGCGAGAATGATCTTGCGTTCATCGGGCGTAAGCGCTCCCAGAGAAAGCGCGATATCCTTGACTTTTCCGCCCGAAATGTGCTTGGCCATCACTTTTTCCGCCCCGCTCTCCACGGCTTCGCGGATGCCTTCGATGTAGACATAGTCTCCGACGGCGAAAGTCTCTTTTTCGCAAAGGAAGGGCAGCATGCCCCAGTTGATGAGGTTGCTTCTGTAACGTTTGGTGGCGTATTCCCGCGCGATGTTCGCGACGCCGCCGAGCACGCGTTGGCAGGACGCCGCCTGTTCGCGCGCCGAGCCGTCGCCCGGTTTGACCGCAACGACGCAACTGCCGTAAACGGTATTTTCGCCGATCGTAACGGCGCCGAGAGCCGACAACACCTCGTCGGGCAACTTGCCCGTTTCGCGGCGTACGCTCTCTTCTTTCTGAATGTCCTTCGCCCTGCCGACATAGGCGGGATCCTTGCGCGAAAGCGCAAAGGACGCGAGCTTCATGGGGTTGGAGCGATAAGAAGACGTTTCGCCCGAGGGAATGAGTTCATCCGTCGTGGTGACGGGATCGGTCAGAACGGACGCCATGCGCATGAGCAGGTTGTCACCCAGCGCGATCTGTTCGGGCCAATCGGCGATGTTCGGGCCATAGACCAGGTTCTCCTGTGCCTTGGGGCACATGGCGCCGTGGTATACCCTGTTCTTATAGATATTGGCATCGAACGTGTATTTTTTGAACCGTTTGGTGTACGACGCGTCGAGCGCGGAGGTGAGGTATCCGCCGTTGGCCGCAGTGGCGGCGATGCTGCGCGCGTCCATCAGCGCGACGGCCGCGAGCTGACCGCCCGCGGGCTTGGATCCTTCGCGGTTTTCAAAGTTACGGGTGGTGTGACGGATGGACAGGCCGTTGTTGGCGGGAACGTCGCCCGCGCCGAAACAGGGGCCGCAAAACGCCGTCTTGACGATTGCGCCGCTCTCCATGAGCCCGCCGATATAGCCGTTGTCCACGAGCCCCTTGAAGACGGGCTGGGAAGAGGGATAGACCGAGAGCGTGAAAGCGTCGGAACCGATGTTCTTATCCTTGAGGATCTCATACGCTTCGGCGATGTTCTCATACATGCCGCCCGCACAACCGGCGATGATGCCCTGATCGACCTTGACCCTGCCGTCGGGCATGATCTTGTCGGTCAGCGTAAAGGAATCGTCGCCCTTGAGTTTTCGACCCTGCTCTTCGACTTTTTCAAGAATTTCGCGGGGATTGGCGAGGAATTCGCGGATGGTGTAGGCATTGGACGGATGAAAAGGAAGCGCGATCATCGGCTCCACGCGGGAGAGATCGATGACGACGGCGCCGTCGTAATAGGCGGGATCTCCCGCTTTCAGTTCCTTATAGTCCCCCTCTCTGCCGTGAATGCGGTAATATTCCCTGGTCTTTTCGTCCGTTTCCCAAACGGAAGAGAGACAGGTGGTTTCCGTGGTCATGACGTCAATGCCGTTGCGGTAATCCATGGAAAGATTTGCAATCCCGGGGCCGACGAATTCGAGAATCTTATTCTTGACGAACTGTTTTTTGAACGTCGCCTTGACGAGTGCGAGCGCGACGTCCTGCGGGCCGACGCCCTTTCGGAGTTTTCCCTTGAGATAGACCGCGATGACCTCGGGACGCTTGACGTCATAGGTCTGGCTTAAAATCTGTTTGACCAGCTCGGGACCGCCCTCGCCGATCGCCATCGTGCCCAAAGCACCGTAACGGGTGTGCGAGTCGGAGCCGAGGATCATGGCGCCGCACTTCGCACCGCATTCGCGCATGTACTGGTGGATGACCGCCAGGTGCGCGGGAACATAGTCCGCGCCGTATTTCTTGGCGGCGGAAAGACCGAATACGTGATCGTCCTCGTTGATGGTGCCGCCGACCGCGCACAGAGAGTTGTGGCAATTGGTCAGCGTGTACGGCAACGGGAATTTTTCCAGACCGCTCGCTTTCGCCGTCTGAATGATGCCCACATAGGTGATGTCGTGGGACGCGATCGCGTCAAATTTGAGTTTGAGGTTCTCCTCGTCGCCGTGATTATGCGCGCTCAAAATGCGATAGGATAAGGTGGAGCGGACCGCCTTCTCCTTCTGCTCCTCGCGCAAAAATGCCTGCGACTCCTTCACGATCTTTCCGCCCGTATAGTAAACGCCGCTTCTGATGAGTTTGATCATAGGTATCTGCCCTTCCTGAAACTAAAATTTTATTCTTTTTCTATTTTATCCTAATTCGCGGAATTTTTCAAGTATAAATCACCACAATTCCGCAAAAAAATATTTACCGACGCCTTTTTTTGTGCTATAATAAAACCATGAAAAGTTTCCGTGTTCGTTTTCCGAAAAGCATCGCATTTCTCTCTTGGGCGGGCGTGGCGCTCTGCGCGCTCGTCTTCGGCACGATGGTCTGGCGATGCGTCAATTTCGACGGGTTCGCCGATCTCTTATCCTCCTTGCAATACATCTTTGTATTCATCTTCTCTCTGTTCATTGCCCTGTGTCTACTGCTTATCCTCTACAACTCGCGATATACCGTAACCGAAACACAGCTGATCACTTCGTTCGCGTTCTTCAAAAGTAAATACACAATCGCGTTGTTCGACAAGATTGTATTCGACCGAAAGAGCTGCCGCATTGCCGTGTATACGGGAGAAAATTGCTTTGTCTTGCGGCTGAATGAGGAATGGAGCCGTGAATTCATCGACCTGCTCCTCTCCCGCGGCAATCACATCCTTTACGACGAGGCGGAAGAGCCCGATCCGACGTCCGAAAAGAACGGAAAGGGAAACAAGCCACCCAGAGGCAAGCACGACAAAAAGGACCAAAACGACGACTGAAGCAAAGCGGCGCGGATGCGCGCCGACAAACACCCGCGCCGAGAGACACTTGCACCGACACACCCGCGCCGACAGACGCCCGCGACATCGCGATATTTCTTCCCCTTGTTTTTCGTCCTTTTTTGCGGGCATGGATATGTCCTTGCGCGAAAACGAACAGGCAAAAACGACAAAGACGGCAACCCCGCCGTGCGGAGATTGCTTAATAAATTTCTTAATAATCTGTGCATATCTCCTCGGGTAATTGCCCTTTACCTCTTTCCTTTGACGGTCAAAAACAATGAATAACGGGTAAAAAACATATCCCCGTCGGCTGCGCCGACGGGGATTTTTATTATTGGTGAATTATACTATTAAGTGCAACAGTGGAGAGAAAAAAAAGGAGTTCATACAAATCTGTGGTAAAATAGAGT
>CALWCO010000027.1 GCA_944376455.1 uncultured Clostridia bacterium
TCCCAAGAGGACGAACGTCAGGGCGAGTCGGTATCCATAGATAACCAGCGGGCTATTTTACGCAAGTATGCCGAAGAGCATGGTTTTGAAATTCACGACGAATACATAGACGACGGCGTATCGGGTACCACGTTCGAAAGACCAGAGGTGCAACGGCTTTTGGACGATGCCAAGACCGGCGTTATCAATACCATCATCGTGAAAGACCTGTCAAGGTTCGGCAGAAACTATATCGAAGTTGGGCAGTATGTAGATTATGTCTTTCCGGCGTTCGGCATTCGCTTTATCGCCATACAGGATAATGTCGATACGAAAAACCGCGACAGCAATGCCATGGAGATGATGCCCATTATGAATATCTTTAACGAATGGCACGCCGCAAATACCAGCAAGAAGATCAGGACGGTATTAAAGGCGAATGCCCGGGAAGGAAAGTATCATGCGAGAAAGGCTCCTTACGGGTATGTAAAGAGCGATACCGAAAAGAAAACGCCCGTCATTGACGAAGAAGCCGCCGCAGTCGTGAAAAGGATATTTGAAATGCGCGCGAGCGGATTGAGCCCGCATAAGATAGCGGATATCCTGAATGCCGAAGGGATATTGAATCCCAGCCGTTACAGCATGGAGAAGTACGGAATCGTAGGGCGCAAAGAAAATATGGGGTTGTGGTCTTTCTGCGCTGTAAACAGTATCCTGAACAATCCCACCTATCTGGGGCATATGGCGCAGCAACGCTGGAGTTCGATTTCCTATAAAAACCATAAGCGGTATAAGAAAGACGAAAGCGAATGGGTTGTGGTTCACAATACGCATGAGGCGATCATAACGCAGGAGCTTTGGGATAAGGTGCGCGAAGTGGAAAAATCCGTAGCGCAGGGCAGGAAAACAAAGCGCGGATATACGCATCCGCTGTCGGGTTTCTTATTCTGCGCCGATTGCGGCGGAAAGATGAAGCTGAATTATATTAACCGAAACGGAAAGATAGATTTCAATTTCAACTGCGGCAATCATATGAGAATCGGGAAAGCGTACTGTTTCTCGCACTTTATACAGGCGAAGGATATAGAGGCAATCGTGCTCGACGACATACGAGCGATGGCGCAAAGAATTGTGTTGGATGAAAAGACCATCCGCGAAGACTTTATACGTCATAACGCCGAGCTTGCGGATAAAGCGATAAAGTCCGCCAAGAAGGAATTGCAGGCTAAACGGAAACGCACGGAGGAATTATCCCGCCTGATGCAGCTTGCCTATGAGGACAGGCTGAAAGGCAAAATGCCGGAGGATATTTGTATCAGTTTCATACAGAAATATTCCGATGAACAGAAAAGGCTTGAAAACGAAATAGCGGAGCTGGAAACACGGCTTACCGAAACGACGAACACGATACAGAGCGCGGATGAGTTTATACGGAACATAAAGAAGTATCTCGAAGCGCCGGAACTTACCCGCGAAATGTGCTATGAGCTTTTAGACCGTGTGGTAGTAGGCGGTCATCCGAAGCATACGGGCAAAGAGCGGGTGATAGATATTGTCTATAAAGTCGATATAGCTTCCGTCTTACGGCATAAACTTAAAAAATAACAACAAGCGTATGGGTACAACAACTCATACGCTTTACTTATGCCGTTCCTGCCGCTTTGCCGATAGTGTCCATAAAGTTTGGTTACAACGACAGGCAAAAATACTCAGGTGATAAAGGAATACATAGCAAATCAGCTAAAAAAGATAAAGAGAACATGCAGCTAAGTATAGACTACCCTGAGGACCCGTTTACGGGTAGCAAGTAAAAAGCGCAGCGACTGGCAGGTCGTCCCATGAGTGCTTGGCACTCGGTCTAGTAAACTAGGGCTGTGCCCGAAAATGAAGAACCTCCCGCTTGGCGGGAGGGTTACTTTTATACGAAAGAAGAATTTTATTTTTCTTTGTTCATAAGGGCATGCCCCTTTCCGAAAGGGGATATACTAAAAAAGTGCCCGCGCGGAACTCGTGCCGCGCGGGCGAAAAAAAATCGGATGGATGCGTCCGGGCTCCGCCGTTTTTTTTACGGCGGGATCAGCCGGCCTTTCAATCGAGTTGTCTGTGCGCTTCGTTCAACGCTTCGCGGATGACGTTGTGCATATCGTAATACTTGTATTGCCCCAGCCTTCCGCCGAAAATGACGCGCGGCTCCTTGTCGGCGAGTTCCTTATACTGCAGGTAGAGCTTTCCGTTTTTCTCGTCGTTGACGGGATAGTACGGCTCGTCGCCGAGCTTCCATGCGGAGGAGTATTCGCGGGAGATGACCGTCTTGGGCTGTGTGCCGAATTCAAAGTGTTTGTGTTCGATGATGCGCGTGAAAGGGGTTTCGGTGTCCGTATAGTTGATGACGGCGTTGCCCTGGAAGTTGTCCGTGTCCAGGACCTCCGTCTCAAAGCGCACGCTTCTGTATTCCAGCGCGCCGAAACGGTAGTCGTAAAAGCGATCGATGGCACCCGTATAGACGACGGTTTTGGCACAGGCGAGATAGTTCTCCTTGTCGTCGAAAAAGTCGGTGTTGAGCCGCACCTCGCACCCTTCCAGCATCTTCTCGACGACGGCGGTATACCCGCCGATCGGAATGCCCTGATAGCGGTCGTTGAAATAGTTATTGTCGAAGATGAAACGCACGGGCAGACGCTTGATGATAAATGCGGGTAATTCCGTGCATGCCCTGCCCCATTGCTTGCCTGTATATCCCTTGATCAGTTTCTCGTAAATGGTTTTTCCCACGAGGTTGATCGCCTGTTCTTCGAGGTTGGCGGGGTTTTCTTTATAGCTCTCCCGCCGTTCCTCTTCGATGCGTTTTTTGGCCTCGTCGGGGGTGAATACGTCCGGCCACATCTTGGTGAACGTATTCATATTGAAGGGGAGGTTGTAGCATTCGTTTTTATACCGCGCCACGGGCTGGTTGACATAGTTATTGAATTCGGCGAAGCCGTTGATATAGCCCCATATGCCGCGGTCGGACGTGTGGAAGATATGAGCGCCGTATTTGTGCACGTTGATGCCTTCGATGTTTTCGGTATAGATATTGCCCGCGATATGTCCGCGCTTTTCGATGACGAGGCAGGTCTTGCCGCGCTTTGTCGCCTCGTGGGCGAATACGGCGCCGTACAGTCCCGCGCCGACGATGAGATAGTCGTACATGATGATAAAGCTCCTTTCCGTGATGGGGGATGTATTTTTTTGTCTGACACCGTCTATTATATCACAAACGGCGCACAAGTCAAGGCTTCACGGACAAAGTGAGGAAAAAATGCAATAAAAACTTAAAAAATGGGTATTGACATCGCCCGCGCGCGATGGTATAATATTTTAGAGTTAAGCGGGAGTCCGCCCTTTTTGCGTGCATAGGTTTCGGAGATAAGGGCATGGGGAGCGCTTTCAGGAAAAAAATTTTTAATCTATCAGAGGTAAATCGAAGTGTTGAAGTATCAGGAATTGATCGACAAGATGACGCTGGAACAGAAAGCGTCGCTGACGTCGGGCAAGGACTTCTGGCAGAGCATGAATATCGACGAACTCGGTATTCCCAGCATGTTCCTTTCCGACGGGCCGCACGGAATCCGCAAACAGGCCGCGGCGGCTGACCATCTCGGATTGAATAAGAGTATCCCTTCCACTTGTTATCCCACGGCGGCGACCATGGCGAATACGTGGAACCCCGTTCTCGGCGAAGAAATGGCAACGTGTCTCGGGAAAGAAGCCGTTGCGCTCAAAGTCAATGTTCTTCTCGGTCCCGGTACCAATATGAAGCGCAATCCCCGTTGCGGCAGAAATTTTGAGTATTTCTCCGAAGATCCCTATCTGGCGGGAAAAATGGCCGCGGCTTACATCCGCGGCATTCAGTCCAACGGCATTTCCGCCTGTGTCAAACACTTTGCCGCCAACAATCAGGAAGAGCGCCGCATGGTCATCGACACGATCGTGGACGAGCGCACCCTGCGCGAGATTTACCTCACTGCGTTTGAGATCGCGGTCAAGGAAGGCAAGACCAAGTCGATCATGTCCTCGTATAACATGATCAACGGCACGCACGTCAACGAAAACAAACACCTCATGGTGGACATCCTGCGCAAGGATTGGGGCTATAAGGACGTCGTGGTCACCGACTGGGCGGGCGAGAACCTGCGCGTGCCCGGCATGCAGGCGGGCAACGAACTGGAAATGCCCGGCACCAACGGCGACACCAACCTCGACATCGTCCGCGCCGTCAAAAAGTATAACGAATATAAAAAGGCCGTCGAAGAAGGCAAAATGGGACAGAGCGTGCTCGATGCCGCCGTCGAAAAGGGCGAAGCGATGCCCGAGAGTGTGCTCGACGAGAACCTCGACAGGTTGCTTGAGCTGATCTTTACCACCGAGGAAGTCTATCAGGATAAAGCGGCCAAGAAAGCGGACGGAGAGGCGCATGCGGAAAAGACCGATTGGGTCAACCATATGCGCGAAACCGAGCAGGAAGAGAGTGCTTTTGTTGCCGCTTCCGATGCGGCCGATCGGCATAAGGTCGTGTTTGACGAACTGAAACACCACGAAATGGCTCTGCGCGCCGCGCGTGAATCGGTGGTGTTGCTGAAGAATAAAGATAACGTCCTGCCCCTGAACGGGGAGACCAAAGTTGCGGTCATAGGTGACTTTGCCAAAGCGCCGCGCTATCAGGGTGCGGGTTCCTCCGTCGTCAATCCCACGAGACTGGACACCGCATATGACGCGTTGCAGGAATGCGGCGTCAATTCCGTCGGGTATGCACAGGGCTTTGACCGTTACGGCAAGAAAAAATCCGCGCTCGTTCAAGAGGCGTGCGAATTGGCCAAGAAAGCGGACGTGGTGCTCCTGTACATCGGTCTGGACGAAGTGACGGAAGCCGAGGGCCTCGACAGAGAGAACATCGAACTGCCCGCCAACCAGCTCGAACTGGTAGACGCGTTGGCCGCAACGGGCACCAAGATCGTTGCCGTGCTCTCCTGCGGCTCCGCCATAGAGATGAATTGGGACGAAAAGTGCGATGCCGTGGTGCACGCTTACCTTGGCGGTCAGGCGGGCGCGAAAGCCGTGCTCGACGTGGTCATGGGTACGGTCAATCCTTCCGGAAAACTTTCCGAAAGTTATCCTTTGCACTATGAAGATTGCTCTTCCGCCAGCCACTTCCCCGGCAAACAGGTATCGGTGGAATACAGAGAGGGACCGTTCATCGGTTACCGCTATTACGATACGGCAAATGTGCCCGTGAAATATCCTTTCGGTTTCGGCCTGAGTTACACAACGTTTGCCTATTCCGATCTGTCTGTGACCGAGGACGGCGTTACGTTCACCATCACGAATACGGGCGAGAAGGACGGTGCCGAGGTCGCGCAGGTCTATGTCGGCAAGAAGGATTCCGACGTGTTCCGTCCCAAGAAAGAACTCAAAGGCTTTACGAAAGTATTCCTGAAAGCGGGCGAAAGCAAGACGGTCACCGTGCCGTTCGATGACAAGACCTTCCGCTATTACAACGTCGATACCCTCAACTGGGAAGAAGAGGGCGGAGAATATCAGATTTATGTCGCGGCATCCGTCGAAGACGTGCGCCTGGAAGGCAGCATCGAGCGTGCGGGTACGGGCGTGAAATCGCCTTACGACAAGGAAAAACTGGCGTCTTATTTTGCGGGCAAAGTCGCGGATGTCTCCACCGAGGAATTTGAAGCCCTGCTCAATACGGGCGACGAGAAAGTCCGTTATACCCGTCCCAATCCTAATTATCCGTTCTACAAGAAGAACAGAATGGTCATCCATGCCAACTGCACCGTGGCGGATCTTCGCTATGCGCGCGGCTGGACGGGCAGATTCTTCGCGGGTGCTATTACGCTTGCGATCAAACTGTTGCGTGCCGTCGGCAATCGCACGATGGCCAACACGCTGGTAATGGGCGTATACCATCAGCCCATGCGCGGCATGGCCAAATTCGGCGGGTTCGGCATGTACAGAATGAACGGGCTCATCACCATGTTCAACGGACATTTCTTCAAAGGTTTGGGCATGTTCCTGTCGGGCGATCCGCAGACCAAGGCAGAAGCCAAGGAAGCGGAAGAGAAGGCAAAACAGGAGTTGAAGAAATAACGCAGGCTTGAAACAGCATTTCTGTCCCGCGCGCAAAAATCTTTAATTTGCGCGGGGACAAAAAACGGTTTAAGATTTTCCGAAAAATTCAGGTAAATGCGGAAAATTGAAATAAAAATGAAATTTATTTTGGAGGATCAATGTCAATGAACGAAGAAGTAACAATGAACGAGCCGCAGCAAGCAGTGCCGCAGGCGGAAGTCAAGGTGAAACCCTTGTCCGACAACCCTGTTCTCGCCTTTTTCCAGAAGATCTGGCGCTGGTGGCTGGGTGTGTGGTATGGTTTTGCGGATAAGCACCCGAAAGGCTCTTCAATTATCTATAAGGTATTCTTTTTCGTCGTATTTTCTTACGGCGTGACCATTTGGCAGTACCTGGTCATGACCTTTTTACCTTTGGCGATGAAGGGGCTTGGAACGGAGCCTTGGGGCTGGCCGAACGTCCCTCTGTTTGAAGGCAGTGAAGCGTTCATCATTTTCGGCGACAGCCGCGGCCTCGGATATTGGTTGGCGTTTGAAATCGCCGTGTTCACCGCGCAGTGCATCAACTTTCCCCTGCAGCGCAACATTACTTATAAATCTAAAGGGAACCCCTGGTTCCAGGCGATGTGGTATTTTATCGG
This sequence comes from uncultured Clostridia bacterium, assembly GCA_944376455.1. Taxonomy (GTDB): domain Bacteria; phylum Bacillota; class Clostridia; order Christensenellales; family Borkfalkiaceae; genus RGIG4074. Next base: position 6,740 of record CALWCO010000027.1, read on the forward strand.
TTGGATCGGCGTCTCCATTCTGACGGGCGCGCTTTGGGGACTTTGCAATGTATTCATTCAGGCATGGGGTTGGCCCGATGCGGTTGCCGGTCTGGTGCAGACCTTCATCACGGGCGGCGTTTCCATGATTATTTTCTTCTTTATTTTCCTCGTCATTTTCCCCGACCAGCAGAAGATGGCGGCGAAGGCCGAAAAGAAGGTGGAGGAACTGAAAGTGCGCGGTGCGTCGGCGGAGGAAATCGCCGCCGCGGAAGCAAAAGCGGTTGTCTTTCGTGAAAAGGCAAAGCTGGATACCGCCAGAAAAGAAGAGATCACCGCCCGTTCGACGGCGAATGCGAAAGCTGTTTCGTGGGAAGCGTCTTGTAAGCTTCTCGAAAAGATGAAAGCGGAAGGCAAACCCGAAGAAGAGCTTACCGCGCAGGAACAGATTGTTTCCGAAAAGTATCAGATTGCACTTGAGGCGGCGGTCAAACGCGACGAGGCGATTGCGGCAAATCAGACTGCAATCAGAGAGGTCGAAGAAGCTCGCGCCGCGCGTGCGGTTCGCGCCGCTTGACTTTTGGCGGAATAAATCGCAATAAAAGGCGGTCACGGCGGCGGTTGCGCCGCTGTGACCTTTGCCTTTTATCAAATACATAAAAAAGGAACTCAAACATATGAAACTGATCACCTTTGCCGTTCCCAGTTACAATTCACAGGACTACATGCGGCACTGCATCGATACGCTCTTAACGGGCGGGGACGAGGTGGAGATCGTCGTCGTCAACGACGGCTCCAAGGACGATACGGGCACCATTGCCGACGAATATGCGGCAAAATATCCCGACATCGTCATTCCCGTACATCAGGAAAACGGCGGGCACGGATCGGGCGTCAACGCGGGCATGGATAGGGCGAAAGGGCTCTATTATAAGGTCGTCGATTCGGACGACTGGCTGGATACGGATGCGTTGAAAAAGGTGCTCGACACCATCCGCGCGCACGTGGAAGCGGGGGACGCCGCTGACCTTTACATTTGCAATTTCGTCTATGAACACGTATCGGACGGGACTTCCTATGTCAGCCATTACCGCAAGAAAATGCCTGTCGGCAGATTTTTCGGCTGGGACGAGGTGAAGGCTTTCACCAAATGGGAGATGCTTCTGATGCACTCGCTCATTTACCGAACCGAAGCGCTCCGCGCGAGTGGCGTGCGTCTGCCCAAGCATACGTTCTATGTGGACAATCTCTTTTCCTACCAGCCCTTGCCTTACATGAAGAAACTTTACTACATCGACGTCGATCTGTATCGATATTTCATCGGCAGAAGCGATCAGTCGGTCAATGTGGACAACATGACAAAACGGTATGAACAGCAGATTCGCGTCATGGGTCTGATGACGGATGCCTATACGTACGATGAAATCTGTGCGCAGCCCAAGGGGCTTAAAAAATATCTTTTCCATGCGCTGGGCGCAATCATGATGAATACCATTTTCTTTGCCGCAGGCGGCAAGGATAACCGCGCGGCACGCAAAGAAAATCTGGACGCGCTGTGGAAACATATCAAAGAGAAGGATAAGAAACTGTACAATAAGCTCCGTTATCGCTCTCTTCCCGCCATCATCAGTTGGTTGCCTTTCGGCATCCGCGGCGCGGTTGCGGCGGCGGGTTATAAGTTTTTATGTAAATTCGTCAAATTGGGACAATAAAATAAACAGGAGAGAAAGTATGAAACAATACATCGGCTTTGACATCGGCGGCACGTTCGTCAAGGGCGGCATCGTCGATGAAAGCGGTAAGTTGCTTGTGTTTGACAGCATTCCCACGGACACGAAAAATATCGTCAGCGATCTTGCGGGATTTGCCAACAAACTGATAGACAAAGCGGGCTTGAACCGCGATAAAATTTCCGGCATCGGCATGGGCATTCCCGGCATGATCGATTCGGAAAACGGCGTCGTTACCTTTGCGGGCAACCTCGACTGGAAGAATTTTGCAATCGGTTATGAGCTCAGCGCGGTCACCGGCTTCGTGGTAAAAATCACCAACGACGCCAACGCGGCGGCACTCGGCGAAGCGCGTTTCGGCGCGGGGAAAGAATACACCGACAGCATTCTGGTCACGCTCGGCACGGGCGTGGGCGGCGGCATCGTCATTGACGGCAAGCTGTTTTCGGGCAGACATTCCCAAGGCGGCGAGATCGGCCACATGGTCATCGAGCGCGGGGGGCTGAAATGCACTTGCGGCCGCAGGGGCTGTTTTGAGGTATACTCTTCGGCGACCGCGCTCATCCGCGACACCAAGCGCGCCATGATCGAGAACGTCGATTCCGAAATGTGGCAGGATTATACGCCCGAAACGGTCGACGGGCTGACGGCATTTTCGCACGCCAAGACGGACAGGACGGCGGCCAAAATCATCGAAAATTACGAAAACAATCTGGTCTGCGGCCTCGTCAACCTCGCCAATATTTTCCGCCCCGACGTCATCATGCTGGGCGGCGGCATCGCCAATCAGGGCGAAAATCTGACCAAACCCGTGCAAAAGAAGTTTGACAGCGAACTCTTTGCGCACGGACTGGGCGTCGCTGTTCCCATCGTCAAGGCGTCTTTGGGCAACAAGGCGGGCGTGATGGGTGCCGCGGCATATGCCATGGACGAAATCAAATAACGAAAAAGTTTCCCGCGAAAAGCGGGGTCTCACCTCATTGTCGCGAAAAGTGTGTAAGATCGAACGAGATGACGAGATGAGGAAAAAGCAGAAGGCGGCGGATTGTTTGATCCGCCGCCTTTTGTCTGTTTTGTCTTCGGTTGATCCGCGGTCGGCCGGCACGGCGCAAAAGAGCGGGCCGAATAACCGCGGCGGCGGGGGCGGGAAATTCGTCCGCCGACTTTTACGCACTCCCGATTTTCGGAATGTTTTTCGTTCGTGTTTGCCTTTGTCCGCCAGCCTTTTCCCGTCCGTTTTTTGCCCTCCCGCCTTTGTCCGTCCGTCTTTGTCTGTTCGTCTTAGTTTTCCTGTTTCGGAGGGGTGATTCGGCGGACGGTGCGGCTCTTTTTTGCGCGGCGGACGAACCGGGGGTGCTCTGTTTGCAACGCGCTTATGGCGCAGAGAATTTTTTTCGGAAAAATGCGGAAGAGATTTTTGAAAGAGAAGTGCCTTTCGGACGGGGCATGCCCGCGAACAAGCGAAAAACGGCAAGGGAAGTGCGAAGGGAAAACGGATGAAGGGAGCGGAGCGCAAAGGAGAGCGCGCAGCGAAAGGAGGGGCGCTTGTGCGCCGTGCGCAGGGAGAAACGATCGGGGCAAAAGAAAAAACCGCTTACAGGCGGCTTTTTCTTTTGCGGAATTTCGCAAAGAGAGATTGTTATTGAAAAGAGAGAGGTTTTTATTGAAGGAGAGAGGTCATTTTTATGTAGTCGCGATCACATGGCGGGCGCATTGACGGATGCGGTATAGACGCGGGCGGCAAGTTCCTGGTTGAGGGCATACAGCCCTTTGGCGTCGTGCCCGAACATCTTCATTTTTTTGATCAGGTCTTCGGCATTCTTTTCTTCCTCGCCTTGCTCCTTGATGAACCAATCCAAGAATTGCATGGTCTTGAAATCCTTCTGCTCAAAGGCTGCCGCGTAAATATTATTGATGAGGGAAGTGACATACTGTTCGTGTTCCAACCCCGCCTGCAGGGGATCTTCGGTCGTCTTGAAAGTCTTATCGGGTTTGGCGATCGCTTCAAAAGTCACGCGTACGCCGTTGTCGATGAGGTAACGCCGCATCATCATGGCGTGATCCCGCTCTTCCTGTGCCTGCACCTGGTACCAGTTGGAAAATCCGTCCAGGCCTTCGTCGGCATAATAGTTGGCGAAATCAAGGTAGAGATAAGCTGAATAGAATTCTTTATTGACCTGCTCGTTGAGCAAGTCTGCAATTTTTTTGTCTAACATACAGACGCCTCCGTGATTTTTCTTTATTTTATACATAAACTCTTTTCCCCCGTTTTAACCGCCGCGGGCAATTTTTTTATTCTTTTTTTCGGGAGAATGCGGACTCTACTCACGGTAGAGCGGCTCTTTGAATGCGGTAGAGTGCGAAAAACGACGGGTAGAAAGGCGAGAAAAAGGGGAGAGAAGAAAAAAGAGTTTGTAGGTAGTAAAAATGCCGCAGACGGTCTATAATAATAGGCGTAAAGGCGATCTTCCGACAGCCGTAAGGCAAGTTTTCCGACGGACATGAGGCGTCTTTGATAACGGGACTTTGCCGAACCATTTTTGCTCCGCATTCGTCGCGGCCCGCGGTAAACGGAAGGAACAAAGACCGGTCGGCAGAACCCGACGGAACAGACACACGGTGCGCGCCTCAGACGGATAGCCGTCGGGAGGATCGGAGAATTTTTCGCACAGCGGATAAGAAATGCACACAGGGATGCGGCAAACATTACCCGCACGGGGGACGAACATATCCGCATTGCACAAGGACGTGTCAAACCGATGCGATCGTCGGGCAGCACTTCCGGCGTGGGGTAGCCGTGGCGTTTGAACAAAAAAAATACATAAAATAAACAGGAATAAACAGAGAATAAAAACAGGAGGTAAAGAAATTATGAGGGAAAAACTGATGGACGGGGTATCCGTACCCGACGTAGGATTGGAGCGGCCGCGGGAGATAAAACAGCCCGTATACACCAAAGGAGAGGACCTTTTCAACGCCGTTTCGCATATCGTGGGTGCGGGTTTGGGAATCATTTTCTGTATCGCGGCCTTTCTGCTGGCAGCGCAGAATCCGTCGGTGAACAAATATGTCGCCGTGGGGATCTATTCCTTTACCATCGTCACGCTCTACACGATGAGCTCGCTCTATCATTTCCTGCCGCAGGGGACGGCAAAGCGCATTTTCCGCATCTTCGATCACTGCACGATATTTTTATTGATTGCGGGATGCTATACGCCCTTCTGTCTGATCGCGTTTTGGGGCTTGCCCGTCGGAAAGATTATCTTTGCGGTGGAGTGGGGACTTGCATTGATCGGCATCACCTTCAATGCCATCAATATGGAATGGAAGGCGGTCAAGGTCATCAGCTACATTTCTTATGTGGTCATGGGCTGGATGATCGTATTCATTCTGCCGATCTTCCTTGATTGTGTTTCTCTTTCCTGCTTTTTGTGGCTCCTGGCAGGCGGCGTATTCTATACGGTCGGGATCATCTTCTATGCGATGGGCAGGAAAAAGAGCTATATGCATTGCGTCTGGCACATCTTCGTGCTTTTGGGCAGCATCTTCCAGTTTGTCAGCATCATGTTGCTCCTGTGAGCCCGATATGTGATGCTCCGATCGCTTAACAAGCCAAAGAATTCCCGCCGACGGCAACTGCCGTCGGCGGGAATAAAAACAAAAATAAAAAGCAAACCCTCGGCGTTGACAAGATGCCGAGGGTTTTGTGTTCTTTCGGATTCGGGTAGTATTTCGCTCCGTCCGCCCCGAGGGCTTCGGGGAGCGACGCGCCTTCGCATAGGGGAAGGCGGAATTGTTGACCGATATCAAGACGGAAGGCTGTCAACCCTTCCCGTTTTCCCGCGGACGCTGTCCGCATATCTGAAAACAATGTTGTCTGTGTATTCTTTTGTAAGATCCGTCATCTTTGCCGCGCGGAGAATTCCCGCTGACGACATTGACTCTGCACACCTCGTTTTCGGTTGTTTGTCTTTTGGCAACTTTCTCCGCCGCGCAAACGGGGTTATTTTCTTTGCACGCTTACCGTCCGGAAGTCATCGGATTTACTTCGAGTGCGCCGCAAACGGGGTTGTTTTCTTTGCTTTGCAATCTCGTCCGTCCGTGTCCGCCGACGGTCTTTCCGTCGAAAATCGCACTGTAGCAACGGGGTAGAGTTCGATCGGTGTCATTGAATTATCTCTTGCAAGGATCAGGCCATACATCGGAAACTTTTTTCATCGTGTGAAAGTGCGGCAAATTCTCCTTTCGGATTTTGGTTTCATCCGTCCATCCGTTTCAAAGGGGATCATCTGTCGGTTACGGCGCTCCGCCGTCCGTTCCCGCGGTAAAATCAACTGACCTTTTTCCGCAATCCTTCTTTTTTGCCCTTGCATATCCGGCGTCCGAGTGAGGGAGCTTTTTATTTTTGCTCTTTTCTCGGCTTTTCCGTATCCGGCATCACCGTTGCACCGGCTCCGCCTTTTTGCATATCGGGGTTAGTGGTCGTGTCGCCGCTTTACGCCGTGTATGCTCTTCGTGCCGCCCGCAGGGTCGTTTCTGTCTTTTCGCCTTTGTTGCAAGCCGCGGCAAAAACACCGATCGTTCTGCCCGCCGGCATCTGTTTTGCCGGCTCGTTTGTTGAGTAGGGTTCGATCATCTGTTTGCCTCCAAAGTCGAACAGCCGATTTGCGTTCTTTTCAATCCGCCGTACGCATCCGTTCCGATCGCTTTCGCGATTTCGTTCCGGGCGACGGTTCTTCGAAAAATCCGCGTCTGTCCGTCCTTCGCTTATACTATAGCACACTTCTTTTGATTTGTCAATAGAAAAAGTAAAAATTTTTCAAAAAATGTTAGAGCAAGACAAAATACGCATAAAAAGCCTCTTTGACGGGATTCGCATACGGGACAGGCGTCCGCGCATATGCTAATAGAGGTGTTGCACGCCCCGCGCGCATCGGGGAAAAAGGGATACGCGCGGGGCGTGTAAAGACCGTAGCAAGCAAAATTTTGTTGCGGGAGGGTGCGGATATGAACATGAAATCGTCGGAGAAGGTCGTGTGCGGCATCATTGCCGTTCTGCTGGGGCTGTTGTTTTTATCCCTGCAGGGGGACGTGGTGAGCGTCGCGGTGACGCTGTTGGGCGCGGCGCTCGTCGTATGGGGCGTGCTGGATCTGTTTGACCGTAAGATCGAAACAGCCTTGTTGAAAATTGCGGGCGGTGCGACCGCGATCCTGTTCGGCTGGCTGATCGTGAGCGCGGTGTTGTACGTACTGGCGGTCGCCTTAATGATTTTCGGCATATGGCTGTTATACGTGCGCATACGCGAAAGTAAGGGTTGCGTACCCGTCGGGGAAGTGCTTTTGCATTGCGCATTGCCCGTCGCCTGTATGCTCACGGCGTTCTTTCTGTTCTTCAATGACGGCGGCGCCGCGGCGTGGGCGTTTATATTGTCGGGTATCTGTATGGTCATCGTCGGAGGACTCTTTCTCTGGGAGGCTTTTCACGAGAAATAAAAAGGGCGGAAAGGTATGGAAAGCGGGAACATTTTTGCGGGGGAGGCGCATAGAGTGAAAGTATGGAAACGGGATATTGTCAGCTCAAACAAAAGGAAGTCGTCAACGTGAAGGACGGCAAGAAACTTGGCAGGGTGTGCGACGTGGTGTTCACGTTCCCCGAAGGCAAGACGCTCGGCATCGTCGTGCCGGGCGGCAAGGGCTTTTTCCGTCCCAATCTGTTCATTGACTTGTGCAGCATTGTCAAAATCGGCGAAGACGCCATTCTTGTGGAAGTGCGTCCCGATCCAAAGTCCCAACCGCCCAGACATTCGGGAACGACCTCGGGATGCGGGTGCGATTCGCAGTATTCTTGTCCGCCGCCCCGTCCGCCGCGCGCTTCGTTCGGCGACGACGAATAGGCGCGTACATACCGCGGCCTTGCCGTCCCCGTCCGACGGATACCGTTTGTCGGTTGCCGTTTGCGGTTGCGTGTGCGCGTACCGCGAGGGAACATATGCACGGGTGCGCCCGCATGCAACAAGCATGCGGGCGCAGAATTTTTTTGACGAGAACCGTCAAGGTCGTTTTTCGGGCAGAAATTTCCAATAGCGCACGGGCATATATCCGCGCATTTGTTTCGGGCGGCTCCGTTCGGGGATATTGACGCTGGCATAATACTCCCGCCATAAATTTTGAAAGGCGTCCTCGCCGTCGGAAAGGACAATCTCGCCCTTGGAAAGGCGGGTCATTACGGCGGTCTTCCCGTTATACAGACAGGCCTTTTCCCGCCGCAGGTCGTGAATGACGAAAGACAGAGCGCCGAAACGCGCTTTGAAATGGGGGAAGAGGTATTCGGTGATGTCGTTGTCGGGCGTATAGGGCGCGTACAGCACACCGCCCGCCGTCTCCATAAACCGCAAAAATCCCGTCATGTTATGCGTTTCCTTTCGGACGCGCCGCACGACGAAAAGGGCATCGCTTACGGCCGGATCGGCGTGCATTTCGCGTACGGGTCCACGGCGACGGATGAGCAGGCGCAGGTATAGAAAGGCGCGCTCGGCGCGGTCGGGGAAACAGCTCCGCAGAACGGTGTCGATCTCACCCTCCGCATAGCGGTCGTATTCCCGCAATTTTTTCAATACCCGATCGGCCTTCTCGGGGTCGGTCGTTACGGGCATGGATATGTCGTCTATCCCCATTTGTATGTGTTCGCAGGCGAGCAGAGCGAGCGGGTCGGCATAGGCGTAAAAGACCGCGGTGTAGAATCCTTCCGTCGTACCATCATAACAATAGCAGTGCATATCACAGTTCCCCCGTCAGCGAAGTCAGTGCCGTTTCGGGTGAGGAAAATAGGGAGAGCTGTTCGGCGTTTTCCGCCTCGCTTTGCAGCGCAAGGCTTTGGCGGACGGCCGTCGGTTTTTCCGCGCCGTAAAATTTCCCGTTGCAGGTGATGAAGTGTTTTGCACGTTTGAGCACCACCCGCATACGGACGAGATCGCCGTATTGCAGGGCGGTGTACCGCCGCGCTTCCAGAATGCGCTTCGCGCTCCGCATACCGATGCCGGGCACGCGCAGGAGCATTTCCGCGGGGCAGCGATTGATCTCCACGGGAAACAGGTGCAGGTTTTTGAGTGCCCAGGCGCATTTCGGGTCAAATTCCGTCGGCAGGTTTTCCTCGTCGGACAACAGTTCGTCGACGGTAAACCCGTAAAATCGCAACAACCAGTCCGCCTGATAGAGTCGGTGTTCCCGCAACGCTCCTGCAGGACGTTCGGGCAACAGCCCGTCGTGTACGACGGGAACATAACCCGAATAGTATACCCGTCTGAGCCCCACGCGGTCATAGAGCGACTGGGCGAGGTGCAGGATTTTTCCGTCCGATTCGTCCGTCGCGCCGACGATGAGTTGCGTGGTTTGTCCCGCAGGCAGGATGTGTGTCTTTTTGCGCTCTTCCGCGCTTTCCTTTCTGTACTCCGTCAATGCCCGCATGGGTAGGAGCAAACTCTGTTTGGTCTTTTGCGGCGCAAGGAGTTTCAAGCTCTTTTCTGACGGCAGTTCGATGTTATAGCTCATGCGGTCGGCATATTTCGCCCCTTCGCGGACCAGTGCGGGGTCGGCGTGGGGGATGCCTTTGAGGTGGATGTATCCGTGAAATTTATAGACATTGCGCAGGAGCTTTACGGCGCGCACCATCTCTTCCATGGTGCTGTCGGGTGAGCCGTGCACGGCGGAAGAGAGGAAGAGTCCTTCGATGTAATTGCGCTTATAGAACGCCATGGTCAGTTCGCAGATCTCTTCGGCCGTCGCGCTTGCCCGCGGAATGTCGTTGTCCGCGCGGTTGACGCAATAACGGCAGTTATAAATGCAGTCGTTGCTCATTAAAATTTTCAACAGCGATACGCACCGCCCGTCGGGCGTGAAGGAATGGCATATCCCCGCGGGCGCGGCGTTGCCCAGCCCGCCCGCATTTTTCCGCCGCGAGCCCGACGAGGAGCAGGATACGTCGTATTTTGCGCCGTTTGCCAGTATTTTCAGTTTTTCAGGATCGATCATCGCCGCAATGCTCCAAACATTTGTTTGTTTTCTATTATACTCTTTCGAGCAAAAAAGTCAATCGTTTGCAAACATTTTATCGGGAAGGAGAGAAAAAATAAAAAAATTCATCGTTTTTTCACAATCTTATGTTATCCCGACATAGAAAGGGTTTATAATATAAACAACGATTAAATTTTCCGCACAGGAGAAAAAGATGAAAGTATTGATAGTGGACGACGAAGAAATGATCCGCAACGTACTCAAAGAGTACGTGGTGTTCGAAGGCGACGAAGCGGACGAAGCGGTGGACGGCATGGAAGCCGTTAAAAAGTGCCGTGAAAACGATTATGACATCGTCCTGATGGACGTCATGATGCCCCGTCTGGACGGTTTTTCCGCCGTCAAGGAGATCCGAAAGACCAAAGACGTCCCCGTCATGATGCTTTCCGCGCGCGGGGAGGAGTACGACAAACTGTTCGGCTTTGAGATCGGCGTGGACGACTATGTCACCAAGCCCTTTTCTCCCAAGGAAGTCACGGCGCGCATGCGCGCCATCGTGCGCCGCAAAACGGCGGGCGGGAATGCCGCACAGCGGGATATTCTAAAGTTCGAAGGCCTGGAAATCGACATGGCGGGCAGGAACGTCTATGTGGACGGCGTCCGCATCGATTTGACGCCCAAGGAATATGAATTGCTCTTCTACATGGCCAAAAACAACGGCATCGCGCTCAGCCGAGAAAAATTGTTGTTGGAAGTATGGGGTTTTGATTTTTACGGCGATGACCGCACGGTGGACACGCACGTGAAGATGCTCAGGAGCAGCCTCAAAGACTATCGAAAATTCATCGTAACGCTCCGCAGCGTGGGGTATAAATTCGAAGCCCCGCAGGGCAGCGGCGGTGCAGGCGGCGCGAACGCGGGCGGGAACGTCGGCGCGAATATATAGGCAAACGGACCAACGGCGCGGGCAAGGACAATGACCGCGCTTTTTGTCATTTTAATTGTATTTTTCATCGTAATTTTTATCGCGGCAGGAGCAGACCATGAAAGAAAAAACACGCAGGAAGAGGAATCCGAAAAGTCTGAACGTCATTCTTTGGCTGAGTTTTTTTTGCTTTGCGCTTCTGACCGTTGTCTGTTTCGGTTTGGGGGAAATGGCAGTGCTGCAACAGGTCTCGCGCGAGCGTACCGTGCAGAACCTTTCCGAGGCGGCAAAGACCATTGTCGCGGGACTTCGGCTGGGGGAAGGGGATCTTGCGGAAGAAACGCAGATCAGCTCTTACCTCGTTACCATGTCCGAGAGATACGACGTCAACGCCCGCATCGTTTCGTCGGAAGGGGAATTGCTTTTTCCGCGCCTGCAAGACAGCGTTCAGGATACGTCGGACGGGGGGAATTCCGAATATGAATATGCCGACGAAGTCGCGGCCATGCGCGAGAACGAAGGCAATATTTATACCTTGAATTCCAATGTGTATGCGTATGCCATGCGCATACACATCTTGACGGATGATTCTCTGACGGAAGCATATTTATACATCACGGATACGTACACGTTGGGTCCCGCCGTCTTTGCTGTCATGATTTTTCAGACGGCGTATATGGCGCTCATCATGCTCCTTGCAGCCTCCGTCCTTTCGGGTGCAATCTCCATGTATGTTTCCCGCCCCATTGCCGAGCTGACCGAAAAGGCCCGCCGCATGAGCGCGGGGAATCTCAAAGTGGATTTCTCGCAGGGCAAGGGCATGAGTTATCAGGAGATCGTAGAACTGTCGGACTCCCTCAACTATGCCGAAAGCGAGCTGTCCAAAGCCGATCAGATGCAGAAAGAACTCATCGCCAACGTTTCGCACGATTTCAAGACGCCGCTCACGATGATCAAAGCGTATGCCTCGATGATCCAGGACTTTTCGGGCGAAGACCCCGAAAAGCGCAATAAACATGCGCATGTCATCATCGACGAGGCCGACCGCTTGGCATCCCTCGTCAACGATATGCTCGACCTTTCCAAACTCCGCGCGGGACTGGACGCGCTCAAAACGTCCCTGTTCAATCTCTCCGATTATTTGCGCATGGTCGTCAGCCGCTTCGATTATCTTGCCGAAACGGCGGGCTATCGTTTCGTTACCGATATCGTGGACGACCTGTATGTGGAGGCGGACAAGGATAAGATCGGACAGGTACTCTACAACCTCATCGGCAATGCCGTCAATTATACGGGCGAGGATAAAACGGTCGTCGTGCGGCTGTACAGCGAAAACGGCATCGTGCATTTTTCGGTGAGCGACTCGGGCAAGGGCATTCCGCCCGAAGAGATCGACATCATCTGGGAACGGTATTACCGTTCGCGCGAAACGCACAAACGCCCCGTCAAGGGCACCGGATTGGGGCTTTCCATTGTCAAGACCATTCTGACCAAGCATAATTTTGCTTTCGGCGTCCGCAGCGAAGTGGGCAAGGGCAGCACTTTTTATGTCGACTTCCCCGCGCGCACGGTCGCGGAACTCAAAGATTGAAAAAGGGGGATTTTTTCGGGCATGGGTACAACCGAAGAATTAAAGAAAATCATTTCGGAAAGCCGAAACATCGTATTTTTCGGCGGCGCGGGCGTGAGCACGGAGAGCGGTATCCCCGATTTTCGTTCCAAGGACGGACTGTACGCGCAGAAGTATGCCTATCCGCCCGAAACCGTCATTTCCCACGACTTTTTCCTGCGTAACCCCGCGGAATTTTATCGTTTTTATCGGGAACGCATGCTCTTCCCGTCCGCGCGTCCCAACGCCGCACATCTCGCGTTGGCAAGGCTGGAGGAAGAGGGCAGGCTGTCCGCCGTCGTCACGCAGAACATTGACGGACTGCACCGGGCGGCGGGCAGTCGGAAAGTATATGAATTGCACGGCAGTGTCCTGCGCAACCATTGCATGCGTTGCGGGGAATTTTATCCGCTGTCTTACATCCTGCAGAGCGAAGGCATTCCCCGCTGTGATTGCGGCGGCATGATTAAGCCCGACGTGGTGCTTTACGGCGAGTCTTTGGACGATAAAGTGGTGGAGGGCGCGATCGGCGCCATCGCGCGGGCGGATACGCTCATTGTAGGCGGCACGTCGCTCGTTGTCTATCCCGCGGCGGGTTTTCTGGATTTCTTCCGCGGAAAACATCTCGTCGTCGTCAATAAGACGCCCACGCAGGCGGACGAAAACGCGGATCTCGTCATTAACGCGTCCATCGGCGAAGTGTTTGCCGCATTGTAATGCTTTCTCGTCTTTTCGCTTTTTCATCGCCTTGTGCGATGGTAAAAATCCGAAAAAATTATTCTGCAATCACCGCGTTCGTTTCGGGCATGCTGTATTCAGATAATACATTGAAAAAATAAAAACGAACAAAAGACGGAGAGAAAAGCTCCGTCTTTTTCCGTTCGGTGCGGGGTGGTTTTCTTGGCAGTCAAAAAAATATGAAAGAGCGCGGCCTTTGCTAAGGCCGCGCTCTTGCTTTTTCTTAAATAGGGGATCAATACATGCCGCCCATGTCGCCGCCGGGAGCGGGAGGCGCGGGAGGGGTGGGAATGTCGGTGACGATGGATTCCGTGGTCAGCAGGGTCGCCGCGACGGAAGCCGCGTTCTGCAACACCGAGCGGGTAACCTTGGTCGGGTCGATGATGCCCGCTTCCACCATGTCGCAATATCTGTTCTTCAAAGCGTCGAAACCGAAGTTGGTCTTCTTGGAAGAAACGATCTTATCGACGATCACGCTGCCGTCCAGTTCGGCGTTCTTGGCAATCTGACGGACGGGCTCTTCCAGCGCTTTCAGAATGATGCGCGCACCCGTGCGTTCGTCGCCTTCCAGCGTGGCAATGAGTTTTTTGAGTACGGGTACCGCGGAGAGGAGCGCCACGCCGCCACCGGGCACAAAGCCTTCTTCGACGGCGGCTCTCGTTGCCGCGAGCGCGTCTTCCATGCGCAGTTTCTTTTCCTTCATTTCGACTTCTGTCGCCGCACCGACGGAGATGACAGCAACGCCGCCCGCCAGTTTGGCGAGTCTTTCCTGCAATTTTTCTCTGTCATAGTCCGACTTGGTTTCGCCGATCTGTGCCTTGATGGCGGCGACTCTGTCCTTGATCGCCTGACTGTCGCCCGCGCCGTTGATGATGGTGGTGTTCTCTTTGTCCACCTTCACCTGTTGCGCTCTGCCCAGCATATCGGGCGTTACGTCCTTGAACTCGATGCCGAGGTCGGAAGTAACCACCGTGCCGCCCGTCAAAATGGCGATGTCTTCGAGCATAGCCTTCCTTCTGTCGCCGAATCCGGGGGCTTTGACCGCTACGCAGTTGAACACGCCCTTCAGCTTATTGATGATGAGCCCCGCCAGCGCATCGCCTTCGACATCCTCGGCGATGATGAGGAGTCGCGCGCCCTGCTGTGCGAGGGGCTCGATGACGGGCAGGAGTTCCTGCAAAGAGGAAATCTTTTTATCGGTGATGAAGACATAGGGGTTATCCAGAACGGCCTCCATCTTTTCGTTGTCGGTGACCATATAGGCGGAGACATAACCGCGATCGAACTGCATACCTTCGACGGTGGTCAGTTCGGTGGTCATGGACTTGCCTTCTTCCACGGTAATCACGCCGTCCTTGCCGACGATCTCCATGGCGTTGGCGATCATGACGCCCACATCCTCGTTGCCTGCAGAGAGGGCGGCAACCTGCTGAATGGCCTTCTTGCTCTCGACGGGGTGCGAGATGGACTGCACCTGTTTCACGGTTGCGTCAACGGCCTTGCGGATACCTCTCTCCATAATGATGGGATTGGCGCCCGCGGCGAGGTTTTTCAAGCCTTCGCGGATAATCGCCTGTGCGAGTACGACGGCGGTGGTGGTGCCGTCGCCCGCCACATCGTTGGTCTTGGTGGAAACTTCCTTCACGAGCTGTGCGCCCATGTTTTCAAAAGGATCGGGAAGTTCGATTTCTTTGGCAATGGTAACGCCGTCGTTGGTGATGAGGGGCGCACCGAATTTCTTGTCCAGCACCACGTTTCTGCCCTTGGGGCCGAGAGTGATTTTAACCGTATCGGCGAGCACGTTTACGCCCGTCTCCAACGCCTTTCTTGCATCGTCTCCGTATTTAATCTGTTTTGCCATGATGTTTTAACCTCCCTTTTCAGTCCTCTACAATTGCGAGAATGTCGCTCTGCTTGATGATGGTAAATTCCTTGCCGTCTACTTTGAAGTCACTGCCTGCATACTTGGCGCACAGCACTTTATCGCCGACTTTCACCTGCATGACGACTTCTTTGCCGTCCATCATGCCGCCGGGGCCGACGGCGACGACCTTACAGGTCTGGGGCTTCTCTTGCGCCGCAGAGGGCAGGATGAAACCGCTCTTTGTCTTTTCTTCCGTGGATACGTTCTCCACGACCACTTTGTCGAACAACGGTTTGATATTCATGATATCTCCTCCAAAAAGATTTGATGTTTGATTTTTTTCAACGCATATATTATAAACACGCCCCTTGTCGGTCAAACAAAATTTCCGAAAAAAGTTGGAAATATTTGCAATTTCTTTTTTTGTATGGTATTATAAATATGAATTATTAAGGAATGATACGCGAAACATCGGAAAAAACTTTCCGTGGGATATTGCCAGAAAGGAGGAGCGCGCAACTGTATGGATAAATGGGATAAGCGTTTTATGGAGCTCACCCGCCTCGTCGGGTCATGGTCGAGTTGTTATCAACCCGGCCGGCACGTCGGCGCGATCATCGTGCGGGATAAGCGCGTGATGACGACGGGGTATAACGGCGCGCCTTCGGGCATTCGCAACTGCGCGGAGAAAGGGGAGTGCCTGCGCCGCAAATTAAATATCCCTTCGGGCACGAAACAGGAGATCTGTTATGCCGTCCATGCCGAACAGAACGCCATTATCCAGGCGGCAAAGTACGGCATCAACGTCAACGGCGCAACCCTCTATTGTACGCACCAGCCCTGCGTCATATGTGCAAAAATGATCATCAACGCGGGCATTGCCCGCGTGGTCTATGCCGAAGGCTATCCCGACGCATTCTCTTTGCAACTCTTCCGCGAGGCGGGGACGGTCATCGAAAAATACGTCGATGAAGACCATGGCGCGGCAAGCGCGCCCGAAAAAGAGTAACACGCGGCAAGACCGCCTTGCCGACCTCCTCACGGTTGCACCGCTTCATGGCCTCGATGTTATCTGCGACGATTGATTCGAACCGTAAAAGGGATTGACGCGAACCCTAAATAAAGAAAAAGGAGAAAGGGGGATGAGAAAAAATATGACGGCAAAGAAAATCTTTGCCTCTGTCGCCGCCGTGACGCTGGCGGCCCTGACGGCAGGCCTGTCCGCCTGCGACATTTTCGGTCTGTTCGGCGGCTGGCGGGAAAACGAGTTCCTGTCCGAAAGAGAATTGGAAGACAGATCGATTAAAGGTCTGCCCGCGCCCGAATATATCGACGGACATTGCAACGGAAATGAGTTTTACGCCACGGTGGACTCCTTTGCCTATTTCACGGAATACACCCAAACGGTCTATGATTACATCCGTGCGCAGGGGCTGTACGTCGGCCGCCTGGGAGAAATGCTCAGCGGCATCGGGCTCTTCTCGACCTATGAGTTTCTGCCCGACTTTGCGCCGAGAAATATTTTTGAAGAGAACGCGTATTCCTATACGTTTTTGTATACGGCGAATGCCGAATTGGATTTCGGCGAGGACGACGCCCAAAGCGCGGCGGGAACAGCAAACGCCGCGGGAGCGCAGGGTTCGGACGGTGCAATGCAATCGACCGCATCCGGCGAACAGAGCGAACCGACCGAATCGGAAGAACCGGAAGAACCGTCCGCGCCCGAAAGAGGGACGGTGCAGAACGTTTGTGTCCTGCGGATGAGTTATTCGGCCGAACCGCGCCGATATGGCGGGGAAAAAGAGGGCAAGGAAACCTTCGAATATAATTTTGAATTCAGGTTTATGGCGACCTTTGTCTTCGTCGGCGGCACGAGTTTTGATGCGGACGTGCAGGATTGGGCAGAATACGTCGGCGGCAGTCGTTCTCTCGAATAAGCGGATCGGACGGGAAAACGACGTATAACACGAAACCACGGACCGATCGCCGATCGATCCATGAAATATACGGGCAGAATTTTTGCCCGAGGAGGAATAAAGATATGAATCAGAATCCCGTCGTTACGTTTGAGATGGCGGACGGCAAGACTTTTCAGGCAGAACTCTATCCCGACAAGGCACCGAACACCGTCAATAATTTTCTCTCTCTCGTCAAAAAGGGCTTTTATGACGGCTTGATTTTTCACCGCGTGATTGAAGGCTTCATGATCCAGGGCGGCGATCCCGACGGCAGGGGCACGGGCGGTCCCGGCTATCACATCCGCGGGGAATTTTCCGCCAACGGCTTTGAAAAGAACGACATCCGGCACGCCCGCGGCGTGCTCTCCATGGCGCGCGCCATGATGCCCGATTCGGCGGGCAGTCAGTTTTTCGTCATGCACGCGGACGCGCCCCATCTTGACGGACAATATGCCGCCTTCGGCAAGGTCATCTCGGGCATGGATACCGTGGACGCCATTGCGTCCGTTCCCACCGATTTTCGCGATAAGCCCTTGAAAGAACAGAAAATAGCCAAGGTAACGGCGGAAACTTTTGGCGTGGAATATCCCGACCCCGAAAAGAAATAAAGATAAAAAATATTTTTTTAACCGTACATCATACAGGTATAAAAGCAGGAGAAGTTATGACAGATTATTCCATTTATCAGAACCCCTTGTGCACGCGGTATGCGAGCAAGGAAATGCAGCACAATTTTTCGGACGAAAAGCGGTTCAAACTGTGGAGAAAGCTCTGGATCGCCCTCGCCGAGTCGGAGATGGAGCTGGGGCTGAACATCACGAGCGAACAGGTGGCGGAGCTGAAAGCGCACGCCGAGGACATCGACTTTGAAAAAGCCGAAAAGTACGAACGCGAAGTGCGCCACGACGTCATGGCGCACGTCAAGGCATACGGCGATCAGGCACCCAAGGCGGCGGGCATCATCCATCTCGGCGCGACCAGCTGTTTCGTCAACTGCAACAGCGAGGTCATCATCATCGACAATGCGCTCGACATCATCCTCAAAAAACTCGTCAATGTCATGGACAAGCTCAAACGCTTTGCCCTGCAATATAAGGACATTCCCACGCTCGGCTTCACCCATCTGCAGCCCGCGCAGCTCACCACCGTCGGCAAACGCGCCACTCTGTGGCTCCAGGATCTGGAGATGGACTATCAGAACCTTTGCGATCTCAAGACGCACGTCAAACTCCGCGGCGTCAAGGGCACGACGGGTACGCAGGCCTCTTTCACGGAACTTTTCGGCGGCGACGGCGAAAAGGTCAAAGAGCTGGAAAGACGGGTCGTTGCCAAAATGGGCTATGACAAGGTGTACGGCGTGACGGGTCAGACGTACCCTCGCAAATTCGATTACAACGTGCAGTGCGTGCTGTCGCAGATCGCGCAGTCGGCCTATAAATTCGCCAACGACGTGCGCATTTTGCAGAACATGAAGGAGATCGAAGAGCCCTTTGAAAAGAACCAGATCGGCTCTTCGGCGATGGCATACAAGCGCAACCCCATGCGCAGCGAGCGCATTTGCGCGTTGGCGCGCTATGTCATCTCCCTGCCCGTGAACGGCGCGATCACGGCGGGCACGCAGTGGATGGAGCGCACGCTCGACGATTCCGCCAACCGTCGCATCGTCAATGCCCAGGCCTTCCTCGCCGTCGATGCACTGCTCAACATCTATATGAACGTGGCGGAAAACATGGTGGTCTATGAAAAGGTCATCGCCCGTCACGTACAGGCCGAATTGCCCTTCATGGCGACGGAGAACATCATGATGGAGTGCGTGAAGGCGGGCGGAAACCGTCAGGAACTGCACGAACGCATCCGCGTGCTGTCCATGGAAGCGGGCAGGAACGTCAAGGCGGAGGGGAAGGAAAACAACCTGCTCTCGCTCATCGCGGCGGACGATATGTTCGCGCCCGTCAAAGACCGCCTCGGCGAAATCGTGGACGCAAAGAAATTCATCGGCCGCGCGCCCGCGCAGACCGTGGAATTTATCGAAAACGAAATCGATCCCGTTCTGGAAAAGCATCAGGCCCTTTTGGGCGAGAAAGGGGACGTAAAGGTATAAACCGTTTCGTCCGAAAAAACGTTTTTTTGTCGGAATAAAACGAAAGATAAAACGCGGAAATCTTTGGCATGGTATGAAGGATTCCGCGTTTTTATTTGACTTTTCCGTCTTTGTCGATTATAATAGAAAGAGAAAGCGCGAGAAAAATTTTTCATTCGTTCCGTCCGCAAGGCAGGATTTTGACGTGCGGCAAAAAAAGATGAAAAACGGGTGAAAAAACAAGAAGGTTTAATGCGTTTACAAAAAGTTTACTTTGGAAACATTATAATTTTTTTTGAATTTTGTAATAAGGAGCTTTTTGTTTATGGCAGATACAGAAAATGATTACAGACGCTTGATGCGCCTGGGGCGGGAAATGTACTCGCTTTCCCCGCGTATACGCACAAAAGAACCGTTGAGCCGTACGGAACGGAGCATTCTTACCGTTCTTTGCATGGCCGAAGCGGAGGGAACGCGGGTAATTTCCGCACAGATCGCAGAGCGTCTGGATGTCACGCGTTCGGCGGTTTCGCAGGCGGTGGATAAACTGTCCGCTTTGGGATATGTGCAACGCACGCCCGCCGAGACGGACAGGAAAATCGCATATATTGAATTGACGTCCGATGCAAAAAAAATATACCGTTCTCACATAGAACGGGAAAAGGCATTGTTCGATCGCGTTCTTTCCCGTATGGGCGAGGAGGGCATGGCGGAATTTCTCGCGCTGGCCGAGCAATTTGTCTGCACGGCCAAGGAAGTGCGCGCAGAGTCGTTGCGTGCGAAATAAGAAAAAAA
>CALWCO010000028.1 GCA_944376455.1 uncultured Clostridia bacterium
TTAAACTATATCACAAACTTTTTGGTTCGTTACTCTTTTTTTATCATCTCTGTCTCACATCTATTGTAATCCTACAATAAAAAAAATAATAGTCTGAATATTGTCATTTTTTTTACGATTAAGCGCATAAAAATTGTCTCGGCTGCCCGTTCCATTCGATTTTCTATTATCTTCCATTCAAAAAAATAATCATTCGTCCCCTTATGATTTGTTTGATTTTTTACGCGGGGCGCGTTATAATGTTAGACGATGATGAGGGGCGGAACGAAAAACGCATTTCTCCCGCTTTATAAAGGGATCTCTTATTGATATATCTTCTCTTCGGAGGTCAATCATTATGGAAATTTACGAACTTTTACTACCTTTGGCGCTCATTCTTTTTTTATCCAAACTGCTCGGATTGGGTGCGCAAAAAATCGGTATGCCCGCCGTCATCGGCATGCTCATCGCGGGTATTCTCATCAGCCTCGTACAATACATTCCCGGCGTGGAAGAAGGCAATCCCGTCTATGAGATGTTCTTCAGTGCGGAAATGAAGGAAGGCTATAAATTCCTTGCGGAGATCGGCGTTGTACTGATCATGTTCTCTGCGGGCATGAGCACAGACCTCAAACAGATCAAAGCCACCGGCGTTTCCGCCGTCGTCATCACCACGCTCGGCGTGCTCGTCCCCATGCTCCTCGGGTTTCTGGTCGCCTTCCTCTTCGATTACTTTACCGCCATCGATCTCATCGGCGGCGGTGCAGGCGGTGCTGTCGGAGAATTCAATCTCCTTTCCGATATTTTCTACGGCGCGATTCTGACCGCTACTTCGGTGTCCATTACCGTGGCCACCCTCAAGGAACTCGGAAAACTGAACACCCCCTTCGGTACCGCCATCGTTTCTGCCGCCGTCATCGACGATATCATCGGCATAGTCATCCTTTCCGTTTTGACCGGGCTCAACGGTTCGACGGGTACGGAGGGTGGCGGAACAGCCGACCTTCTCGGCTCCTGGTTCCAACCCGGTCCCCTTATGGTCTGCATTAAGATCGTACTCTTCTTTATCGCCGCCGTCGGCGTCGGGTTGCTCGTGCGGATGTTCTTCAAATGGCTGGAAAGAAAATATCCGCATCACAGACGCGTGCCCATTTTCGCCGTGGCGATCGGGTTTCTCTATGCCTATGTATCCGAAAAAGTTTTCGGCGTCGCCGACATTACGGGTGCCTATATCGCGGGACTTCTCCTGTGCGGACTGGAAGAAACCGATTATGAAGAAAAGAAGGTCGATAACCTCGGCTATATGATCTTTACCCCCGTATTTTTCGCCAACATCGGCATCAGCAATATCAATTTCGGCGCCTTCGGCGGCATATGGCTGGCTTTCGGCATTTGCTATATCCTCGTTGCGCTCGCAAGCAAATTCATCGGCTGCGGCGCGGGCGGATTGCTCTGCCGCTATTCCGTCAGCGATTCCGCCAAGATCGGTTGCGGCATGATGGTGCGCGCCGAAGTCGTGCTGGTGTGCGCACAGACGGGTATCGACGCAGGACTCGTCAGCGGAGATGTCCTGACATATATTTGCGTCATCATTATACTGTCGTCCTTCGTCGCGCCCCTGCTTTTGAAATTACTCTGCCGCCATGATGCGAAAAAGGATGGAGAGAAACAAATAAAAGAAGAAAAAAATATCGAACAACAGGTGTGATCATGGAAACTTTGAAAGCTATGCAAAACAGAATTTCGACACGGAATTTTTCCGATGCGCCCGTTTCGAAGGAACTTGTGGAAAAGATCGTCGAGGGCGCGCTCTATGCGCCCGTGGGGCTGAAAAAATACCCCGAACTGCGTCTGACCGTCATTGAGAACAAAGAACTTCTCGCCCGTATCGATGGCGATTGCCGCCGCGTGCCCGACGTCAGTCCGTTGCACGGCGCACCCGTACTTATTCTTGTGTCCTCTTCCACGCCCGACGATGCGCTCGCCCATCAGAACGCCGCCTGCCTCGTCGATCATATGCTGTTGCGGGCGACCGATCTGGGGCTTGCCAATCTCTATGTCAAGGGAATTTGTCCCTTTTTGGACAAAAACGATGCCCTGAAGGAGGCGTTGCATCTGCCCGCGGATTTCCGTCCCCTCGCCTCGGCGGCGATCGGCTATGCCAAGGACCCCGTACAAAAACGGGAAACGCCGCAAAACGACCGCACAATCGTCGAGTACCTGCAATAATCAGCACTCAGAAACAACGAACGGATCTGTTTCCCGACCTGTAAGCAAAGATAGACTTTGCCGCAAAACAAGACAAACAAAGAAACCACGCCGCCGCGCGCATTCATGCGCGCGGCGGCGTCAATTGTTTTCAAAAAAACAAAACCCTCCGTCTGCCGCAAGACTCACGGAGGATTTTATTTTTTGTTTCTATTTTGTTCAACGGAAGGCCGCGACGAATGCGGCATTGTCGACCGTATCCTTCATGCATTTGACAGCTTCTTCCTCCCGTCCGCCTTCACGGATTGTCCGAACGCACGCCGCCTCGGCGGCAGAGAGTAATTTTTCCGCGCGGAGCGTGCCGCTCTTTTTGAGGTCGATCGGCTGTGCAGGCGTCCCGCCGTCCAGCACGATGTGCGCGTTGGCAAACCGTTCAAACTCGCATTCGATCGCCCTGTCCGCCTCGTCGTCACGCCCGACGGAAACGGCCGCAAGCACCGTGACGCTCCCCGCGCCCTGCAATTTCCGTGCCGTCGAAAACAAACTCTTCGGGAGCACAAAGGCCGCCGTGTTCAAGCCGCAAGAAAGATCGCGCCCCTCTTCGGATGCGGTCAGCGCGGCATTGGCCGCATAAGTCAAGCGCGTCAGAGAATCGACGAGCAAAACTACGTCTTCGCCCATTTCCGCAAGGCGCGCCGCGCGCGCAAAGAGCAATCTTGCCGCGCGCAAATGTTCCCGCGCACTCCTGTCAAAGGTCGTGCAGACAAAACCTGCGGAGGACTCCACGGCAATCCGACAAAGAATGCTTTCATATTCCGCGCATTCTTCGGGTGTGGCATCCGTCAACAACGTCAAAAGACGGAGATTGCGTCCGCCGTCAATCTGTCTGCGGACAGACAAGGCGATCTCGCGCAAAAAATTGCTTGCATCTGCGGCGGAAGGCGCCGCGATCAACGCGCGCTGTCCCTTGCCGATCGGGCAGAACAGATCCGCCAGACGCAACGAAAGGCGGGCGTCGCCCGCTGAAAGTTCGATTTTTTCTTCGGGATAGGACGCGGGAAATTCTTCAAATTTTCCGCGGGTCAAATAATCCGTCCGTTCGTTGACGGAAAGTACTTTTTCCAGAACGGGCATGTTTTCTCCGCGCATGGAAACCGTCCCCACGACGTAATCCCCTTCCCGAAGGGAAAAACGGCGGATGTTTTCCGCCGAAACAAACGCATCTTTTTCGGCATTTTTTCCGCAAAGGTCAAAGCGCAGAACGCCGCTGCCACCTGTCTGCAATTCGAGAACGCCCATCCGCAAAGGACTGTCGTATTCCTCTTCGCAAACAACTTCTCCGCTCCGTACGCCCGTTACGTTCCGATAAGAAACGTCGGCGTTTTTCAGCTCCTGTTCTTCGCGTATCTCTGCAAGACGGCGCATATATTTCGGATCGAGGCTGTCGTCTTTGAGCGGCGCGCCGCGTTTGGACTGCGGCACGGGCGGAACGGCGCCGATTAACACGGAGACCGTGCGGTCAATGAGATTGTCTTTCTTTCCGTCAGTCGGTTTATAGACCCCCACGCGCCGCGCCACATTGCGCAAAACGTGGATATTCAAAGAATCAAGGTATTCGCTGTATGCCCTGATCAGATCATTTATCGCCATCAGTCTTTATGCGTTCCATCAAAATCATTTTCGTACAATCTCCCGAGAGATCGTCGCGGAATATTTCGATGCCGCCGTCCTCGCAATTTTCTACTTCTTCGTCCTCAAACGAATCGACAAAATCGTCCGGCTTTTCGATGTCCATATTCAGATCTTTGGTCTTATAATGCATGGGAATGACGATGGACGGCATGATCCTGTCCACATATTCCCGCGCCTGTTCCCCGTCGATGGTATATTTTCCGCCCACGGGAATGAGCAGGATGTCGATGGGCAGAATTTGTTCGAGCAGTTCCGCCGTGCAACTTTCGCCGATGTCGCCGAGATGACAGACATCCAATCCGTCCATGCGGAATTTGAAGATGATATTTTCTCCGCGGACGGCGCCGCCTTCGTCGTCGTGAAAGCTCTTAATGCCCGTTACTTCCACGCCGTCGAACGTGTAGAACCCTTCCTTATCGATAATGAGCGGATGTCCCTCCACCGCCGCGACGTTGTTGTGGTCATAGTGCTGGTGGCTGACGGTAACGACGTCCGCCCGCACTGCGGGAACGGAAAAACCGATCTTTCCGTAAGGATCGGTGACGACCGTCGTGCCGGTGCTCTCCGTCAGAACAAAACAGGAATGTCCCAGATACTGTATTTTCATAGTGACTTGTTCAAAAACTCCTTTTGGTCCCGTCCTCTGATTCCTTTACTTCCGCTCGGCCGTCAGACGGAGCTTTACCGCTTCATCCGCGCCGCCCGGAAAGGACAGGACATATTCCAATAAAATGGTTAACTTTTTCAAGGCTCCGTTTTCTTCCGTCAGCACGCTCTCGGCTTTTTCGGTGAAAACGCCCACTTTCCCCGCGGCATCCCGCGACAGACCGATTTCTCCCGCCGTGCAAACGCCCGCACAAAAACGCAAGCGCAAGCAAACGTCCCCTTCGCGGCGCATGGACACGCCCTCCTCGCCCGTTTCAAGGGTCACGAGAGAGTTTTCCATGGGATAAGTCAGCCGTACCCCGCCTTGCAGGCGCGACAGCCTGCCTTCCGACGTGAAAACGGTTTTTTTTCCGTCCGTTTCGGAAAGGATGCGGACGGCACAACGCACAGTCTGTTCGGTCAAAATCAATCCTTATAGCATTTCAGCGCGTTGCGCACGGCACTGCCTTCGCGCAGAAGTTCCTTCATCTTTTCTTCGTTGCCGTCTTTGAGTGCGGAGAGATATTGTCCCAAATTGGCGATCAGAGTTTCGAGTTCGCCGATGAGATTTTCTTCGTTGAGGAAATAGAGTTGCGTCCACATCTCCTCGTCCACGCCGCCGACGCGGGTCATATCCTGAAAACTGCCGCCCGTAAAGCCTTCACAGCCCTTCGCCGTCTTGCTCTTGAGATAGGCACTGGAGACAATGTGGGCGAGCTGGGACGTGTAAGCGATCTTGGCGTCGTGATAATCCGCGGGGCAGAGCAGGATCTTGCCGCAACCGATCTTCCGATAGATACGCGCGACGATGTTGAGTGCGTCCTCGTCCGTGTAGCGGCCGCGGGTGAGAATGACGTTCGCACCTTTGAAGAGATCGGGGCAGGAATGTTTGATGCCGCCCTTTTCCTTGCCCGCCATGGGATGAGTTCCGACATAACGATAGCTTCTCTTTTCCGCATAAACGGCATCCTCGACGGGCTTTTTCACCCCGCACAGGTCGGCCACGACGGCATTGTCCGCAAACGTTTTGGTTTCCAGAAAATCCATCGTCACATCGGGCGGGAGAGCCAGAAATACCACGTCGTATTCGGTGAAATCTTTCACCGCGCCGTCAAGATAACCGCGCTCGACCGCATAATCGGTTACGCCCGGATTGCGGTTCCATCCGTCGACAATGTAATCGGTATTCGCTTTCAGCGCCCGCGCAAGGGACGCGCCCATCAGCCCAAGACCAGCCACTGCTATACGCATCTTAAAATCTCCATCCCCTAAGTATTTTATAAGTTGCCTTATATTCTTATTTTACAATAATTTTTATCTTTTGTCAACGGGTATTCCGAAAAATACGGGCAATATCCCTTTATTTTATGATTTTTTTCCTTTTTTTATTTTTCCCGTTCGGTTTTCGGACGAAACCGAGAAGAGCCCTCCCCTTCTCTTCTTTTGCTCCGAGCGGAAAAAGAAGAGAAGAAAAAATTTCACAAAAAAGAAATTAAACGACACCATGCCCTGATTTTTCTGCCGTCAGATGTTGAACGTTTACGCGGCCGGATCTTAAAAACCGGGAAGCGCGACACTGCCGTAAAAAAATATTTATCCCTGAAAAAAGCAAAAAAAGATATGAAACCGTTGAACGGTTTCATATCTTTTTCTGTGATTCACCGACGCCGTTGTTCCGCGCAAAGAGGAAGGCGATTTGCACGGAACGCCGCCGGATGGGATTGGACATTCTTCCCGTTTCCGCCGCTTTAAAGGCGGAAAGAGTGATCAGGCCGCTTTGGATTTCTTCTTATCCGCCACGATGCTGCCGAACAGCCATGCCACGGAAGCGAAGAGAAGTATGCCGGAAACAATGTTCACCGTGATTACCGCAATCTCCCAAGGAGGCGTGACACGCGTGATGACCGT
Source organism: uncultured Clostridia bacterium (assembly GCA_944376455.1). GTDB lineage: Bacteria > Bacillota > Clostridia > Christensenellales > Borkfalkiaceae > RGIG4074. Next base: position 6,433 of record CALWCO010000028.1, read on the forward strand.
GTTGGAAGAATAGCTGTTCATGGCGTTGGAGGTAACGGTATGATAGAGAATTCTCTTTGCCGCATCTCTCATCGACCATGCGAGCTCACCAAAGTTACCGTTGGCGTTACCGGGCGCAAAGTAAGCATAATTATATTTGCCGCCCGTGTAATCGGGATCGGAGTCACCATAGTTGTACTCGTTGAGGTCGGTCGCGCGGGTATAGACGTTGACGATTCTGGAAACATAGGCTTCGCCGTGCGCACCGTCGGTCATGTCGCCTGCGCAGTCGGTTTCGATGATGCCGGGGAGATTGCACTCATTGCGGAGCCACTGTGCAAATTCCACGCTGTTGGCAACCGCCACGGTACCCATACGGGAGAAAGAAGTCATGACGGAGAAGGATCCGCCGTCCACGATACCCATCTCGAAGGGACGGAAATAAATTTCACGCATGCTCTGCTCGTTCGCCCAAGTGCAGACGCCGTGACGGGCGGTTTCGCACTCGTTCATTGCGGCGTGCTTGATGAAGCAATGTACGCCCTTGGACTCGATGCCCGCAATCTCGGGCGCGCCGATGAGCCCGGACAACGTGCCGCATTCGCTGTAATATTCCGCCGTTCTGCCTGCATACGGGCTGCGCTGAATGTTGAGACCGATGCCGAGCAGACCTGCCTGACCTGCCCACAGACCTTCTTCGCCGATCTGTTCGCCGACCTTACGGGCGAGATCTTTGTTAAAGGTCGCCGCAAGGACGCCGTTGGAAGAGAAGCCCGTCGTGGTGTATCCGTTTTCAATATCGGGATCGGGGATATACGTTTCACCGTCCTCGGCAAAACCGCCGACGCGTTCCGCATAGGGATTGGTCGGGCCGCTCCAACGAGAACCGGCTTCGTTCTTATAAGTATAGGTCTGGCTGAAACCGTTGGGGCCGTTTTCATCACCTGTGGAAGGCTTGGTGACCGATTCCACGAAAATCGTCTTATGTCTGCCGTTGGACAAAAGTTCCACCGTTTCTTCCCAGGTCAGCTGATCCAGGAGATCATCCCACAGCTGGTTGTCATAACCGACGTCTTTCAGGTCGATCAATTTGAGATCCTGTGTCGCACCGTAAGTGGGGTATGCCCTTTCATCCGTCTTGATGACCTTTCCGGCGTCCATCTGGTCCCTCATTTCGGTAACCATCTGCTGCGTCATGGAAAGCTCTGCATTGTGCTTGACGAGCGTGCCGTCCTGCGTTCTTTCGGGCATCTGAATGCTGCTCCAATTGTCACGGCTGTAATATTCGACATGGTTGTTGCCTCTGCCGGAATACAGGTTGATGTCCGCGAAATCGAAACGGTTGGTGACGGGATAGCCGTCTTCCGTGTAGGAATACGTATCTTTATCAAACGAATATCCGAATCTTGCCGTCAGGTCAGCATTGCCTTCGGCGTCCATTCTGCCGTCGGTATTCGCGGGCGTATATCCCTTTGCCGCCAGCAGGTTGTTGACCGCTTCGTGTGCATCCTGCGCCGCGATGAGGTAATAATCCCCTTCCATCGTGATGTAGGTTTTTGCGCCGTAAGCGTCATAGGAAGCGAACAGGCTCTCGTCGAAGGTGATCTCGATATTTTCGGAAGTACCCGCCTTGATGACGCCCGTCTTACCGAAATCGATGAGCTCGACGGACGGCACCTGCACGCCGTTCTTCTGCGCATAGTCGCCGTAAGGCTTCGCCACATAGATCTGTACGGGCACTTTCCCGTCTTCTTCGCCCGAGTTGGTGACTTTGAGGGAAACGGTATATTCCCCGTTGCCGTGGGTAACTTTCATGTCCGAGAAGGAGAACGTCGTGTAGCTGAGCCCATATCCGAACGGATAGGCAACCACTTCGTCATAGTCGTAATTGCCGGCGTTGGCGCGACCCGTGACATAGTCTTCGTACCGCGTTTCCGTGTAGCGATAACCGAGGTACATACCCTCCTGATAGACCGTGTAAGTCGTGAAGGAGGACTGATACTGGCTGGTCAGGGCGACGTTGGCAACGTCGTAATAGTGCGCCCCGTCATAGGCATCCTCATAGGTAAAGAAATAGTTCTGGTCCATGAAGTTGTTGTTCACGGGGTTCATGAGGTGATCGCTCCACAGCGTGGCGGAGGCGCCGCCGCTGAAGTTGTATTCGCCCGTCAGAAGTTTGGCAACGGCAACCGTGCCGACTTCGCCGACCGAACCCGTCCACAGACAGGCGTCGATGTCATAGGTATCGTCTTGCAGGAAGTCGAGCTGAATGGTGCTTGCCATGTTCAGTACGAGCACGATCTTTTGGATCGTTCCCTGTTCTTTAAGCTCCTTCAGTCCGTTCAGGACGCTGATTTCCGTGGGGCTGAGCTGCAGATAATCGCCGTTCGTGCCGTCGTTGGTGGAAACGTATTGGTTGTTTTCGTTGCCGTACTGCGCGCTCTTGCCGCTGGTCGCGGGAAGGTCATACCCCTCGCCGCCCGTACGCTTGATGATGTAGATCGCCGCATCGCCGTAAGAAGCAACTTCTCCGTATCCCGCCGACGTTTGCACGACGTTCCAGGGCACGTCGCCGATGTTGACCGAGCTCACGCTGCTGGAAGGCACATAAGCCGCGTTATAAGTCGCGGAGTTCTTGTTAATCCAGTTCTGATAGTCCGTCGCAAGTGTCTCGTTGATATTCAACAGCGTATCGCCCTTGACGTTTTCTTTGGGTGCGTCGGGATTGGTGTGCGCATAGCCGCGGAAAGCGTCATACCAGCCGATGGCCTCGGACGTGTTGATGCCGCCCGAACCGGAAGCGCCGTAGAAGGGCGATGCGCCCGTTACGCCGAACACGCTGACATTGCTGCCCTTGGCGAGCGGGAGCGCGTTATTGTCGTTCTTCAACAGAACGGTACCTTCCGCCTGCTCCTGTTCCTGTACCCGGAAACCGTTATAGACGAGTTCTTTGATGCTCTTGAAGGAAGATTTATAATATTCCAGCTCGTCTGCCGTGTATTTCTTGTCGCCCACCGTTTCAATGATCGCGTTGGGCTGTTCGAGAAAACTGGAAATGGTATCTTCGTTCGACCACAAAATAGGCGTGGCGGTCATCATGACGCCGAACACGACGCCCGTTACGGTGATCGCCGCTTTCTGTAATTTCAATACAACGTTCATTTTACAAGTTCCTCCTTGGTCTTGGCCTGTTTGAAGAAGATGTTTGCGATGCTCAATACCGTCAACAGCGAGAAAAGCACCGTGCACGAGATGAACTGCGTGCTGAGCGTGTTGATGTCGATGCCGACCATAACGATGACGACATAATTGTATATCTTCGTTATGTACTGCATCAGACCGACAAAGTTGCAGATCGCCATGGCCGCCGTCGCCCAATCGCCGAGATTGAGCAGGGACAGCACAACGCCGAGAACGACGCCCGCGATCATAAAGCCTACTCCGAGCCAGGAAATGTATCTTTCATTGGAACCGTATGCGTCGATATAGACAAGCATGGTGACAATCGTCAGAAGAACGACGACGGCAGATACATAGAACCCATAGCTCTTTTTTTGGAAAATTCCTTGTTTCTTTTCCATCTTACCTAACTCCTTTTATTATTTTTTTCCGACCTCCTCACCGTCCGACGACGGCGGAAAGCTCAATGCCTGCGTTTGCTTACCTTCCTACTTTCCGTAAATTTTTTCTTTTTCCTCCCCCCTCTTTCTTTGGACGAGCGGCGGATATTCTCCCGCTTTCTTCGTCTTTGCCGTCAGTATATCATGCTTTTCCGTCTTTTCACGAAAACAGAATAAATTGTACAAATTTCGCATAAATTGTAATTTTTTTCCGTAACGCCGTCACGAACCCGCCGTAAAACGCAAGGCAAAAGGGACAAAACCGCCGCCCGCAAAATGTTTGCGGGCGGCGGTCGGAATGAAAGAAAACACGCAAAAAACTGCGTGCTTCACTCCCCTGCGTGCAGAAAAATATCCTCCGCGGTCATCCGCGGAGGACGTAAAAAACAATTTTATCGACGCACAAAGACAACCGCACCAAGATATGCGCGTCCGTTCGCGCTTATGCGCGCGCCACGTGGTTTCTCATGAGGAATACAGTCAGGTCAAACACGTCGTCCTGCGCCGAAAAGCGCACTTCCCCGCCGTACTTCTCGGCAATCAGGCTGATGCTTCTGGTGCCGTACCCGTGCGATTCGACGTTGGTTGTTTTGGTCGTGGCGGGAAGTCCGTCCGAAAAACGGAGACCACCGACAAAATAATTGATGGCATTGACGGCGATATAATCCCCCTGCGATTCAATCGTCACCGAAATGATCTTCTTCTGTGCGTCCCCGATTTTCTGCACTGCCTCGATGGCATTGTCGAGAATGTTTCCGAACAGAGAATAAATGTCGTACTGACTGACGAACGAAAGCAGTTTTCCGTCGCCCAGAAAGGTGAGAGAAATGCCCTCCGAGCGGCAGACGTCCGCCTTTTCGTTGACGATGATGTCCAGCGTTTCGTTGCCCGTGTGGATCTCGCTGTCGTACTCTTCGAGTATCTTGCGGTACTGCCGCAACTCCTCTGTGTTCCCTTTGCCGTCCAGCAGAGAAAGCACGTGTTTCAGATCGTGATATTTGACATTGAGCTGTTCGCGGTTCTTCTTGCTCGATTCGTACTGCCGCCGTTCCTCATAACCGATGCGCTCCAACGTCTCGTTCTGCGCCCTGGAAATACTCAACGCGTGCAGGTTATAACTGATGAAGAGAGACAACAGGCAGCAGGACGCCGCATAGAGCGAATTGGCGATGACCGCCGCCTGCGCGTTGTCGCCGGACGCGCTCTGCCGCGCAAAACGGTTGATGACCAGACAGACAAAGATCGTAAAGATCGAAACAAGAATGAGCCGTATGTCGTAATTCTTATAAAATTCATGTTTCGCCGCCAACCGTCCGAAGGACAGAAGCGCCAAAAGATAAGTAACGGGGAAGATCATCAATTCGAGAAGGTGTTCCCGCGCGCTGCTGCCAATCCCCGCCCCCTCCAACAGGGGCGTGAGCGCAACCAATTTCATGATCTGATAGGAAAAATGTTGCAAGGCATAACCCGACACGCAAGCCGATATGAGCGCGATGGGCCGCACTTTGAAACAAAATGCAAGATATGCCACGGTAATCACGAAAAGCAGGATATACTTAAAAAACATGTATATCTGACTGCGATACGCCCAGGACGGCATGGGGTAAAACCCCGCAAGAGCAATGATTACCGCCATGCCCGCAAGCACCCGCCAGACGAAATGTTTCCGCTTGGGATAGGAGTACAGAAACACAAACTCGGCGATAAAAATCTGAAAAACAAAGATACAACTTCCGTAATCGTACATGATCTTTTATATCCCCTCTCCCCGCATATAATTTTGCAGTGCCTGAATGAACTTCTTTTTCTGCGGGCGACTGATGTCCAATTCCTGCCCCGCCAGCACACAGGCACCGTCCCGCACCGATTCGACATACCGAAGATTGACGACGTAATTGCGGTTGCACTTTGCAAACTGCGACGGAGGTAATTTCTTTTCCTCCGCGGAAAGCGTGCTGTAAATGGGATAATCACCGTAATATGTATGATATATGACGTAATGCCCCTGTACTTCCAAACACTTAATGTGAGAAATCTGCAGACATTCAAACCCGTCGTTGGTCTTGAGCATGATGTTGGCATCTTTGCGGCGGGCAACGCGCGCAAGCGCGCGCTTCATCTTGAGCAGAAAGGCATATTTATCCACAGGCTTAACGATGTAATCGAGCGCGTCCACTTCATATCCCTGCACGGCATACCGCGCCGAATTGGTGACAAAAATAACCGTGACCGTCTTGTCCAGCTCGCGCAGTTTCCGTGCCGCGGTCATACCGTCCATATCGGGCATTTCAATGTCCAAAAAAACGATGTTATATTGACTGTCGAAACGCATAAAAAACTGAGCGGCGTCCGTATATTCGTCGATCTGAAAACTCTCCCGTACCTGCGACTCCAGAAAAACGAAACACTCCCGTAATTTTCTGCGCGCCGACGCTTCATCATCCACGATTGCAATGCTGACCATTCTTTCTTCCTCCCCGCTTCCCTTTTCGTTTTTCTATCGTTCTCATTTTTTATCCGTCCGCCGCGGCGTCCCTCCGAGCCATCGGCGACAATTATGCGCGAAACCCCGACGATCCGCACGATTTGCACCACTCTGACCACAAGTCACTGAAAGGAGAATGCGGCAGGCGGTTTTTTCCGTTAATTTTTTTTATTATAACATGAACATATTTGTTTGTCAATATCGGTTTTTTCTCGTACAGTCAAAAACGGTGCCTGCCACGTCGGGTAAATCTTTCAAGATGAACGCCCGCCCTGACCATATGGTCAGGGCGGGCGTTCATGGATCAACCGTCAGCAAAAACAGACAAAAACTTTTTTTTGCTAAAAGACACGAAACGTCAGCCGTGTTCCTCTTCCGCGGCGATTTCCTTGGTCGGATGCACGGTTCCGAGCGCGTGTTCGGGCGGGGCATAAATCGTGAAAATTTTCATCGGCGCCCCCCCGCAATTGATGAGATTGTGCCATGTCCCCGCGGGAACGAATACCCCATACCCGCTCTTTACGGGCGTCTTGCATGTCAGCGCGTCGCGCGATTTCCCCAGCGTCGTTACGCCGCAACCGCATATAACCATAATGAATTGGTCGACGTCGGGATGCACTTCCAGACCGATGTCGTCGCCCGCATCGATCTGCATGAGCGTCATCTGTAATTTCGATCCCGTCCAAAGCGCCCTGCGGTAAAAGGTATTCTTCATCGCCGCGCAAGCCACGTCGGTCACATACGGCTCGGGACCGTAATCCTTGAGCCGATTGTAACATTCCTCCATATCATGAAACATAATTGTATGTACCTCCATACTGTCACAATATGAAAAAATCTCCGCTTTGGTTCGGTGTTCACACGAGAACGGGCGCACCTTATCGGTACGCCCGTTCTATGCCGAGAAATTTTTACCGCAAAAAGCCAATGTTTCGGAATTGCCGCATTGCCGAGACGACACGGAACAGTCCTTTAAGAAATCGTCCAGCTGTTTCCGTTTGACTTGTCAATCGTACATCCGCTCGCCAAAACGGCCGATTCCGAATAAGATCCGCCGATGGGACTGTTCCCGCCCGCACGGACATACGTTCCGCCCGAAAGACTGACCTTGCCCGTATTCGGCGTCTGCTGGAACCAAAGCCCCGAACGGGCCGAACCGGTGAACGTGCCGCCGCTGATGATGAGCGATGCGTTCGGATTGCTGTACCAGATGCCGTCATAGCCGCCGCCCGATCCCGTACTGCGGAAATCTCCCCCTTTGATCTCGATGCGTACGGCACAATTTGTTCCTTCAATCGCCTGCGTCGTTTCAACCGCGATGCCCGCCGCATTTCCGGATACCGTTATGTCCTCCCCTTGACCAGTCTCCCCGCCGCGCGGAGCGAACAGAATGTTCGCATACTTATAGACACTGAACCCGGCCTGACCGTTGACGACAAATCTGCCGCCGTAAATGTTGGCATGCCCCATGTCGTCTGCTGAATTGCCCATGACGAACGCGCCGCTGCCCGAACTGTTTGCACCGAATGTGCCGGCATACACATTGGCGGTGCCGCCGTACACCTTGAAGGCATAGGACGCCGCGACGCCCGCAACGGTGGTGCCATAAGAATCGTTGCCGCTGAAATTGCCGCCGTACACGTTTGCCGTGCCGTCCTTGACGAGGATGCCGTTGCCCATCGCCGCGGAATACATCCCGCCGTAAATGGTCAGCGTTCCGCCCGCGACTTCCACGGCGTGCCCGCCTGTCCGGCTTTGCCTGTACGCCCAGTTGGAATCCGCGCCGCTGATCGAAACGGACGTGCCGTAGGTTGTCGTTCCTGTCGTTTTAATGGACGGGTAGTCCGTGGAATCGGCGGCACCGAGCTGCACCGTAACCTTTCTGCCGCCCGTCCCGCCTGCATCGTCGGAAACGCCGACATATACCCCGCCGCCCACGCTGTTCGTGATTATTGCTTTATCGAGAATACGCACCGTCGAGTCGGCCGTCGCGCTCGATTCGACGCGCACGGCATAACTCTTGACGATAAAATCGCGGTAGAGCGTATTGGCATTGTTCTGCCAATAATTGCTCTCATATTGGTCATCGTTTTGGATGCCTGTATGCGTCAGGTTGAGCGTGCCGGAAGAGACGAACGAACCGCCGTGTACGTATATGCCGTCATAGGAATAAGGTTCGGTCGCGCCGGAGGCGCCCCAGACGCAATTTGCGTCGATTTGAGAAGTGATTGTGATGGGTGAATCGGCCGTGCCGCCCGCGATCTGCAAGCTTCCGCCGTTGACATAGATCGCCGTCGCGCGGGTAGAATTCAACGTCAACCCCGCATTTACAATGACGTTGCCGCCCTGTGCGGTGATGCCGAGAGCATCGGTGTTGATGTTCGCCGTTCCCAACGTAACGTTGCCGTTCTGCGTGCTGATTGCCGTCGTCGAGAGCGTAACTTTTCCCGTGCTTCCTACGGTATTTTCGCTCGTCCGCACATCAATGTCCAATGTCGTTGCCGTCAAGCTGCCGCCCGCGCCCGCCGCGCCGCCCTGCCCCGCTTCACCCGTTCGGATGCCGCAGGCCTGGTCACTGTACACCGCGATGTAGGCACTGTCCAGACTGACTGTGCCCGCCGTCGTGAAAATGCCGTAACTGTACTGCGCTTTGGCTGTCTCCACCGCCAACGAAACACCTGCGACATAGTCCGAACTTTCCTGCGGGAAGTATATCCACTTACCGTTTTGAGCTTTCCCGCCGGCCTGATACTCCGTATAAACGGCGCCCGTAACGATGACGAGTTTGGAGTCCGTTCCCGTTTGCTGCACGGAGCCCTGTCTGGCATAGACACCGCTGCAGCCTCTTCCCGCCGTGATAAACAGTCCGTCCTTCACATTGACGACGGAATCGGTTGCGTTGAGATATATACCCGCGCCGTTAAAATCGTTGCCGTTGCCGTCCGCGGGATGGCTCTGTCCCATGAAAAATTGTGCGGAATCGACGTTGACGGTGATCCCGCCTGCCGCCGAACCTGTTCCGCTGTTATCAGCCAAAACGCCGTAACAATTGCGGACATATTCAATGTAGAACAGGCTGTACGGATTGGCAGACGTGCCGCCCAGAGTGATCGTGCCGCTGTGCGCGGAAACGCCCGTACTCTCTTCGCCGGTCATGCGGAAAACACAGCCGTTTGCAACGATCCTGTTGTTCACGTCGTCGCCCGTCGAAAAAATACCGTAACTTGACGCGCTCGGCAACGTAAAAACACAATCGGAGGCCTCGACCGATCCGCTCAAGGCATAAATACCCGTATTGTTCTGCGTATTTTCACCAAAGGCGAACTCGGCATCGTTCAGAACGGCTTCACCGCCGTCGATATAGATGCCGTACAAATCGGAACCTTTCAGGGAAAAATGAAGATCGGACGCGCCCGCGCCGTCCAGCTCCCCGCTCGTGACGCGAATGGCCCCGCCGGCCGTCAGACCGCTTTCGGACGGCACAGTGCTGGCATCCTTTTCAAAAGAGCCGCCCGAAAGGGCCAATCGGCCGCCGTCGACTTGTACGGTGTCGCCCCATTCCGAACGGAAATTACCCGATGTTATGCGCAAATATTCCGTGGCGGAAATGGCCGTATAGTTACATCGGATACACACCCCCGCTTCAATCGAAGAAAAACTGCCGCCTTCCACGGACATATATCCGCCCTCGGCATAGACGCCGTACGTCGAAGACTGTCCGAAGTAAGAACGAAACTCCCCTCCGCGGACGTACATGTTTCCGCTCTGCATGGAAACGGCGGCATAGTTCGCATCCCCCACGGAAGAGCCTTTTACGTTATTATAGCCGTACACCGTGATTTCCTGCCCCTCGCCGTCGGGATACGTATAGTAAAAATCGGCGCGACCGGGATCGGCGGCAATGGCTTCTATTTCCTGCCCTTCCGCAACGTAATAGAGGTAGGTGTCGGCAGTGATATATTCATTGTCATAATCGTCCGTCATATAATCGGACGCATACCCGGTATCGAGATATATATTGCCGTTGGTCAGACCGGCACTCGATGTCCCCGGTGCAATGGTGGGCATGTCTCTTGACTCTGTTTCCGCAACATAGGCGGTATTGTCCGTATTTTTTATGTATACCGTCGTGGTTACGGGATCCGACAAAGTGCCGTGTTTTGCAGAATCGCCGCTGGAATAATACTCCTCTTTGCGCGGACCGCTTTCAAAAACACCGTCCGAAACGGTGAGCGTGCCGCCGCTGATCTGCAACACACTGCCGACGGGATTATAGAAAGAGCCGTTTTTCCCCTCGGACGTATCGATGATTGTCAGACGCACGCCGTTTTCCACGTTCAGAATGGGTTCGCGGCTGTTGCGGATGATCTGATGTCCGTTCAGGTTGAGGATCAAATCGACGCCGACGTCCGTCACGCCGGCCGTGATGACCAGCGATTCGTCCGCATGGTCGGAAATGATGATGTTCGTATAGCCGTTTTCGATTGCCTGAATGAATTCTATATGATTGGAAACTTCGATCTCGTTGGAAACAATGTACTCTATATCGCTCTCGTAACTGCCGCCCGTCGAGGGCATTTCTTCGGAAAAACGGCCGTATGTGAAGGCTACCCCCAACGACGTGACGATGAGAGCGACAAGGAACAGTTCCAACAATAAGACCCGCGTTCTCTCTTTCATGGCGTGCCCTCCTCTGCCGACTGCGACGCCTGTACGAACAGAACGTTCAGGCGGCTGGAATATCCCTTGCTGAGCAATTCCTTAACGGTAAGTTGTTTCTGCGTTCCGTCCGTATCCGCACTTTGGTCGGTATACGTCTTGTAAAAGGGGCTGTCAGGCAGATCGGCGAAGGAAATATACCCGCTCGCACCACCGTTGGCACATTGTCCGTGATAACCATGCACCTTTGTAATGCTCGAATGGTCAAGGTCCGACTGGACAGTATTCTGCCCATCGTAAAAATCCACGATCGGGTGCACGACGGACGCCGCGCCTTCCGACAACGGCGCAACGTGAGAATACGACATGACCGCGCCGCCGTTTTCATAATCATATGTCTTTTGAATGCGCACCGTCGTATGCTCGCCCGTGGCGATATACTTGCCGTTTTCCCAGGAAAACACCTGCGCTTCCTGATCGAAGTGATACCCCGTGACCAATGCATCGTCAAACATCTTTTTGTCGTCCTTATTCTGCGGGGTGACAAGAAGACCGTTCATCTTTTGCGTCCATTCGGTCGCTTGATCCGTACTGCCGACCACGGACGAATCAAACGTCCGTTCTACCGTGGTGAGGAAGAGCACGAACGTGCGTTCCTGTGCCTCGCCGGCATCAAAATGCATTTCGGGCAACTGTATGTCGATCGTATAGAACGGGACCTCTTTCCTGCAATCCAAGTAGAGCATGGTTGCGCCTTCGCTCTCGGTTTTCCCGTACCGTCTGAACCCGACGCTGTAATTCGCCTCCTGCATGGTCGCGGTGATCGTCAGGCTGTTTCCCGTATCGGTGCAACAGGCACTGACCGTGCCCGTGTGCGCGTCCGCAACGCCCGAAAAACTGCCGCTCATCTGCAAGGTCTCGTCGTCAATGTCCTTGCGGGCGCCATAGCCGCCCGTTGCCGTGGAAGTGGTCGTTAAGGTTTCGCCCTCTTCCCACGTTATGAAAGTCGTGGGCTTCTCCCCTTCAACGGAAGGGCCGTAAACAAAATCACGGATGACATATTGCGGCGTTTGGGTGATGTATGCGCCGCCCGCATCCACTTCGGCGATCTGCAAAGCAAGGTTGCCCGCGAACTCGGCGGGGGCATAGAAACGCAACGTGCTTTCCAGATCGACATCCGAAATGCGGTCCGCTTGGCCGTCCGCATTCAATGTGTAATTCCTCACCGTAAAACGAACGCTGCGCGGGGTATTCATGGAAATAACGTTACCCGACGTACCCGTCACCCAATAATCGGCATTGGCAAAAATAACCGACGACATATCGCCGATTTGGTAAGAGCACACGAAGCGGCTCAAAAGCGCCGTCGTGTCCCCGCTCGTCGATCCGACGTAACGGGAAAACGTTACGCCCGTAAACAAAATGCTGACGACCAATAAATAACAGAGATACCTGACGACGGGCAATTTTTTAATTTTTTGATTCCCCACCATTTTCTCGTCCATCTTGCTTTTTTTGCACGACCTCCGTCACAATATCGAGTAAAATCCAGACGGCGATACCGCCGCCGATTGCACAGAACAATCCCAACGGGCTCTGCAGAAAGGTCACGACGTTGCCGAACCCTTTCCAAACCGCCACGACCTTGCCCACGACCGCTTCCTTCGGCACAGTGAAATCGTCCGCCGCATTGTTCGCATCGCCCTTGGTCGCATAGCTGTCGCCCGATACAAGGATTATGCGGTGCGTGATGTAGCTTTGACTCTCCGCGTCGTAAAAGGTGATGACGTCGCCCGTGTAATATTCCTCCTGTTCCTGTACGACGATGAAATCCCCGATCTCAATCTCGTCGGCCATACTGCCCGAGACCACCGTCGCAAAGGAAACCCCGAACACCGCGGGCATGCCGTTGCCGAACACCGAACGCGCGATCAGTATATAAACGTTGTAAACAAGCAATCCGCCCACCGCGACGATGAGAAGGGCGCGCAGGATCGTCTTGAAAATACCGTATACTTTCCCCATGTCAATTCCGTTTATCCACTTGCGCCGAGAGCGAAATGTGCAGGGTGTACACCGCACCGCTTTCGCCCGCCGCCGTATCCGCCTCGTCGTTGTCCCGCCAATACCACTGCAGTTCAAAAACAGTCGAGGAATGCGGCTCGATCGTCAATCCTTCCGTTTTCAGTTCCGTCGCCGAAACCCAACTCTCCGCACCCGACACATAAGCGCCGTCGCGCTTGAGCCGATAGACCATCTCTATGTCATATTCGTTTTCTTCGCCGAACGTCAGCGAATAGGTCAGAGCGTCTTCGTTGCGGTTCTCAAACACGAAGCGGTAATTTCCCTGCATCCCCGGCATTACCGTCGCATTGCCGAAAATTTCGTTGGCAAAGACGGGCAATTTTTCCTCGTCCTGCCAGCTCTCTCCGTCTTCCGTCGCCACGAACAGAACGGGGGCATACCAGCCCGATGCCGCTATGTAATACGCGCTCAACGCCACGGAAGTGACCGTGCAGAGCAATAGAATAAGCGCAACGACGAACACGGCCAGCCAGCGAAACCGACGGATGGTGCCGACATATTCGTTGGCCAGCGTGAATATATTGTCGTTCTTATCGACGTATGCCGCTTTTTTCTGCTGTCTGTACAGAAATACGTTGCCGCCGTCTTTGTAAAATTCCCCGCGGGGGGCACCTTTCCGATCATATAATCCCGCATTGCGGATTTTTCCGATCTTTTCCCCGCGGCGATTGACGACTTTGCCCCGCACGGGAAGCGCAATGTCCGTTCCCGACGGCAACAGCGGCCGCGGCGAAACGGACCGACCGTCTTTTTCCGTCCCCGCAGATGTGTCTGCCCCTTCCGCCGTCTCATCCGCAGACACGGAAACAGACACGGGCACGGCCGCGATTTGAGGCGGCATTTGCGGCACGGCCGCGGGCGCCGCCGCGGACATGGGTGCCGTCGGCATAGGCATCGGTGCAGGCATGGGCATCGGTGCAGGCATGGGCATCGGTGCAGGCATGGCGGGCTGTTGCCCTTTGCCCTGCACGCCGACGGCCACACCGGCGGCATCGGCATTGATGTCGATCGCCACCGCGCCCGGGAATTTTCCGTTCACGTCGATGGAAACGGACTGACCGTTTTGCGCCTTTATCACAGACTTCGACGAAACGGGCGATGCTTGCATGCCGTCGGGGGCGTACGCCCCGTTATTCTCTTGTCGAAAATTTTCTTTCTCCGGCATATCTCTCTCCCGTTTCCCCGTAATTTTCAAAATTTTTTCTTTCTTCCGAAAACATATCTTGTCTCCGAACGTTCCTTATTTTCTCTCACGCAAAGCCTTGCGGACTTTGCCCCATAATTTCCCGATTTTTTCCTTTCGGATTATGACCAAACAAAAATTTTTCTTTGCCGCGCCGCGACGCCCACACACGGCGGGCGCGGCAAAGATCATCCTTCGTTTACGCTTTTATGCGTTAAGGCTTTTCGCTTTTCTGTACGGCGGTATACGTGAGCGCGTAAGCAACGGACTCCACGTTCTGACCGACCCAAGTGTCGCGCGCGTCTGCTTCGGCTCCGGAAACAGAGTCATCATCGGACGTCCAGGTCACTTCGGCATAGACATACAGCGCGCCGATCGTTGCCGCCACTTTGATCGCTGCGGTTTCTCCGGGTTTATATTCGGTCGCACCGCCCGCATTGTCCGCCGTGTTGGTGTAAAGCGCGATGCTGAACAGCCCCTGAATGACGGTTTCGCCGTAAGAACCCCAATCGCTGATTTCCGCTCCTTCGGGGCCCTTCAACTCCGCATCGCCGACAGTGAACGACACCAGCGCGTCAACGTCACCGGTATTGGTGATGGTCGCGACGAGTACTTTGCCCGTGGAATTCGTGCGAGGCGTGGACTTATACTCTTCCATAGCGGGGGAAAGTTTGTCGAATACGGCGGTAGTCATATCTCCGCCTTCTTCATTGGCAACGTTAATCGACCACTTTGCCACCTGCATCGTGGCGGTGCCGCCCCCGGTGCTTATGTAACGCGCAAAGGTGCTGCCGAGGAAGCAGCAGCTGATGAGCGTCAGCAAGACAACGAGCAAAAACAGCTTGGATGCAATACCCTTTTTCTTTGTCATTTTCATTCTCCTGTTTTGATTTTTTTATTATGTAAATCCGTTCCGCGTGTGGAGTCGGAACGAGCTTTACGCCGATTTTTCATGCACGGGAAGAAGGATCTTCCGCGTCGCCGCGGGATTGTTCCGCCGCATTTCGTGCGCCGAGCTGTGCGCGCAGGCGTTCGATCTCCTCGTCCTTTTCCCGCATTTCCCTGCTCTCCTCTTCGCGAACGCGGCGATTGTGCAGGTAAATGCGCAAAACATCATAGGCGATGAAGAGGAGCACGGGGACCCCGACGATGACGAGAATGCCCGCGGGCGTCTGCATGAAGATGGCAAAACCGCCCAGGCCCGCCACATGCCCCACACATTGACCGATGACGTTTTCAATCGGAATAGCGCCGTCGGTCGTGTTGTTGGCGTCCCCTTGCGTGACGAAGGAAATGACGCTGCCGCCCGCGTCGCGGTTGACGGCGATGATGCGGTGAGTGACATACACGTCCGACGAAACAAAGGTGATGATGTCGCCCGTTTCCAGCGCGGCAATCTCCTCTTCGTCGAGCAAGCGCACGAAAATGAGCGCGCCCTCGTCAAAACTGTCCTCGTTTTCGCCCGACATGGAGCCGGACGTGACCGCAAGCGGCGCGATGCCGAACACGTCGGGCGGCGTTTCGCTGTTCAGACTGCCCTTGACGATGAGCGTAAGATTGACGATGAGCACGGGCAACAACAATACCGTGAGCACAATCAGTATGATTGTCTTTATTTTTTCCGAACGGTTTGCGTTCATATCCACCCCCGCTTTTTTACTGTATGCATCATACCACAAAAGTTCTTGTCTGAATTTATCATATCACAATGTTTCTTGTCTGAAAACGAACTTTTATTGATAAAATACAAACGTAACAAATCGTAACAAATATTGCCTCTTGATTTTTTATAAAAATCAGTGTATACTATAATCAAACAACGACCGACGCGCTTTGTTGTTTTTTGATCGGGCTGATTAAAGTATACCATACCCCCCCCCCGGTGTCAATAGAAAAAAGTATTTAATTTGAAAAAATGCATATAATTTTCCGATTTAAGGCAATTTCGGGGGCCTTATGCGGGATTATGTCATATGAAAAGAGAAAATAATACAATGTTTGAACAAAAAAAACAGACCGGCAGAGGACGTCGTCAACAGAAGGATCCTGTTCGTGGAGGACGATGCGTCCCTGCTGACGCAAATGAAAAACTGGTTCGAGACAAAGGGAAACGCCGTGCGCGCGGCGAGCTCCCTGCGCGCCGCGCGCAACACGCTCGAAGAGTTTGCTCCGGAAATGATCGTCCTCGACATCGTTCTGCCCGACGGTTCGGGATTGGATCTGCTTTCGGACCTGCCGTCTCTTCCGCCCGTCATCGTTCTGTCCGATCTCGGGGACGAAAACAATGTCATCGACGGGTTCCTTGCGGGCGTGACGGATTACATCGTCAAACCCTGCTCCATGCGCCTTTTGGAAACGCGCATGCGGCTCCGTTTCCTGCCGCGCGACGAGAGCGTCGCCGAATACCGCGGTTTGCGCATCGAATGCGACAGCCGAAAGGTCTTTTACATGGGAAAACCCGTCCCGCTTACTTCCAGCGAGTTCAATATTCTCTGGTTCCTCATGAAGCACCCGGGAAAATTCTTCTCCGCCGACGAGATCTATGAAAACGTCTGGACCGCACCCAGCCTGCAGACCACCACCATCCGCCGCCACCTCTCCACCTTACGGCAAAAACTCAAAGAATTGTCCAGCGAAAATATTATTTTTACCGAATTCGGCAAAGGTTACGCCTTCTTGCCGCAAGGGGATACCGTATGAAAAATACCATCGTGCGCTATGCCGTGCTCGCCGGCGTGCTCCTCTTCTGCGTCGCGCTGACCCTCATTCTCGTCTTCTCTGCCGCCGCCGTGCCCGTTGCGCCTTCCGACAAAGAACTGCGCGGCTCCGACGGAAAAGAGATCGCTTCGGTTTCCATTGCAGATCTGCACAAACTCGGCACTTTCACCATGGTCAACTATACCCCGACGAATTCTTGCTACCCGTTTCGGATATACGCGGCACGCCCGTGGATCTGACCAAAGAAAACTCTTTCGCACAACGGGGCACTTTCATCTTCGTCGTCAGGAACATCGACCCGACGTCGGACGAGTTCCTCCAACAATCCGAGGCGCTTGCCCCTTACCTGCAGGGCGACGGATATTGGCACTTCACCCTCTATCTGCCGCAGATCTGGTCAGCATGCAATGTCTATGTAAAATCCGTTTTAACGCATCGCGTCGGTGAAATCGAAAATTATGATTTTATAAAATACAGCGACTATTCCCACACCAGCACGGAACACGTCGACCGAACGGAACCGCTCTTCATCGATCTGTCCTTCTATCCGCGGCAACAGGCCATCTCGCCCGATCCGTTGCAGGCTTCGACCGTCATTACCATACACTATGAATCCGAAAGCGTGAAGGCCGCCGGCATCGAGGAGCTGCCGCTCATCGGCGAAAATGCCGCCGTCCGCACCGCCAAGGCAAACGATCAGAATCTTTCCACCGCGCTGTATGTGCTCGGGATCCTGATTTGCGCCCTGTACATCTTTGTCTGCCTCCTGAAAAAGACTTCGTCCTTTCTCCCCCACCTGTTCATCGATTTCGGCATTTTCGGGATATTGTTTTCCTCTTTCATCCTCACAACGGCTTCTTCCTTTCCCTTCTTCTGGCAGACTTTGCGCTTGTTTATGTTCTTTTTTACGCTGTTTTCCGCTTTCTGCGCTCTGCGCAACAAGAACTTCCTCTTCCGTCCCTGGCACTGCCTCCTGTTGCTGATGGCGGTCTGTACCCTGTCCGTTCCCGTCTTACAAATCATACCTTATGACTTCTCTGCCTGGGATCACTGGTACCACATCGCCTGCACCGTCTTCTTCTCCGTGACTACCCTGATATTCGCTTTCCTGTCGGCGGGACGAAAGGAATGTGACATCGCCTTTCTCGTCACGCCCGTGCTCGTGGCTTGTATGGGCATCGCCGCCTGTCTGCCCAATATCAGTTTGTTCGCCTACGCCAATCCCATGTTCTGGTTGTCCGCCGTCATTCTTCTTTATACCGCCGGACTCGGCGCACGGGTATTCATTTCTCAGGAACAAAAATTGCGCTACCTGACCAAAAACCTGCAATCGGACGTACATACGAAAACCAGGGAAATGAAAACCATGCTCGAGGAACGGGATCAATTGTTGCGGTATGTGTCCCACGATATGAAAAAGCCCGTTCTGAGCATGCAGCATTTTCTCGAAGTTTTGAGAGAGCGGGAAACCGACACAGAACAACAAAAAACCATCGACATCATCGCACGCAAAGCCAACGAACTGAATAAAAATCTTTCCGACATAGCTTCTTATTCCAGAAATAATTTTGCTGCCGAAGACTCCCGTTCGTTTGACGTCAATGAACTGCTCCGGCTTGCGCAACAGGATTTCGAGCCGGACTGCAATGCAAACGGCATCCGCCTCAAGGTCGTGCCCTGTCATATTTACGTCTATGCGAAATATAAAACTCTGTACTCGGTCTTGAGCAATCTCATCCTCAATTCCATCGAACATGCGGAATGCTCGCATATCTGGATCTCGGCGCAAAAGAAAAAGGATCGGTGCCTCCTTGCCGTCTCCGATGACGGCAAGGGCATCGACGAAGGTAAAAATGTCTTCTATCCTTATTATTCGGAATCTTTTTCCCGGAATAATACCGGCCTCGGACTGTATCTTGCGAAAAATTTCATGCAATCCATGAACGGGGATCTCACCTATACACAGGAAGACAAAAAACTGACTTTTTTCATCGATCTGCCACTTGCCTGACCCGAAAAAACGGCCGTTCCCGTCGCGGCGATACGGCGGATGCGATGAATGCGGCGGCGGCATGGTGCGGCGGCGGCATGGTGCGGCGGTGGCATGAATGCGGCAGTGGCATGGTGCGGCAGTGGCATGGTGCGGCAGTGGCATGGTGCGGCAACGAAATTGCGGGCCGCCCCCGCGGCGCATGCCACAGACAGACGACGACAGCAAAAAAAGAACGGGGCGTTGATATGCACCCCAAAAGTTGGACAGCTTTTGGAGGTGCATATTTTTATGTCAAGGAAAAAGAGATTCAACACAAA
>CALWCO010000029.1 GCA_944376455.1 uncultured Clostridia bacterium
TCATCGTCGTTTTCCATGACGACGAGCGTATGCCCGTTGCTCAGGATTTTGCCGAAGTACACATCCGAAGCGTGGTACGGAAAACCGACCATCGGCACACGGCTTTCAAGCCCGCAATCCCGCCCCGTAAGGGTAAGGTCAAGTTCGTCCGCAAGCAGCTTTGCGTTGTCGCCGAATACCTCATAGAAGTCGCCCAGACGCATGGCGACGATAGCCTGCGGATATTTCCCCTGAACGTCCCGATATTTTTGATACACAGGAGAAACGGTCGGCTTTGGTTGCTCTGCTTTTTCTTCTGCGGCGATCTGTTCGGCAGCCTCGCGGATCTCTTCATCGGTCGGCTCGTCCTCGTCGGGTTCTTCGGGCTTTGCGTCCAGAAGGTCGAACATCGACATCTGCGGCTTTGACTGCGGTTTAGGCGGCGTATATTTCACCGTCGCCGCCTTCGTTGCAACACCGGGCTGTTTCTTGTATTCGGTGCCGTCCTCGTTGTAGAGCGTGCCTTCGATACTGTCTTCCTCAAAGTAATGCACCGCCCAGCCGTACACGACGGCATCGGCGATACAGGCAGAATGCGCGCCTTTTTCCGCTTGTTTTTTTGCCTCGTCGCAGGCGAATTTCATAAAGCCGGCAAGCGTCTTTTTGTTGAGCAGCGTTTTGCCGTCCTTATGAATACGCACGCCGTTGTTTATCTTTTCGGCGAGGATTTCAGAGGCGTTAGCATCCAAGTAGGCTTTGACTTTGCGCTCTTCATTTGTTTTTGCGTCTAAATTGAGTTTCATAATTCCTCCGTGTCCGCCATCTCCAAGCCGAGCTGAAAGCCCGTCTTGAAGGCAAGCGTATAAGCTCTTAAAATCAGGAACTCATAGTTGAGCGCAACGGTATCCGCGTACTCGTCAAAGAGGACAGTGTTTTCGCCCGTCATGAGCGCCTTGATTTTGTCGTAATAGGACATTTCTTTTTCCAGCCTGTCTTTGGGAAGTTTCAGACTTACGTATTCGACTTCGCCTTTGCAGAGCTGTTCAATGATGGATTTCATAGCTGTTTTCTCCTTGTAAATTCTGTAAAAAGTAAAAGACGGGAGCATCCCTTAAAAGGGACACTCCCGCCAGATGCCGTCATCGACTTCTTTCCGCGTGACCGGAATGATTTTCCATGACGGATTATTCAGTTTTCTGTTCGTTTCCCGCTCCTTCGGCGGATAGCGGATATAGCTGTTCATTGCATACATGGCTTGTTTATGGGTATAAGTCAGGAAGTATCGGACATATCGTTTTCTGCCTTGCTCCCTGTAACAGACCTTGTAGCCGTAACATGGCTTGCGGCTCATTATGCAATTCTCTTGATACCGCCGCCGAAGCTGCGCACCATGACGCTGCCGAACTCGCTGCACCAATCGTCGTCTTTGTTCCAGACATAGGCAAAAGCAGAGTGTTTGTTGCCCTCACTCCATACAAGCGTTTTCCATTCCGATTTATAGTCTGTTACAATCAGGAAGGAATAGCACTCGCCGAACTCGGTATATTCGTGCGTCACGGCATATACAAGACAGTTATACTTTTTTTCGATTGCCTTCATCTTTTCGTAGAGTTCGGGCTCCTGATCCGCCCAATATCCGCCGTAATTTTCAAAGAAGCATACCATGCCTTTCTCTTCAAAGCCCTTTATGTACGGGGTGTAAATATCCATCTCTTTCAGAAGCTCGATAGCCTTTTCCTTTTTCGCAACGTTCTTGTCTTTCATGGTGTTTTTCTCCTTAAATGCAGTTTACTAATGTTTCAAAGTTGTAGCCGATGTTTCGGAGTGTTTCTTCAAAGCCGAACCACGCCAGCAGATTTTGATTGAAGTCGTCCTGCGCGAGGGGATCTTCTTTGTCCCACTTGTCGCCGAACAGTTCGGAAGGAGCGTAAAGTCCCGTTCCGTCCATAAGCTCGTACAGCAGCGCATTGATTTCCTGCCGGTACTGCTTGTAGAAACGCACCGTGTCCGAATAGTAGATGAGTTCGCCCACGACGCCTGACTGACAGCCGTAATGCAGTACGTCCGTGAAGATATGTTTTTTATCGTCGTAATCACCCCAGCGGGAGATAACGTAATTGCATACGCGCTTTGTAAGCTGGCTTTCCGTATCCCGCTTGATGGCTTTGATATTGGAGAGGGTTAGTTTCATTACGCTGCCTCCTCGAACTCGTCCAGATATACGCGCTCGAACATGACGCCGTACTCGAAGTACAGCCTTCCGTTTTTGTCTGTCAAGAGGTCATACGTTACAACGCTGATCCTGCCTCTGTCCGTTACGGCAACCTGTACAACGCTTCGGTCAAGGTCGATGCAGACGATATTGAAGGTGATGAACGCTTCGCCATCGTACAGTTCAAATTCAGAGAGATAATACGCTCTGAACTCGGTGAAATTGGAAACTTTGGTTTTCATAGAGTTTACCTCCGAATTTTATTTTTGCCTTTCGGCAGGGGCGACAGGAGCATTGGGCGAGATAAACTCTTATTCACTTAAAATAGGCGCATCGGAAGTCAACGAAACAGGACAAAATTATTGCGTATGAATAACGGAAAAAACTGCCATAAACGCAAAAAAGCCGAGCAGGTCAATTTGACCTACCCGGCTTTCAGATACTTGGATGATTTAGCTTTTCAGCGATAATTTTTTCCCGTTGACTTCCGCGAGAACTGTGCTACGATAGCCACAACGAAGGGCAAAAAAAATGAGTAGATAAACTTGAAAGAAATCTTGTTGTATGGTATAATTAATTAGTAATTTAACCGAATTCTATTTGAGAGGAATCACTATGAACAAAAGAGTGCTGTATAGAAAAGAAATGGAACTGCTGAATTTGGCAAAAGATTACATTACCAAAGAAAATATAAGAGGGTATCGAGATTTTGTTCGTCAAGCTTTTCCTGATTTATTTTATGAAAATTCTTTCAATCTCAAGTCTGAATTTATAGAGCTAATCCCAAGCGATAAATTATCTGAAACACGACAGTTGTTAGAAATATTAAGGCTTTTGCATGGATATTGTACAGCTGGGTTTTCTTGTACGGGAAATCTTAATGGTCAGGGCTTTTATAAAAAAGATAAATTAGTTGAAAATATCACAACATTACTAAATATAATGCAGGAACAACTCAATAGAAATGCGCATTATACTGTTTTTTATTCATGGCAAAGTGATACAAATAGCAAATACAATAGAAACTTTTTAGAAAGAGAAATTAAACAAGCACTAAAAGAGCTAAACAAGGATTCTCCTGGAATAATTCTTCAGTTTGATAAAGATACGCGAGGTGAAATTGGCTCGCCTGATGTGGTATCCTGTATTTTGAATAAAATTGACAATTCACTTATCTTTGTAGCCGATGTGAGTAGTATTGGTACAATAAATGACAAATATGTTGTAAATCCAAATGTTATGTTTGAGCTTGGACATGCAATATGTTCTTTATCGGATTCAAATATTGTAATGATATGTAATACCGCTTATTGTGATACACGCCTATTACCATTTGACTTAGGACTAAAACGACAAATTACGTATAAATTTTCTGAGCAAATAACTATAACTCCAGAAGAGAAAAAGCTTTTCCGTAAACAATTGAAGGATGCTTTTGTTGCAATTAGAGATAAAAAGTGGTAATCGATTGCTTTATTTTTTGGTAATAAAAAGGCGTTTTAACTAATCTATAGCTACCAAACTTCTGGGATACAAATCAGATTTCCTATTGACCTATTCTTTATTTTTACTAATAAAATGAAAAACTATCCGAACCCACTGTTCTGTAATAGTGGTGTTCGGATAGTTCCAATTTGGTGACCCCGACGGGAATCGAACCCATGATACCACCGTGAAAGGGTGGTGTCTTAACCTCTTGACCACGGGGCCATAAACGGCGGTCGGCCGTTTTGTTTTGGTAGCGGCGATGAGATTCGAACTTATGACCTATCGGGTATGAACCGATCGCTCTAACCAACTAAGCTACGCCGCCATAAATGGTTGCGGGGGCAGGATTCGAACCTACGACCTTCGGGTTATGAGCCCGACGAGCTACCTGGCTGCTCCACCCCGCGATATAGCACCGACCTTCAAGCGGTCAGCTCATTTA
Organism: uncultured Clostridia bacterium; assembly: GCA_944376455.1. Classification (GTDB taxonomy): domain Bacteria; phylum Bacillota; class Clostridia; order Christensenellales; family Borkfalkiaceae; genus RGIG4074. The sequence continues at coordinate 4,122 of CALWCO010000029.1, forward strand.
TTCTATTAAAAATTTGATTTTTTGTCAACTGTTTTTTATGCGAAAAATGAAATTTTTTCACTTTTCTTCTTTGACGCATTGCATTCCCTTCTCAATCGTGGTATAATGGGGAATATGAAAGTCGACATTTCTCAATACCGCAATAAAAAAATATGTGTGGCCGTATCGGGCGGTGCCGATTCCATGGCGCTTTTGCATTATCTTTCCGTCCATGCCGCGCATTGGGGCATAGCGCTTTGTGCCGTGCACTGTGAGCACGGGATCCGCGGCGATGATTCGCTGGAGGATGCGCGCTTTGTGCGGGACGTATGCAGGGCATGGGGCATCGAGCTATATTCTTTTTCAGCCGATTGCCCGTCGCTTGCCGCGGCACGAAAGGTCAGCCTGGAGACGGCGGCGCGGCAATTCCGTTACGGATGTTTCGACAGGATTTTACGCGAGGGAAAGGCCGATCTCGTGGCGACGGCGCACCATTGCGGGGACAATGCCGAAACCGTTCTCTTCAACATTGCGCGCGGCGCATCGTTAACGGGCGCGGGCGGGATCTCCGATCGCGAAGGGTATATACGCCCGTTCTTATCCGTCACCAAGGAAGAAATTTTGCGCTATGTTACGGAAAACGGGATTGCATACCGCACAGATGCGACCAACGCGGACGAGCGGTTCACCCGCAATGCCATCCGTGCGCGCGTTCTGCCCGCGCTGGAAGAAGCGGTGCCTGACGCGGCGGGCAATATTTCCCGTTTTTCCCGTCTGGCGCGGGAGGATGATGCGTTGTTGTATGAACTTTCCGCCGCCCTTGTCCGCGGCGCGCAAGGGGGGTATAAGGTTCTTTTTTCGGATAAAAAGCCGCTCTTCCGTCGGGCATGTCTGACGGCGCTCAAGGCCATGGGGACGGAAAAAGATTATACGGCGACACATTTGGAAAGTCTGTGCGCTTTGCGTACGGCAAAAAACGGAGAAAGACTGTCCATGCCCGAAAACATATGGGCGGTACGCGAGTATGACGGGGTTGTTTTTTATCGTTCCCGTCCCAAGGACGTGCAGGAGATTTCCTTTTCCGTCGGGGTATTTTCTCTGGCGGGAAAGACGTTTGCTGTGGAGGAGTGCCGTTCTTGGTCCGCCGAAAAATGCCGTACGGGGGAAGCGGGGCGGGCGCTTTACGCGTCGATGTCGCATATACCGTCCTCTGCCGTCTTTCGCACCCGTCGGGAAGGGGATCTTTTTCATAAGTTCGGCGGCGGGGAGAAAAAGCTCAAGGACTTTTTGATCGATCGTAAAATTCCCCGTCGGGAACGGGACGGACTGATCGTGCTCGCCGACGGCAGCGAAGTGCTTGCCGTGTTGGGCGTGGAGATATCGGAAAAGATCAAAGTATCGGACGGCGATGTCGCCGTATGCCTGCGTCTTTTAACGCCTTAAAAATTTCTTTCTGCCCGATCAACGGACAAAGGCCTGCCGTATTCCTTTTCCGTCGCCGATAACGGAGAAAGGGATAAAAGAAGGGGCATGCCCGAGAAAAATGGTAAGAAAGGAAATACGGAACGAGAGGGCTTTACCGTATCGTAATGAGCGGACCATATCGTGTCGGAAAGATGGGGCAGTATGGGATCGAATAAGAAAGGAGAGAACGGAATTGGAAACGGACTTACACGAAGATTGTGAAAAACTTCTCTTTTCCGCGGAAGAGATTGCAAGCGGTACGCGTTCGGTCGCGGCGCTTTTGGATGAGGCGTACCGCGGAACGACGCCTGTTGCAGTGTGCGTATTGAAAGGGGCGGTATTCTTTTTCTGCGATCTTTTACGTGCCATGCGTACCCCCGCGGAGATTGAGTTCCTGCGAGCCTCTTCCTATCGTCGCGGCGCGACGTCGGGGACGCTCTGTGTGGATGATGCATTGTCTTTCGAGCCGCGAGGGCGGGATATTCTTCTGGTGGAAGACATTGTGGACAGCGGAAAAACGTTGCGGTCGCTCAAGGCATCTCTGCTGGAGCGCGGCGCGAAAAGCGTGAAAACGGTGACACTGTTGGACAAGCCTTCCGCACGGAAAGTTTCTTTTGAGGTCGATTATAAGGTGTTCGACGTCGGAGCGGGGTTCGTCGTCGGGTACGGAATGGATTATGCGGAAAAGTATCGCAAGCTTCCGTACATTGCGCTGCTCAAGCCTGCAATGTACGGCGGGTGAAAAAGCGGACGGCATACGGTACGGCAAAGAGGGGGGAAGGCAGAAAGAGTTTGCAAAGATATAAAAACGCCCCGCGGAACGCGGGGCGCAAATGCGCTTGTTGTTCGGACATGGTCTGTCCGATTTTCTGTTTTTTTATTTGTCCGTGAAGTCGGCCTCCGTGAGACGGTAGACCAAGGAGCCCATTCCGTAGGAAAGCGGGTCATTCAATTCCAGCATCACGCAACGATAAGGGTTTTCCCCGCCGAGCGCGGGCGCGGCGGCATATTTCGCCGTCAGCATTCCGCCCGTGAGGGTGGTATTGCGGCTGAAAACCATGGTGTTTGCGGTCAGTTTATGCTCGGCGGCTTCCGTTTCGCCCGCATCCACGTCCAGGAAGGTGAACGACGCTTCCGTCGTCTGTGCGTTCAGGTTGATGGCAATGGTCTCCTGTGTTTGGGTGTAAGGGTTGAGCACGTATACCTCGGCCTTGCCGCCGACGGAGAGGGTGAGCCCGCGCGCCGCAAAGAGCAGGCTTTCGTTGTCCAGAACGGTCGCGTTGCTACGCAGAGAATATTCGTGCGTCTGTGTCTGTCCGCTGACGGAATCGGTATAGACGGATGTCGCGCTCTTTCCGTCCGTCGAATAGGTGACGGCCATGGTGTAGTCATACACCTGCACCGCTTCGTCGAGGGAGGCGGGGGCGTCGGTACGCGGCGAAGTGGAGCGGACGCTCTTTTCGCTGTAGAGCGGATAGAGGGAGCGGCTGACGTCGCGGAAATAGCAGAGGGAGCGGACGCTGTCGGTGAAGTCCAGAGAATCGCTTCCCATGGTGTACGTGCCCGAAATTTCCAAAGAAGAGGTCAGTTTGTAGACGGACTCTCCGTTATAGGTGTCGTTTTCGAGCGTAACGGTGTAGACGCCGGGCTGATACTCCACGGTGTAAGTTTCATTGGATCCCTTTTCATAGGACACCGCATAGGTGAGCACTTCGCGGGTATCGGAAATAGAGGTGGTCAGCGTCGTATTTTGGTACCAGTTGGGCACGAGGGACGCGGTGGCGACGGTCGTGCAGGACGTGAGCCCGACGAGCGCGGCGCAGGAAAGAGCGGCAATGCCGCCGAATAAGATTTTTTTGGCTTTCATGTTTTTTGGTTCCTGATTTTTTTCGGCTTTTCTAAGATTATACCATATTCTTTTCCGTTTGTAAAAATAAATTATCCCGAAATCATGAAATTTTCGTAAAAAGTATGCTATAATGTTCTTGTCCCCGTCCGCGCGTTGCGCGGACGGGGGAGGGTAAATAAAGATAAAGAGGCGTGCAAGTGATACAGATTACCGGCTATCCCGCTTTGAACGCAGGATTGGAATACCTGAAAAAATATGTCGCCGCGGCGGAATCGCAGGGCGTGCGTACCGTTATATTCTGTGAAGATCGGCTGACCCTTCTTGCGGAACAGACGGTCTGTGCGGCGTTGGGCGGCACTTTTCTCACGTCGGTGACGACGTTTGCGCGTTTTTTGCGTTATAGCGGCAAGACTCTTTCCAAACAGGGCTCGGTCATGGCGGTGGGGCGCATCCTTGCCCGCAATGCCGAGAAATTATCCTGTCTGGACTTCCGCGGCGGCGTCCGCAGCGGCGCGGCCGCGGTCTATGAAATGCTTTCGCAACTCTTTGCATCCAAAGTAACGGGCGAAATGTTGCGCAACGCTCTGCCCGAGGACGGGTTGCTCAGGAAAAAGTTGGAAGATCTTGCCTTTGTCTGTGAAGAATATGAAAGTTTTTTGCGGGAAAACGGTTATGCCGACGAAAACCGTTACCTGTCCCTTCTTCCCGAATCGATCCGCGCAGACTTCTCCCTTCGGGAGGCAAACGTCGTTTTTCTCGGCTTTTCCTCCTTTACCGCGCAAGCGCTCGACGGGGTGCGGGCGGCGGCGGAAACGGGGCAAAACGTGCTCGGTCTTTTCCCCGCAGGGAGAGGGGAGATATATTCCAACCAGGCGGCGACGGCCTTCCGCCGCGTCTGTGCCGAATACGGCGAGATCAAGGTTTCGCAACTGAAAATCCCGCGCGAACAGGGCGCGCAGGCCGACCTTCTCCGCGAAAAGTTATACGATCCCGAAGTGTTCTCCGCGGCCTATCGACCCGTTGCGGGCGGCGGAGCGGTGCGCGTTCTGACTTTGCGGGATGAAGAGGAGGAACTCCGTTTTGTTTGCGCGAACATTTTAAGACACGTCGCCGCGGGGGGACGGTATGCCGATGTCGCGGTGTTTTTGCCCGATATTTCCGCCTATTCTCTTTTGCTTGCGAAAATTTTCGGGGAATACGGCATTCCCTATTTCGCCGATCTGAAAAAACCGCTTTCCGCCCATCCGTTTTCTTTCTTTGTGCTTTCTCTTTTGCGCGGCGTGGCGGACGGCTTCACGCCCGAATCGACCGATCGGGTGCTCTCTTCTCTCTATTTCGGGGGGAGCGGGGAATACCGCAATTATCTCGCGAAATTCGGCAATTACCGCGGCGGCGTGAAACGGGACGTCAAGACGGGGGACGCGCTCAGAGACTATGACCGCGACGGTCTCGTGGCGGTGCACGAGCGGTTCATGTCCGCCGCATCCCTCTTTTCCCGCAAGATGAAGGGCGCGCAGTTCTGCCGCGGCGTGCGTCAGCTGTATGCCGATTTTTCTGTTGCTGAAAGGACGGAAGAACTGGCGAAAAACTGTGGCGACGAGGCGCAGGCGGCGTACCTGCGCGCCATGGAAAAGTCGCTCGACCCGCTTTTGCGGGAAGCGGAGGAACTGCTCGGCGAATCGTCCCTGTCCGCCGCCGAATTTTCCGTTCTGCTTGAAGAGGGACTCACGGCCTGTGAAATATCCTTGTTGCCCTTGCGGCGGGATGAAGTGTTTGTCGGCGACGTGGCGCAGAGCCGCATTGCCGCCTGCCGCCTGGTCTTTGCGCTCGGCATGAGCGAAGAAGTGCCCCGTCGGGGCGAGGATACCGCTTTGCTCTCCGACAAGGAGATGCAACGCATGGAGAACGTCCGCATCAAGATCGAGCCTTCCGTCGCGCAGGTCAACGCCCGCACCCGCGAAAGCGTTTGCCTCAATATCTGTTCCTTCACGGAGCGGCTCGCTCTTTCCTATCCCGTCTGTGCGGCGGAGGACGCGGCCGAGAGCGAGATCTTGCGCTATGTCCGTCGTATTTTTTCGGATACCGCCGAAAACGAAGACTTGTTTTTGTATCATTGCATGCAACCCATGCCCGCATTGAAAGAGCTTTTGCTCCGCCGCGATGCTTACCGCGAAGGGCGGGACGGGTCACGGGAGAAATATGCCTCGCTGTATGCCGCTTTGCAACGCATAGAGGAGACCAGAGAGGAGAGCGGCAAACTTTTTGCCGACAAATCGCCCGTATATTTTGTGGACAGCGGCGAAAAACTTTTCTTCCCCGACGGGGAAGCGTCCCCGACCCTGCTGGAGGGGTATTTTCAGTGCCCGTACCGCAACTTCACCGAGCGCGGGCTTCGGCTACAGGAACGGGAAGAGACCGTACTTCTGGCGACCGATGCGGGCACGTTCACGCATGCCGTTCTGGAGCGGACGGCCAATCAGATCGAACAGTTGCCCGACGAGGCGAGCTGTCTGGCGTTTGCGCGCGCCGCGGCGGAGGAACTCTTTGCCTCGCCCGCCTATTCTTCTCTGCGCGATACGCCTGCCGGGAAATACACGGGGGAACGTCTCTGTGCCGAGAGCGCGCAGGTCGCGTTGGAAATGTATCGGCAGATCCGTTATTCCAATTTCAAAGTTACGCACACGGAATATTTCTGCCGTCTGCCCGAAGAACGGTTGCACGGCAAAATCGACCGCGTGGACGAATGCGGCGAATATGTGCGTATCGTCGACTACAAGACGGGCGCGATCGACGACGCGCCGAGCGCATATTATGCAGGCAGAAAATTGCAATTGCCCCTGTACATGTCCGCGGTGAGCGAAGGAAAGACCCCTGCGGGGATGTATTATTTCCCCGCGTCCGTGGGGTTTTCCAGGCCGGGGGATGCGCCTTTCCGCATGCAGGGGTTCATGAACGGCAGTGAAGAGGTCGTGCGCAACTCGGACGTCACGCTCGGCGAAGGGGAAAAGAGCCGCTTTTTCGACGCGGGACTTGCGCTTGCCCGTTCCCCGGGGAACGTCATGGACGAAGAGGATTTTCGGCTTTTCATCGCCTATGCCGTGCTCGTCGGACGTAAGGGCAGGAGTGAAATACAGCGCGGGTTCATCGCGCCCACGCCCATCGGCGGCGCGTGCGATTACTGCAGGTATAAGGGCATGTGCGCCGCGCTGGGGGAAGGGATCGGACGCAAATCGGTCGGCAGGATCACCTGTAAACAGATTGCCGACATCGTGCGCAGAGAAACGGAGGACAGATGACCATGGCGGAGATCAGATACACCGAGGAGCAACAGGCGGTTCTGTCCGCCGAAGGAAAAATCATCGTTTCGGCCTCCGCAGGCAGCGGCAAGACCTTTGTCATGATCGAGCGTATGCTCAAAAAGATCCTGGCGGGCGCGCAGGTGGACCGTATGCTGGCATTGACTTTCACCAACAAGGCCGCGGCGCAGATGCGCGAAAAGATCCGTCAGAGCCTGATCAGGCGTATCAACGCGCCCGAAATCAACGAGGAAGAGCGCGCGCGGCTCAAACAGCAGCTTTCCCGTCTGCCCATGGCGGAGATCAGCACCATTCATTCCTTCTGTGCCCGTTTCATCCGCGCCAATTTCTTCCTCGCCGACGTGGACGGAAATTTTGACATCGTGTCGGACGATGACGCCGAGGGGAAAAGTATGCAGTCTCAGGCGCTCGATCAGGTCTTTTCCGAGCTGTATGAAACAGCCGATCCCGATTTTCTTGCATTGCTTTCCCTGTATTTCCGCAAGAAAAAGGACGACGCCTTCAAGCAGGAGCTTCTCAGACTCTATAAGCAGTTCCGCATCCGCGCCGATTATCGGGAGGAACTCACCCGTTTGCAGAGAGGAGAGGGGGAAACGTTTGCATCTGTTTCCGCGGATATGCTTTCGCGCGTGCGAAAAGATTTTGCGCACATCCGCGCCGCGCTGCAGGAAAGTCTGCCCGCCTTGCGGGCAATGGGCAACAAGATCACCGCGGCGCGGGTGGAAGAAGTGCTTTCCTTTCTGCAGCTTGTCGATGCCGCAGAGGACTATTACGCGCTTTGCGCGATACCCATGCCCAAATTTTCAAAAAAAGAAAGCGTATATAAAAAGGACTCCGACGAGAAGAGAAAGATCATAGAAAAGACCGATTTTTATATCGGTAAAATCAAGGATTTCTTTGAAAAAGAAGCCGCGTCCGTGGGCACGCGGGAAGAAGAGGAAAACCGCTTTGTCTCCGCGCGGCAAACGGCAGGGCGCGTTGCGGCCGTGCTGTTGCGCTTTGACGCGCAATACGACGCCGTCAAAAAAGAGCGCGCCAAACTCGATTATAACGACCTCGAGCATATTGCGCTCCGTCTGCTCTCCCGCCCCGAAGTGGCGGAAGAAATGCGCAGTCGGTTTGATTACGTGTTTGTCGACGAATACCAGGATATCAATCCCGTACAGGAGAAACTCATTTCTCTCGTCGGCGGGGAAAACATATTTCTCGTGGGCGACGTCAAACAATCCATATACGGTTTTCGCGGCAGTAAATCGGTGTATTTCACGCAGAAACAATCGGAATATGCCGCCGCGGGAACGTCTCTTCATCTCTCCTCCAATTTCCGCAGTGCGGACGCCGTTTTGTCCTCTGTCAACCGCGTCTTTTGCCGCGCCATGACGCCCGCATCTTGCGGGATAGATTATGCCGCCAAGCCCATGCGGGGCGGGGAGGGTTATGGGGAAAACCCGGGACGGGTCACCCTACACCTTTTGCGTAAAGAGGAGACGGAAAAGCGCGAACGCGGGGTGTATTCGGTCATAGAGGAATATATGCTTGCCCGCAATAACCTGACCGAAGATGCGCAGGCGCGGGAAGTGCTGAACATCGTGGAAGAGGAATTGCACGGAAAGATTTACGATCCGGACGAGAAGTGTATGCGTTCCGTACGATACGGGGACATTGCCGTGCTTGCGCGGAAAAACTCCAAGGGCATTCCCGCCGTTTTGTCCTGTCTGGCCGAAAACGGCATTCCGGTAAGCGCGGCGGCGCAGACCAACGTCTGTGACTTTCCCGAAATACGGCAGATCACCGACATTCTTTCCCTCATCGATAACGCCGAGCAGGACATCCCCCTCTGCAGTGCCCTCCTCTCCGCCATGGGCGGGCTGGACAATGCGGCGCTTGCCGCCATCCGTCTGCGTTATCAACGCCGCCGCGGACCCTTTCGTCGGCTTGTGCGGGCCTATGCGCGGGATTTTTCGGACGAAACCGCACGCAAACTCAAAGCCTTCTTTGCCTTGCTCGATAAATATGTCATGCTCTCGCATATTTTGAGCGGCGGGGAGCTCATCGAACGGCTCATCGCCGAAACGGGGTTGGAAACGGATTGGCTCTCCCGCGACGACGGCGCCCGCCGCATGGAACGGATACGTGCCTTTGCGCTCCTCGCGCAGGACAAGAATGTGCATGATTTTTTGGTATATCTGAAGAGTTTGGATTATAAAGTCCCTGTCGGGGAAAACGCGGGCGACGATGCCGTCAAGGTTATGACCGTGCACGCATCCAAGGGGCTGGAGTTCCCCGTCGTCATTCTCATCGACCTGAACGAAAAATTTCACGGCGCGGACAGGAACGAGCTTCTGTATTCGGAAAAATACGGCATTGCGCCCCGCAGTTATGACCTGAACAACAAACTGGTGTTCGACAACGTTTTGCGCCGCGCAATCGAAGAGGAGGCGGACGAGGAAGAATTGAAAGGGGAATTGAATATATTGTATGTCGCCATGACGCGCGCCAAATATTCCATGCACCTCGTGACGGACGCGGAAAAATCCGGCAAGTATGCCGATTTGCATTTTGCGAGCAGTTTTGCCGATTTTCTGCCCGTAGAACTGTTCGCCGATCAGGTTGCGGAGCCTTATGTCGCGCGCGCGCCCTTTGAACGGCGGCAGACGCTGGTCACGGGCGGGAACGAAAAACTGACCGAAACGATCGTCCGTGATTTCCGGCCTACCTATCCTTTTGCCGCCGACGTCCAATTGCCCGTCAAGAGCTCGGCGAGCAACCTGATGCGCGATGCGCAGGGGGAAGAATACTATCCGGTCAGCCGCCTTGTGCCCGACGAACTTTCCGACGCGGAAAAGGGCGGGGAAGACAAGACGCTGGTCGGCACGGCCTATCACGCTTTTTTACAGTATGCCGATTTTTCCGCCGATGGTGAAAAGGAGTTGGAACGGCTCTTGCGCACAGGCCGCCTCACATCGGAGCAAGGCGCGTTGATTTCCGCAGAAAAGGCGAAAAAGATGCTATCCATGCCCGTGTTCAAGCGGTTGCAGGATGCACAGCTTTTCCGTGAACAACCTTTCCTGGTGTTCCTGCCCGCCAATCAGATTTTGGACACGGCGAGCAAAGAGGATGTGCTTTTCCAGGGCTTTATCGATCTTCTGGCCGTCACGCCGTCGGGCGTTGAGATCGTGGATTATAAATACTCCGCAAGGTCTGCCGAAACCATACGGCGGCACTATGCGCCGCAGATAAAGCTCTATAAAAAGGCGGCGGCAAAGATCATGAAGATCGCCGAGGCGTCCATCCGCGCGACCATCGTCAACATTCAGACGGGGGAAGAAATTCCCATGAACTGATCTTTGCGGCGGCGCACGCAAACGGACTTGCGATGCGTGCGCCGCCGCGGAGAATCTTTTGCCCCGCGCGTAAAGGCAGGGCTGTGCCGAATTAAGGGGATTTTTCATCGGAAGAGGCCGAAAGGCCGCGGAAGACCGTAGAAGATCGCGAAAGATCGCGGCAGGTGCGGACGAAGAGAGGGAAAAAGACAAAAAACTTCTCTGAAAGTCAAAAAAAGACAGAAAAACTCCGTCGGAAAATGCAATAATAAACGCAACTGCATTTTCGGAGGAGTTTTTTTCGTGGCCTGGCTGGAAAATATCGTCAACCGTATTTCTTTTGAATTTTTACTCATCGCACCGCTTTGCGCGGCGGTACTCATAGGAATCCTTTCTTTTTTCTTTTTCCGCAAACGGGCGGCAGTTTGGTTGTATCTGTTTGTATTGTCTCTGTCCTGCGGATTGCTTTCCTTTCACGCAAAGGGCGGCGGCAGTCTCGCGTTCGGCTACGGCTGCCTGCTCTTTGCAATCATGTTGCTGTTGTTTTTGACCCCTTCCGCAAAACATAAAAAGGAAAAAGGGAAAGAACAAAAAGATTTGGAACAAAAGGAAAAAATGTCGGAAATTCTTTCGCAAACGGGCAAGGAACGTGACGGGAAAAATAAAGGCAATGACATCATTTATGCAGGCATGCCCCTTATAAAAAAAGATATTGTCAATCTGAACGAAGCTAAATATGAACATCCGATTGCGGAAACGGGCGGGAGCGAAAATGCCGACGTGCAACTGGAACACGTCTTTCAAGTGCTTAAAAAATTGCAGAGCATGAAACTGAGTGCGGGCGATCGTCTGGAGACGGACGTCATCCGCAATATGCTCAATGTCTATCAGGCGAAAGGCGCGCTGTCGGCCGAAGAGACCCGCGCGCTCAATAACTATCTTGCCACTCTTTTGAAATTGATGTCAAAATATTCCGTGTAAACAGTTCCTTGTGGCGGAATATCTTCATTCGGCGAGAGATTTTGCCGTCAGCTCCACAAGTTTTTTATGCTTGTAGGCCGAACGCAGAACATCGGGCGTGATGCGCGTTCCTTTGGCGAACAGGAGTTTGTCGGGCGCGCTTTTAATGTCGTAACGCAATGTCCTGCCGAGCAGAACGGCGGGACGGATCGGCTCTTTTTCTGTTGCATTTTTGCGCCCGCGCGCCGTTCGTTCGGATTTAGGAGACAAGTCGAACAAAATACAGTCCCCGTATGCCTTCACTTTATCGGCGGGCAACTCTTTGTCGCCCAAAACAATGGCGGCAACCGTCAGGTTTTCCAGACGTACATCCGAAACGCAACCTAAAAATTGTCCCTGAACGGTATAGGCCTGTTTCAACAGGGGCGAATAGGGCATGCCCGAGACTTTCCCCGACGAGCGGCGGGGCATGACCAGTGCATCCCCGATATTTCGGCGCGGAGAGAGGGGCAAGATAAAATCTTCCTCTTCTGCGTCCGCGCAGAGCAATGCGACGATTCGTCTGTGGTTGGCGGAGAAAACGGCGCAACGGGAATACCCCAGCAGTTTTCCGTCTTGAGAAAGTACTTTTTTTCCGATGAGATCTTTAAAAAACATATACTATCACCTCTTGTTTTTATTATAACGGAAAACTTTGCGCGAGAGAATGGAAAAAGACGGATAAAAATGTCAAAAAAAATAAAAAACTTTTTTTTATGATATAAAAATGCTTGCGAAAAACAGGGAAGTCTGCTAAAATAAATAAGTCAATTGAAAAGCATTGGGGCGTCGCCAAGCGGTAAGGCAACGGACTCTGACTCCGTCATTCGGGTGTTCGAATCACTTCGCCCCAGCCAAAAGCACCATATCTTGTGGTTTTATTAGCATGGAACACACAAGACACGGTGCCTTTTTTGTTTTTTTCGGGGACTTCGCGGGGACTAAATCGGCATGGAAAGGTTATATATAACCTTTTTCGCCTCTTTCAGCATAAATTCCCGTGAAAAGTGCGTGTATACATTGCTTGTCATGGTGTTGTCGGCAGCGTGTCCCGCCCATACGGAAACGACTTCGCGCGGCACGCCGCATTCCTGGCATCTTGTGATGAAAGTATGCCGCAGTTCGTGCAGGTGATGATCCGGCATAAGTCGTTTTAATGCCTGGGTAAGCGCGTTCGGTCGAACGGCATTCATTTTTTTTATATCGAAGCCCGGAAGCCATTGCGCCAACATGGGGGTGATAGGAATAAGGCGGCGTTTTTCCTGGAAGCCCTTGCGCGTTTTTGCGCAGACAACGGACACAAACCCGCCTTCGATGTGCGCCGAAGCAAGTTCGCTCCGTCGTATGCCCGTATAGAGCAAAAACAGAATGGCGTTTTTGATTTCCGGCGCGCAATTGCTGGCTTGCAAACGTTCGATGAGCCGCCGCTCCTCTTCCAAAGAGAACGCGCAGCCGTTCTTTTCTTCGTACTTCGGCGGTTTTAATAACCGCATGGGCGATTTTTCGATAAGTTCTTCGCCCGTGGCAAAGTCGAATACGGCTTTTAGGGTCTGATAGATTTTTGTCGCCGTCCGCATCTTCCCTTGGTCTATGTAGGAATTGATCAACGCCTGAATGTCTGATTGTCTGATGAGTTCCGGCTCGAAGGAGCCGAAAGCGGGATTTATGTTGGCGGTGAGTAACTGAACATAATAGTGATGTGTTGCAGGTTTGATAGTGGGGCGTTTCAGTTCCAACCAACGGGCGGCAATTTCCGAAAACGGCGGTTTCTTAACGGGAACAGCCGTTTTTTCCGTTTGCTTGTTCTTTTGGTCATAGCTCGCAAGTGCGGCTATAAATTTAGGCTTTAATTTTTCGTAGTCCGTAGAGGAAACGGATATATTGTAGCCGTGGGAACGGAAACGCGCTTCATATACGCCGTTTTCTTTCCGTCGGACATAAAGCGGTATTTTGATAGTGATGATTTTTTGAAAATCTGTCGGCATTTTTGAAATCTCCTTTTTGGTGAAATATAATGCCGATTTCAGCGCAATATTGTTGTTTTTTTCTTGTTGCGGTTCGTGGATCACCTCCTTCATTTTTGGGAAAATAATAATTTTGCTGTCATCGTTTTTTTTAATTCCGGCGGAAGCAAGTGCGGAATCTTTTCTGTGATGTCCTGATAAAGTTTCATTAGTTTTTGAATAGCTTCCATCAGGATTTCAGATTGTTCTTTTGTATTCATAAAATAACTCCTTTGGCAAATGTGCCAAAGGAAATTATATAAAACAAGCCTGCTTTTGTCGTTTAATTTTGATGTATTTTCTAAAATCAGTTGGTTTAATTTAAGTTTAGTTGTGGTTTTAAACAAGTAGAGATGTCATTTATATCGCTATCGGTCATTATTATTACTTTTTTATGTAGATTTTCGTAAATCTTAATTGCGTATTCTTTTCTTGATAAATAAGGCTTATTTTTTAATCCGTTATACTCGATGTATACGTTGTAGTCGGGAAGATAAAAATCGGGATGTAGTTGTTTCGATTCACCATTTTCGTCTTTATAAAAGACAGATTCTTCGTAAATTGCTCTGATTTTTTCTTTAAAAAGCCAATTGTAAATCAATGCTTCGGCTTTACTTCGGACTTTTCTACCATCATCGCATCTAATTGTAAGATTTCCGTATTCGTCGAGAATTTCTGTTTTTGTGCAATTAGTTATACGAATATCAACAGAACGATCTTTGTATTTGAAATAACATGATTTACAAAAGTGTTTGTTATTTGATGGTTGTCCACAAATAATACAGGTGATTTCTTCTTGTTTTGTTTCGGTTTCTTTTTCGGTTTCATGTTTTTTTGATTCATTTTTTTGCTCTTTGCAATTGCAAGGTTCTTTTATTTTGTGCCATTTCCCGCAAATAGAACATTTTTCTATTTTCCCTTCATCGCGAAGTTTGAAACAAGCCGGACAAAGAGGATACATTCCGCTGGGATTACCACATATTTCGCATATTTTTCTCATGAAATAACTCCTTTGTTTGATTTATTTATATTAGATTTTTTCCATGTTTTGATGGTTTCCTTAAGCATATCTTGTAATGGTTTTGAAAGGCTTCTGTATTCAGACAGAAGCTCTTTTTCTTCTGGTGTTAAAATGGGAATGGAATAGGGGATGGTAGGAGAAAGATTTTCATCATCTTCTAGTCCTAACAGATAATCGGTAGATACATGGAAAAATGTTGCATATGCGATTAAAGTGCTGGAGGTTGGTTCGTTTCTTCCGATTTCAATCATTCCAATACAGGATTTACTTATTTTTAAAAGTTCAGCGAGTTCTGCTTGAGTTAAGTTTTTTTCTCTTCTAAGTTCTCGGAATCGTTCTGCATAATTCATATATTATTCTCCATGCGAGAATTTTCTCATAAAAATGATTTTTATCCTTGACAAATCATTTTTATGATTATATAATATAATAAAAATCACAAAAATGATTGATAAAATCATTTTAGTGTTTTAAAGGAGTGAAGTAACATGAAGGAGCTTGTATTCAATCATCGCGGATTGGATAAATTGCAACCGTCGTACTGGTATTATGACGAAGATACGGACGCGTATAAGGGCGTAAATACGTCCGAGAACATTCAGAAGTGCTTTGATTTTAAGCATGCGCGGATGTATTGCGAAAACTTTCTGCACGCCGCGGATGGCGCGCGGAATAATTTTTTGTCCATGGGCAAAGCCTTATTGAATCTGAAATCCGAGAAGTTATACCGTTGCATCGCGGACGGGAGAAACGGAGGATATGGATACAGATCGTTTGCCAAGTTCGTGGAGAACGTGCTGGGGATGTCGAAGAGTACGGCGGCAAGCCTGATCGCCGTCTATGAGCGTTTCGGGGAACAGGATACGTTATACGCCGGTTACGGGTATAGTCAGCTGCTCGAGATGCGCGACATGGACGACGGGATGGAGAAACTGAACCCGTCGGTGAGCGTGCGTCAGATCCGACTGTTGAAGGAATTTTATAAAAATCACGGCGTCCCGCATGAAACGACGGTGGAGGCAGACCTGCGTGAAGCGGCGGAATGCCGGAAGCAAGAGAACGGCGGGGAAGCGGCACGGCGTGCCAATCTTCAATTCGTGCCCGGAGACGACACGCCGGGGGCCTTGACCGAGGCGGAAGTGGAAGGATACGAGGACGAGGAAGAAGACGAATTCCATGCAGCCGAGGCCGAGCCGGAGTACATAAAAGAAGCGCGGGAAGCGGCGCATGCGGCGGGATTGCCGTTCTCTTCGCGGCCGTTTAACGGTCCGGACGATGAATTGAATCCGATGGTATTTGACGGCAGTATGAGCGTTGCAGACTATGAACGTATGACCGAACTGCAAGCGGAAAGCGTGGGGACGGACACAGAAAACGTCCAGACGTCTGGACGATTTTCGGGACAAAACGCAATCGAAAAAGACGAAACGCAATCAAAAGAGTGTGGAAGCGCGGTTGATGACAATTTTGCTATTGACATTTCGGTTCGGCTGATCGGGCGGAAGCTGGACGAGATCGAGAAGCGTCGTCCGAGCATCAAACCGTTTGCGGACGTGGTGAAAAAGTCGTTAAAGGACGGCAGCTGTTTCAAAGAGTTGTCGGTCAAGACCGTTCAATCGAAGTTGGAGAAGGATACGGAAAATTATTCCGTGGCCCTCGATCTATTAAACGAGAAAGCGCGGAAGGAGTGGCTGGAAAAGTATCGGACTTGGCGCGTCTGGCTGGACATTCCGGAACTGGACATGAAGTTGTACCGATACGATTTTAGGAACGGGGACGCGCTGATCGTAACGACGTACTGCACGTATTGGAAATTCGCCGAGGTGAAATTGGCGAGCGAAGAGCGGTATTGCATACTTTCGAAAGACTGTCCGCACTATGATTTAGCGGGCATATCAAAGTCTTTGGTGCTGGACTATCTGACCAAGCACCGGAACGAACTGTAAAAAAATCGCGGCAGAGATGCCGCAATATGCGGGGAAGGCGGCGCAGGAACCGTGCCCCCGCACCGGCCTGAAAAGGTAGTAAAAATTTATAAGCCCGCGAGGGGAAAGGACCTTTGCGGGCGGGAGGTGTTTTATGCGTAAGGCAATTTTTTTGGGCGTAACAAAAATCCACAGCAACAAGAAGAACCAGGACTATCGGAAAGTGGAATTTTTTACGCCGCCCTTTAAGGACGAACGCGGTTATATGCGCGGCGGCGTGGAATCGGTGTTTACCGATCTGAACAGTACGTTGGGGAACGGTATCGAGTACGGCTCCATCGTCGAACCGGAGTTCTATTACGACCACTATGTGGGGCGGGACCAGCTTGTGGACATCAAGGTGATTGCGCCGTCGCCGTATTCCGCGTCGGATTTCGATTGAGGAGGTGAAGGCGTAAGGGTATAGCAGCCGTCGGCGGAGCTGTTTGAGGCACAGAACTCCGCCGAAGGCCTATACTTGATATATTAGAAATATCTGTGCCCGCGAAAAAACTTGAAACCTTAGCCTCAGGGGGAGTAAGTTATGACAGTGGACGAGTTGAAGTTCCGCGAGGATTTTTTTCTCGGCATCGATAAAAAGCGTCAGTTCAATGCGACGATCTCGGCGATGTACAATCAGCAATTGACCGATCTGGACTACTGTTCCCAACGTTCAGATATGGACGTATTGGAACGGAAGGCGGATAACATCGCCCGTTGCATGCTCGATTGGAAAATCGATGTTTACGATAAGAGCCGCGCAAAGATCATCGGCGACGTTTATCGTTGCAAGGACAAGTTCTGTTATAACTGTCAGTCCCTTTTGGCATTGCAAAGGTTTTATACTTACCGTCCGATCTTGGACAGGTATGCAAAGGATCATGAACTGTTCCATGTGGTTCTGACACAGCCGAACGTGCAGGGACGGTATCTGAAGCGGACGGTGGAACTGATGTTTGATCGCTTCCATTATTTGATCGGGTATTTTAACGGGCATAAGAAAGTGCGCGGCATTGATTTTGAGAAGTACGGATATGTCGGCGCTGTACGGAGTTTGGAGGTAACGCAGAACCGAAAAACCAAGCTGTATCACCCGCATTTCCATTGCATGTTTATCCTGCGGAAAGGTCTGTCCAAGACGGATGATTTCGTTCCGTGGTTGTACAATTCGTTTTCGCCCGATTATTCGGGAAAGGGAAAAGGGGACCGGATTTATACAACGTTTGAGTTGCTTTTGCAACGGATGTGGTGTCTTTTGATCATGCGGAAAAAAATAACGCTGGAGAATATCCGAAACATTGACGAACTTTTGCCGCGGTACCCGGACGGGTTTTCTGTGGTAGTGAATCCCGCGAACGGGCAGTATCACGAGATATTCAAGTATGCGACGAAGGGCGCGTTCAAGAAAGGGACGATGGACGATTACGCGGCGTTCAATACGTTGGAAAGCGTGCTTTATAACCGTCGGATCTATCAGACATACGGTTGTCTGCACGGGTATGATTTTAACGAGGTGGACGATACGCTGGGGCTGAACGATACGACGGATACGACGTTCAATCAATTTCTTTTGTCCTTGCGGGAAAAGGAAGTACCGCGTACGGAGACGGAGAATATCGGGGACGTGATCAACAACGTGCGCGCGGGTGATCGGTATTATTCCAAGACGGTGTTCCGCAAGCGCATCGAGGAGTACATATCGAACGATTAAGAAAAAAACCTTCCAGACGTCTGGAAGATTTTATGTCGGGCGGAGGCGCGCGAACCGAAGTCCGGCGCTGTTACTTCACATTTGTGTGCGGCGTGAAAAATCGCCGTACACTCCTGAACCGAACGCCCGCGGGGACGGGCGAGGGAATAAAAAATTTTTTAAGGAGATGGCAAAAAATGGCAAAGAAAACAAAAAGCGCCGATACGATCAAGCTGATCGGCGGTGGGTTGTTGGCGGTGCTTCTGATCGCGGCGATCGTTGCGGCGAGCGTGGGGATCGCGTCGGTGTTTTGGAAGACAAAACTGCCCGAAGACACGAATGCGGCGGTGCGGGATACGCCCGGAAAGTGGTTTTATAACGCGTCCGAGGGTGCCGTGTTCGAGGAAGAGCCGGCAATTCAGAACGGTAAACTGTCCGTAACGGCGGAGGACTGGGGAACGGATTATTTTTATTTCCGTTATATGCCCGGCGACAAAGAGGACCTGACGATCGGAGACGCGTTCACGGTGACGTTCACGGCAAAATTGTCGGTGGACGGTGATATGGTGTACCGATACGATAATGACAGTGTATCGATCCAGGAAGCGACGCTGACGGCGAATGAGGAACAGACTTTCACGCTGACGGGTTGCGTGCTGACGGAAAACAGCGGGCCGTTCTATGTTGGCTTGCCGGACACGACGGCCGCGGGCGCGACGTTCGAGGTGTGGGATGTTGAATTTGAAAAAGTGGAGGCATAAAAAAGATGGAAAAGCTGAAAAAACATATCCTTTCGGATAAAATCAAGTGGATT
>CALWCO010000030.1 GCA_944376455.1 uncultured Clostridia bacterium
TTTTATCAAGTTTTCATGCGACCGTATCCGCAATTTTTCCCATTCGCGTTCGTTATGCAAGATATTAAAAAGAATTTTGCCCTTTGTTCTCTTGCCGCTCTCTTCCCGCGGGCAACCTTGTCCGTCAGTCCCCCGCGATGCTGTCGGCGATCCGCTCGGCCGCGCGGCGCAAGCGTTCGAACGACGCGCGATAGGCCTCGATGCCCCCGCCGTAAGGATCGGGGATCTCCTCGCCTCCCGCCTCGTACATACTGTACACCTTGGGATCGCCTTTGAAATATGCCTTCTGTTCCTGCGTCATGGTGACGACCACAAAGGCCGCCCGATAAATCTTATCCGTAAGCTGACGGGGTTTGAACTTGGGCATGGATAGACCGTTTTCTTCCAATACCTGTGCGCTGAACGGGTGAATGACGGCGCCGTCCTCCACGTGCAGTCCGACAGACGCGACGTCCACGAATTTAATTTTCCGCCGTTTGATCTCTTGGCGCAAAAGGGCTTCTGCCATCGGGGAGCGGCAAGTATTGCCCGTACAGACAAAAAGTATTTTTCTGCGTTTCATGCCGATCGGCCTCCTTTTCTTCCTTCTTTTTTCTCCGCCGCGGGCGGAATACGCAAAGTATCCGTACCCGTACGGCAGACGGGATAAAACTTAAAAAGGCATATCGTCTTCTCCCACGCGGCGCATGGCGGCGGGATGGCTCTCGTCGGGAGGCGGCAATTCTTCTCCCCCGTCCGACGGAGTATAATCGTCGTAATCGGCGGGATCGACGCCGCGCACCGGCGGCTCGTCGTCGCGGTTCTGCGCGTCGACATCCACGAATTTGGTCTGTTCGCCGATGAAACGGAGTTGCAGACGGCCCTGCGAGCCGTTTCTGTGTTTGGCGATGACGAGTTCCGCTGCGCCTTTCACGATCTTGCCGGAGTCGAGCTCCTCCTTGGTTGCCGTCGCTTCGGGACGGTTGATGAACATGACGATGTCGGCGTCCTGTTCGATGGCGCCCGATTCACGGAGGTCGGAAAGCTGCGGTTCTTTGGTCTGGATACGCCTCAGCTGGGAGAGCGCGATGATGGGCACGTTGAGTTCTTTCGCCATGAGTTTGAGTTCACGGGAAATGTTGGCAATCTCCTGCTGACGATTGACTTCACTGCTGCCGCCACCCGAAATACTGCCCATGAGCTGGATATAGTCGATCATGACGAGATCGAGTCCGCCCGCCTGTGCGCTCAATCTTCTGCACTTGGAGAGCATTTCCGCGGGCATGATGCGGGAAGTGTCGTCAATGTAGATTTTACTCTTTGAAAGTCGGTCTGCGGCGAGGAAAAGTTTTTTCCACGCCGATTTATCGCTCTGCAATTCGCCCGAAAGGGCTTTTTCCATGCTCACGCCCGCATACGAGCAGAGGAGTCTTTGCACGATCTGCACGCGGGGCATTTCGAGGGAGAAAACAGCGCATATCTTGTCCTTTTGCAGTGCGGCGTGTTCGACGATGTTCATGGCGAACGACGTCTTACCCATGCCCGGGCGCGCAGCCAGAATGATGAGGTCGGATTTCTGCAATCCGTTGGTCATGTGATCAAGCTGACGGAAGCCCGTTTCCACCCCACGCAGAATGGTCTTGTCCTTTTCGATTTCCTCGAATTTGCGGATGACCTCGCCCACGATGTCCCCTTCCGCCATGCCTTTGAGCGAAGAATTTTCCGACTGTTTGGAGAGGTCGTAAACCTGCTTTTCGGCAAACGCCAACGCGTCGCGCACCTCGGGATTCTGCATGCTGTTTTCAATGGTGCGGCGGGCGGCGCGGATCAGTTTTCGGTTCATGCTGTCCCGCTTGACGATGTCGAGATAATATTTATAATTTGCCGAAGAGGGCGTGTTCTGTGCGATTTCGGTGATGTATGCAATGCCGCCGGCCCGTTCCAGCTCCCCCTTTTTTTCCAGCTCGTCGGAGAGCGTAACGATGTCGGCGGGTTTTTTATCCGCAAAGACCTGCCGCATGGCGTTGACGATGTACTTATGCGCCTCGAGATAGAAATCCTCTTCGGTCAGCGATTCGATGACATCCGCCTGCAATTCGTTGTCGATGATCAGGCAACCCAAAAGCGCGCTTTCGGCGTCGATGCTGTGCGGCATGGTGTTTACTTTGTCGTTTGCCATTTTTCTCTTTCACTCCTTGGTGCTTTTATTCTTCGCTTTGCAACCGTTCAAACGCCTGCAACGTTTCCTCGAATTCCCGCATGGCGGCGTCGAACGGCGCGCGGGTCGTCAGATCCACGCCCGCCTCTTTGAGAATATCCACGGGACAGGTCTTGTTGCCGCTCTCCAAAAAACGGAAATACCGCTCCACGGCGGGTTTTCCTTCGGAGAGCACGGCGCGGGCAAGAGATACGGCGGACACGATGCCCGTGGCGTATTTATAGACATAGAACGAACGGTAAAAATGCGGTATTCTCGCCCATTCCAGCGCGATTTCCTCGTCATGTGCGATACCGTCTCCGTAATATGCCTTATTCAGTGCATAGTAAGCATCGGACAGGTTCTCCCGCGTGAGCGGTTCGCCCGACTCGGCCTTCCGATGAGCAATCTCCTCGAACTCGGCGAACTGCGTCTGGCGGAAAAGCGTCGTGCGGAACATATCCATATAATAATTGAGCAGGAATTTTTTGAGTTTTTTGTCCTGCGTGTTCCGATAGAGATGTTTCAGAAGCAATACTTCGTTGACCGTACTGGCAATCTCCGCGAGAAAGATGGTATAAGAAGATTTCGCATACGGCTGTGCGGCGTTGGACTTATAGGTATGAATGGAATGCCCCATCTCGTGCGCAATGGTGAACAATTCGCCCGTCGTGGGCTGATAGTTCAAGAGCACGTAAGGATGCGTGTCATAGACGCCCGTGCTGTACGCCCCGCTTCGCTTGCCCGTATTTTCATACACGTCTATCCAGCGTTCGTCGTGCGCGCGGCGCAACAATTTCCCATAGTCCTCCCCCAAAGGCGCAAGCCCTTTGACGACTTCTTCATACGCCTCGTCGTAAGACAGAGAAATATCCGCTTCTTCAACGAGCGGGACATAGATGTCGTACATATGCTGTCTTTGAACGCCGAGAATTTTGCCGCGGAGGGAGATATATCGGTGCAGAACGGGCAACGCCGCGTGCACGGACGAAATGAGGTTTTCATATACCGCGGGTGAAACGTCCTCGCCCGCAAGCGCCATGGAAAGACAGCTTTCATACCCGCGCGCGTTCTTATAGAATATGTCCTTTTTGACATTGCCTGCATAGGCGGAAGTGATGACGTTGATGAGCGAACGATAAGCTCCGTAATACGCCTTGAAACAGGTTTTACGCGCCTGCCGCGATCCGCTGCGCATCACCAGCCCGTAAGTGGCGTGCGTGATCTGCGTCTTTTTGCCGTCCAGTTTGCGGACGGGCAGAGGCAGGTCGGCATTGTCGAGCATGGAAAACACCTCGCGGAACCCGCCGAGCGGTTCACCCGCCAAAGCCATGATTTTTTCCTCTTTCTCGGATAAAACGTGCGGCTTCTGCGCCAACAGGCGGGAAAGCGTGTAATCGTGATCGGAAAAGTCGGGATCAGCCGCCCAAGCGCGGAGCAATTCTTCGGGTAAAGAGAGAATTTCCGGTTCGAAAAAGCTGACCGAAGAGGCATATTCGGTGTAGAGCGATTGCATCTTGCCTTCATAGGCAATGTATTTTGCAACGCGCACGTCCTCGTCATGGCGCATGCTTGCATAGAGATAAAGTTTTTCGACGCGACGGGAGAAAACCTCTTCCTTGCGGAAAAACGCGAGGAGCGTCTGCTTATCGCCGAGCTTGCCGCGGAAGGAAGAAAAATCCGTCAGTTGTTTCACCTCTTCGTACTCCTTTTCCCACGCTTCATCGTCGGGAAAGACATCGCTTGTATCCCAGGTATATTTCTTTTCCGTCTGTTCTCTTTCCATGGCAAACCACCTCTTTTTGATTTTTTATGTAACAATGCCTTCGCAACTCGGGATTGCAAAGGGACGTGGTCCCTTTGCAATGAGTGCGGGAACGGCGTTCCCGCAATTAAGTACTCTTCCCCAAGGGGCGCCGCCCCTTGGACCCCGTTCAAGGGACCACGTCCCTTGAAAATCCCGTGTCGGGATAACTCGGGATTGCAAAGGGACATTGTCCTTTTGCCATGGGTGCGGGAACGGCGTTCCCGCAATTGAGTACTCTTCCCCAAGGGGCGCCGCCTTTTGTACCCCGTTCAAGGGTCATAAACCCTTGAAAATCCCGTGTCGGAATAACTCGGGATTGCAAAGGGACGCTGTCCCTTTGCCATAGGTGCGGGAACGGCGTTCCCGCGAAGAAAGCACCCTTTTTCCAAGGGGCGCCGCCCCTTGTACCCCATTCAAGGGTCATAAACCCTTAAAAATCCCGTGTAGGGATTAACGCGGAATCGCAAAGGGACGTGGTCCCTTTGCCAAGGGTGCGGGAACGGCGTTCTCGCAATTAAGTACTCTTCCCCAAGGGGCGCTGCCCCTTGCAACCCCGTTCAAGGGTCATAAACCCTTGAAAATCCCGTGCAGGGATAACAATTCGGGATTGCAAAGGGACATGGTCCCTTTGCCATGGGTGCGGAAACGGCGTTCCCGCAATTGAGTACTCTTTTCCAAGGGGCGCCGCCCCTTGGACCCCGTTCAAGGGACCACGTCCCTTGAAAATCCCGTGTTGAGCGCCGAAGCGGATCAGTTTTTGAAGCTGTGGATGGGCGCGGGGATCAAACCGCCGCGGGAAATGAATTTTTCCGCACTGCTTTCGTGTACGGGCATGACGGGCGCGCGGCCGAGAAGGCCGCCGAAATTGACCCATTCCCCTACCTTCTTGCCGGGGGCGGGAATGACGCGTACGGCCGTGGTCTTGTTGTTGACCATGCCGATTGCCGCTTCGTCGGCGATCATTGCCGAAATGGTTGAGGCGGAAGTAGAACCGGAAATGGCAATCATATCCAGACCCACGCTGCAAACGCAGGTCATTGCTTCCAATTTGTCGAGCGTGATTTTACCCGCTTCCGCCGCCTCGATCATGCCGATATCCTCGGAAACGGGAATGAATGCACCCGACAATCCGCCAACGCGGGAGCTGGCCATGACGCCGCCTTTCTTTACCGCGTCGTTGAGCATGGCAAGGATCGCCGTCGTGCCGTGCGTGCCCACGCTTTCCAAGCCCACTTCTTCCAGGATCGCCGCCACGCTGTCGCCGCGGGCGGGCGTGGGAGCGAGAGAGAGATCGACGATGCCGAAACGGGCGCCAAGGCGTTGGGACGCCTCTTTGGCGATGAGCTGACCCGCACGGGTGATTTTGAACGCCGTGCGTTTGATGGTTTCGGCTACTTCCGTGAGGTCGGCGTCGGGAATGGATTTCAGGGCGTGTTCGACCACGCCGGGACCGGATACGCCGACATTGATGACCGTATCCGCTTCGCCCACGCCGTGGAAGGCGCCCGCCATGAAAGGATTATCCTCCACGGCGTTGCAGAACACGACCAGTTTGGCACAGCCGAGGCCGTCGTTTTTCTCGGTCAGGCGGGCCGTTTCCTTGATGATTTCGCCCATCTGACGCACGGCGTCCATGTTGATGCCCGATTTGGAGGAACCGACGTTGACCGAAGAACAAAGCCGTTCGGTTGTCGCCAGAGTTTCGGGAATGGTGCGCAGGAATTTTTCTTCATAGTCCGCCGTGCCTTTATGCACGAGTGCGGAATAGCCGCCCAGAAAATCGATGCCGAGGGTATGCGCGGCGCGGTCGAGCGCCCTGCCGATGAGGGGGGCTTCTTCGGGAAAGCCCGCAGTGATCAGGCTCACGGGCGTAACGGAAACGCGCTTGTTGACGATGGGAATGCCGTATTCGCCCGAAAGATCCGCCGCCGTTTTGACGATGTTTTCGGCCTTTTTGCAGACGATGTCATAGACCGCGTCCGCCGTTTCCTTGGCCGTGGCACGGATGCAGGAAAGAAGAGAAATGCCCATGGTGATCGTGCGGATGTCGAGATGCTCCTTTTCCACCATGTTGATGGTTTCGAGAACGTCGAATTTGTTGAACATAGATGTCTCTTTCCTCCGTTCTCTCAAATGTTGTGCATGGCGTTGAAAATATCTTCGTGCTGCACGTGGACGGACATGCCGATCTGTTTACCCATCTCGGCGCATTCCTTTGCCAGAACGGACAATTCTTCCTGTATGCCCGAAATATCCACGAGCATGATCATGGCGAAATATTCGCCCAGAATGGTCTGCGAAATATCTTCGATGTTGGCGTTTTTCTCCGCGAGAAAACGACTGACTTCGGCGATGATGCCCTTTTTGTCCTTGCCCGTTACCGTAACGACTGCGTGCATAATATATATCTCCTGTTTTGTAAAATATTTCTTATTTTATTTGAGCTTTATTGCTCCGATTTGAATTGAACTTTATTTATCCGAAAAAACCGTTGAGCGACGTGGTGATCCCTTTGACCGCATAGGCCCAATCGGGCACGACGCCGAAAATATCCTCTTGCGGGAAGGTACCCGCGCGGCGACTGTCATAGCTGTTCGCGCGGTTATCGCCCATGGCGAATATTTCCCCTTCGCCCACCGTGACGGGGGCAAAATCCGCCGTTTCGGCCGTGTCGCTCAGATATTCCTCGGTCAGCGCAATATATTCCGCCGCGCCCGCGACCCGAAGATAAACGGTGTTGTCCTTACAATAGATACTGTCGCCTTCCAGAGCGATGAGCCGTTTGATGATGAAATTTCCCGTGAAATGCTCATCGTCGCTGTCAGAGACGTCCACCACGATGATGTCTCCGCGTTCGGCCGTCGCGCGCGTGTTGGCTATCAATACGTCTCCGTCATATAGCGTCTCCATCATGGAAGAACCGCTCACGACGATGCGGGCATAGGTGTGATTCCAATAATAGACGATCAACGCCAGGAATAACAAAAACAAAGCCAAAAGACACAAAAAACGAACGGTTACGCCGTCTTTTCGCGGTGCGCCGTACAAGCTCTCGTACGACGGATTCGGATTCAGTCCTTTATCATCTTTTCTCACGGTCTATTTCCCTCCGACGGGCGACTCTTTCGACCCGTTATCCGTATCCGATGCGGACGGCGTTGTCGCCGCAGGGCACGCGGGCGGAACGGCGGAGCGAACGCGCTTTTTCAGTTCGTCGGGGCTGAGCATGACCACCCTGCCGCAGGTCAGACAGCGAATCTTATAATCGGCACCCACGCGCACGACTTCCCAGCGGCTGCCGCCGCAAGGATGGCTCTTTTTTGTCGTGATTACCGTTCCGAGTGTAAACATCATTTTTCACACACGCTCCCCGTCAGATCCATAAAATATTGGTGACAATGAAGGATTTGCCTCCTTCTTCCGTGAATTGCAATGCGCGGCCGCCGACGAAAGAGGTGAGCGCCGCACCCAGACTGTTTTTGAATGCGTGCGCGGGAAGGACGAAATTTTTCCACTTACCCCCGCCACCGCAGAACAGCGACGAAACATATGACTCATGTTGCCCCTCCGCATCAAAGACGGAAACGGACACATCGACGTAACAATCCTCCTCGGCATACAGACAGAAATGCAACATGGATTTTTCTTGCGGTGCATACCGCTGCTGCGCGATGCGATAGGTTTTCAGGCCGTGCGGGCAGGTCATGCCGGCAATCTTGCCGTATCCCTCCGCTACATGCGGCGCATCCCCGTCGTCCGTGGGGAAACATTCCCCGAGCGCCTCGCCGTGCGCGTCGGCAGGGACGAAACAGTCGCCTTCCATGGACGCGTCATAGAGAATGTTGCTGTGCAACAAATTGTTTTTATAACATTTTTCCAGTTTTTTGAAAGATATACGGGAAGAAACGGTAAATCCGCTCGAGTACTCCGTACGCGCAAAGGCATAGATACTCTCCGTCTTGCAATAAACGGGAAGCGGGAAGAGTTTCTTGCCGGATGCGGCATCCGCTTGCGTCGCAAGCGCACGGATCCATTCCCGACGGTACGCCGCACGGCTGTCCTCGGCAAAATAGACCGCATCGGCCACGCTCTCGCCCTGTCCGTCCGACGTGACCGCCGCATATAATTTTTCGTCTTCCCCTTCTTCAAAGGAAATATTCAAGGGACGCGCCAGAAAAATTTCCCGATCTTTGAGATACTTATCCATGAACATATCCGCATTGCGCACGCCCTTTCGGTCGATTGCGCCGCCATAACCCATGGAATAGTCAATGGTGGCAAACTGTTCCTTGTTTACGCGTACATAGGTATCGTACGCCTTGTCGGCATCCACATATAAATCGGTCGTGGCAATGAGCATGAGCACGGGACAGCGCACGAAAGGCGCATACGACTGCGAATCGATGCCCGCGATGAAGAGCCGCTTCTCCTCGTCCAGATCGGTCACGGCCTCTTCGCCGAATTTGGAAACATCCCGATAAGCCAGCCAGCCGGCCGCATTGACGCAAATTCCGCAAGCCAGATCGGTCGCCGCCATCAACTTCCAGACGATGTCGCCGCCTTCCCGCACGCCCAACGCTCCGACGACGGACACCAACGGAAGAGAACGGAGATAGCGCACCGCATAGAGCGCCGCCGCCGTCCATTCATACCACGGCGTCTTTTTCGCGCCCGCGTCGGCATGGAACATCCCCCTGTCCGTACGCAAAAAATTGGCATACTCGACGTCCGAGGGATACTCGGTGCATCGGCCCGTTTCGGCCGTTTTTCCGCGGTAATCCATACAGAATACGCAATAGCCCCGACGGGCGAACCGCTCCGCAAGGCGCAAATCCACGCCGCGGTTGGCTTCCGACAGCAGAAGCAACGCGGGTGATTTTTCCATACCCGTCGGACGCACCTCGACGCCGTAAACGCGCACGCGCCCCGTTTCGGTCTGCCGGCCGGAAAAAGAGATCTCGCGGAAAACAATGCCGTCCGTTTCCCGCTCCTCCAGCACTTCCGGCTGCAAGTCGAGAGAGTCGTCAAAATCTTTCCACAATGAAATTGGAGTCAATATCGTCTGTGCCAATTGATGAACCGCCTTCTGAAAAAATAAAAATTTTTATTATGGTTATTATTTTATGCTTTTTATAAATTAAAAAATATTCAGCCGTTACGGATGGAGGAACCGCGCTCCCCGTCCGCCTTGATGACCGTGATCCTGTTCTCCAGACGGTTTTTCAGCTCGCCGACGTGCGAGATGATGCCGATGGAGAAATTATCGTTTTTGAGCTTTTCCAGACTGTCCATGACCGTGTCCACCAATTCGTCGTCCAGCGTCCCGAACCCTTCGTCGAGAAAGAAAAACTCGATGGGACGGAGCGATTTTTGATGGATCACCGCGCTGAGCGCCAGCGCAAGGGAGAGGGACACGAGAAAAGTTTCCCCGCCCGAGAGGGTATGCACCCCGCGTTTCTCGCCGCCGTTGAAATTATCCCCGACTTCAAAATTTTTATCGTACACGAGAAAATAGCGCCCGTTGGTGAGATGTAAAAGCAGGTTGTTGGCCCCCGCCGCGATCTCCTGCAGATATTCCACGGCAATGAATTCCATGAATTTATCCTTTTCCGCAAGGGAACGGATCTGTTCGAGCAGGCCGTAATCTTTGAGCTGCGCGGCAAACTCCGACTCCAGCGCCTGTTTTGCCGCCAGTCTGTTCGCCGTTTCTTTTGCGTTCGCATCGGCGAGCGCGGATGCGCGGTCAACCGAAGAAAACGCCGTCTGCGCCTCTTCCTCCGCGCGACGTTTTGCCGCCACTTCTTCCTCGGTCGGAGAAAGTTCTTTCACCAACGCGGCAAGCCGTTTTTCCTCTTCGCGGCAGGCGTGCAGGTCGAGGAAATAACTTTCCGTTTCCCTCTTTAAATTTTCGGGATCGCCGAATCGGGCAAGGAGGTCGGCCGCCGCCTCGACGGACGACAGGCCGGACTGCCGAAAAAGATTTTCGATCTGCCCGGTGCTTGCTTTCACGCTCTGCGTGTAAGCGTTCTGCTTGGCTTCCTCTGCAGCAAGATCGCTCTTAAGGGACAGAATTTTATTGCGGCATTCCTCCTGCGCTTTTTGTTCCCGCGCGCGCTCGGATTGCAACTCTCCGATCCGACGGGAAATGTCCTCTTTCTTTCCGAGCGCGGCGATATCCGCAAGCGCGCTCTGCCGCGCGTCGAAATCGGCTTTCAGACGCTCGCCCTCTTTGCGGGACGCGCTTTCCTTTTCCTTGGCGCGGATAAAATCCGTGTTCCGCTTTTCAAGCGCGACCAATGCCTGACTGATCTTTTCCTTTTCCTTGGCGCAGGCGCGGAAATAGTCCGACTCCTTTTCAAGGTCGACGGCGTTTTTCACGCCGCGCGCGGCATACCGATCGATAAGCGGCGTCGCGTCGGGCAGGATGACAGGATATTTCTTTGCAAGTGCGGATAGTTCTTCCGCAAACGCGGCGTATTCCTCCGCAAGGAGCAGGCTCTTGAATCGGTTCGCGATATAATCGGGCAAATTGTCCTCGGCTGGCAACGCGGCACGCGCCGCGGCGAGTTTTTCGCGTTCCGCTTCATAATCGAAACCGGCAAACTTTTTCAGCTCCGCGGCCAAATCGCGGTACTCCGCGCGCGCGGCCTTGAGTTTCGTTTCCGCCTCTCGGAGTTCGGCAAAATCCTTCTCCGCACGTTCCGCAAGGGCAAGGTTTTGTTGCAGTTTCGCCTCTGTTTCTTCTGTCCGCAAAGCGGCAAAAGACGCTTTGCGTGCTTCCAGCTCTCGCTCTGCCTCTTCCGCCTGCATTTTGAGTCCGTTGGCCTTTGTGCGGCTGATTTCAGCGTTTTTATGCGCCTGCGCGATGTCCTTTTGCAACGAGAGAATGACCGCCGCCGTGCGGAGCGCATCCAACGCGCCGCGTTTCTCGGTCATCTCCTCTTCGCGCACGGCGAGCCTTGAAAGCGACTGCCGGACTTCTGCAAGCGACTGCGCGTTTTTCAATGCTTCCGCATAGCGATCGGCTTCCGCTTTTGCTGTTTGCCAGACGGCTCTCTTTTGTTCCCGCTCTTTACACAATTCCTCTGCGGTCTTTTGCTCCTGCGCGAGCCGCTCGGGCGTGACGTCGGCATACAGATCCAGTTTGCCTTTTACCCCCGCAAGCGTCTTGTCCTTTTCCTTCAACAAATCGTCGGTGCGTTTGTAAAAAGGATAGCCGTACCGCTCGAGGGAAAACAGTTTGGCGACAAGTTGCAACCGTTCGCGGCGGGAGGACTGCAAAAACTGCGAAAACTCCCCTTGGGGCAGGGCGATACACTTTTTAAAGTCCTCAAAAGAAATGCCGATGATCTCCGTTTCGATCTTGCGGTTGACCTGCGCGGCCCCGTCGCACAGAGCGACGAAGCAGCCCTCTTTTTGTTCGTATAATACCGCTTTCTGTACGCCGCGGTTTCGGCTGAGCGTGCGTTCCACCCGCCAGACGAAACGTTCGCCGCCCTGTTCGGTTTCAAATTCAAAATTTACTTTCGCTTTGTCGCAATTATAATTGACGACGTCCGCAATGGACGAACCTTCACGGCCGATGCGGTTGATCCTGCCGTACAGAGCAAAACCGATGCAGTCCAGAATGGTGCTCTTGCCCGCGCCGGTATCCCCGAAAATACCGAAAATTCCGCCCGCAAGCAACCGACGGAAGTCCACCGTCGCCTTATCGCTGAAACTGTTGACGCCCGAAAATTCCAAAAACAACGGTTTCATGGCGACACCTCTCCCAGAATCTGTAAAAACAGGGTTTTCAGCTCACCGTCAGCGGCTTTTCCGTACACCGAACGATAGTACTCGTCGAACAATTGCCCGTCGGACAGTTCTCTCCGCCGCGCGGAAAAGACCGCGCCCGTCTCCGTTCGGACGGAAGGAATGAGCGATTTTAAGCACTTGTGCGAAAGCAGAGCGCGGGTCTCTTCGCTCGTGAGCGGCGCATCCAAAGAAAGCGTCAGCTCGACGTGATAATCGGCGTGACCCTCCAACAGGCCTATCCCCTCTTCCACGCTCTCCGCCGACAGCCGCACGAGCGGCTTGCCCTGCGTGAGCGGGATCTCCGTAACGGAGGAAAGTTTATCGCCTTTTGTCTCCAACAGAACGACCCGCTTTTGCGTGCCCGCTTCGTCGAACGAATATTGCAGTATCGACCCCGAATACCAGACATTCTTCTTTGTGAAGTGCTGTTTTTTATGCAGATGCCCGAGGGCAATGTAATCACAATCGGGCAAGGCGTCCAAATCGACGGCGCGCGCGCCGCCGAGATCGATGTCCCGTTCCCCTTCGCTGACCGACCCGCCCGCAACAAAGAGGTGAGACAGCAAGATGCAGGGCATATTCCCCTGATACCCGTTCTGCCCGCGGGCAATCCAGCGGGAAATTTTATCCCGGAACGGTTCATCCGACCTCTCTTCCCTGAGCCGCGCTTCGTTGGGATAGGGCAAAGCATTGACGTACACCCGCTCGCCCTTTTTATTCTCGAAAACGGCATAGCCGTCCCCCGCGGCGGCAACGCGTACGGGACGGGAACCTCCGACGGGTAAGGGAGGCGTATGACCGCCCGCAACGTACACCCCCGCCTCCTCGGCGATCGGCGCACAGGCTGCAAGGCGCACGGGATCGTCGTGATTGCCGCTGATCAGAAAGACGGCGCGCTCCTTTCCCGCCAGTCGTCTGACGGTGCGGAAAAAGAGCTCTTCCGCTTCGGCGGGCGGCAGAAAAGTGTCATAGACATCGCCCGCGACGAGAACGAGTTCGACCCCTTCACGCTCGCAAATGTCGGCGATCTCGCCGAGTACCGCCGCCTGCTCGTCGAGCCGATCGCGGTTCATGAGTTTTTTGCCGATATGCCAATCGGAAGTATGGAGAATTTTCATCTGTGTCAGCCGCCGTCCGTTCCGTGCGTCGTTTTTTCGCAAACGGATGCACGGGACGTAAAAAAATTTTTCTCCTTAAGAACGGTTTTTGTCTTGCGTTCGGGGCGCAAATGGGGTATAATGTTCCTGCGCGCCGAACGACGGAAATTATGAAATATTATACACCTTTACGGCGGGAAAAGCAAGCGAAAGCGGGCAGTTTATATTTTTATTAAAATATACTTTCGGAAAAAGGATACGCGATCATGGGTTTTTGTTACTTTTCGAGCGAATTCACGACCAATTCATACACAAGCGTCGAAAACAAATTTATCGTCAAATATATGCCGCAAGCGGACGACGCCGCGGTCAAAATTTACCTGTACGGACTCTACCTTTGCCAAGCCCCCGCACGGGATTTTACCGTGGAAAATTGCGCCGAAGTACTCAAATTGCCCGTAGAGAAGATCATCGAAAGTTTTGAATTCTGGGAGGATTGCGACCTGGTGCAGATCATCTGCCGCGACCCCTTTACGCTCGAATATCTCCCCGTTACCGCCAGCGCGGGAAGACCGAAAAAAATTCGGTATGAAAAATACGCCGACTTCAACAAGGAACTGCAGCGTAAAATGGGAGACGTGGGAATATTCATCGACTATCCCGTCCTGCAGAAATACATGAACTTTCTGCAAAACAATGAGATCGAACAACAGGCTTTCCTGCTTATCGTGGAATACTGCCTCCGCCGCAGCGGCGGGAGCGTATCCCATGCCGAAATTTTCAATAAGGCCAAAAATTTTGTCAGGCGCGGACTGTTCACTTACGGACAGGTCGAAAAGGCGCTCTCCGACTTCAACGTGCATACCGCCGATCTCAAAAAAGTACTCGCCGCGCTCGGCGGGTACAGACGGGAACCGGACGAAAGCGATTATGTCCTGTTCGCCAAATGGCTGAGCGACGGGTTAGAGGTTGGCGCCGTCGTCGCCGCCGCCAAAAGTATGAAACGGGGCAGTATGCAGTCCTTGGACGCTTTGTTGGAGGAAATGAAGGAAAAAGAAATCCTTACCGCCGAGGGCGCGGAAAATTATCTCGCGGAGCGGGATCGGCTATGCGCACTCACCTATAAGATCGCCAAAAACCTCGGCTTGAAGCTCTCCTCTCCGCTCGTCTATGTCGACGAATATACCCGTAAGTGGATCGATCTCGGGTTTGAGGACGAAAACAACCTCTGCGCGCTCGCCCTGTTTTGTACCAAGACCGAACGGAATTCTTTTGCGTCGATGGACGAACTCATCGCAGGACTGCACGAACAGGCTTATACGGACGAAAACGTGCAGGAATACATCAAAGAGAGGCAAAAGGACCTCAAACTCCTTTCCCGCATTCAGAGCCTTTGCGGCTCCGTGCGGCGCAACGAAGCCAACCTCAACATGCTCTCGGTCTGGAAAAAATGGAATTTCGAGGACGACATGATTCTCGAAGCCGCCGCCCGTTCGGCCAATACGGCACATCCTCTCTCCTACATCAATAAAATCCTCTCCGCGTGGAAGCGGGACGGCATTTTCTCCCCCGCCGACATTCCCGAAAAACAGTCCGCCGCATCGGGTGCGGCGGAACAGCGGAATGCCGCCGCGTTGGCGGCGGACGAGCGGGCCGAACGAGAACGTTTTTACGCAGAGCGCCGCGCAAAAGCACAGGCTGCCGCCGATCGGTTCGAACGCCGCGCACTTGCCGACCCGCAATATAAACGCATCGCAGCGGAGCTGTCAACGGCAGAAAGAAACGCCGCGAAAGCCGAAGCGTTCGGGCAAAGCGACCTTGCCGAACTGCTGACGATCGTTAAAAACCTAAAAGAACGGAAAACGGCCGTTCTTGCGGGCATGGGTATCACCGAAAACGATCTTATTCCCAAATATTTCTGCAAAAAATGCTCGGATACAGGATTCCTGCCTGACGGAAGGGCTTGCGACTGTTATCGCAAGTAAAAATTCATTGAAACGCAAGATCGGCGCGGGATTTTTTCAAAATCCCGCGCCGATCTGACTGTTTGTTCCTCGGACAAGAAAACGCTCTTTCCCGTCTCACAGCGTCTTTCCGCCCCCGGCCGCTCAAATCAAGCAAGCACCCAGGACAAGGTGTACGCCATAGGCCGTGAGTACGCCGATGACGGCCCCGCCGATGACGTCCGTCAGGTAATGCACGCCCAGATAGACGCGGGAAAATCCGACGAGCGCGGCAAAAGCAAACAGAAAGAGCGACACATTCGGATAGCCGGCAAACCGCACGGCCGCCGCCGACGCGAACGATGCCGCGGTGTGCCCGGAGGGAAAGGAAAAATCGTCGGGCGGCGGAACGAGCGGCGAAAGTTTTTTCATCGTCTGAAAGGGACGCAACCGCCGCACGGCATATTTCAGTATGACGTTGACCAGGATGAAATCCGCAACGAGCGTCACCATGCAGGCGAAGCCGCCCCGCCGCGTCCGCTCGGCAATCATCATGCCCAGAGAACTAAAAATCCAGACCGCCCCCCAATCCACCGAGCGGGAGACAAACTGAAAAAAGGAAGTCATTGCGGGCGAACGAAGATTTTTCTGCACCCAAAGCAAGAAATTTTTCTCCCAACGCATACTTTTCCTCCCACAGGCCTTCCGTGTTTTACCGGACAGGTCCCCGTTTGCGGCATTTCTCCGTTCAGTATGCGCCGCATCCGCGTCTTTTATGCCGTTTTCTGCCGTTTTTTGTCGTTTTACCGATTTTTCTTTTTCCAAAGCAAAATATACTTTTTGGCTATTTTTGAAAAATTCTCCCCACCCATGCCCGCAACAAACACGCCTTGCGCCGTAAAAAAAACGGTCGGTCGGAACGTCCGCCATACGAAAAAAGCGGGGAAAACATTCCCCGCTTTCTCTTTATTTTCTGTTTGTTTTCCGATTACTTGGAGAAATATCTCTTCAAGAGGCCGGCAAAACCTGCGCCGTGACGGGCTTCGTCCTTCGCCATTTCGTGCACGGTGTCGTGAATGGCGTCATAACCGAGCTGTTTCGCACGCTTTGCAAGCTCAAACTTGCCCGCGCAAGCGCCCGTTTCCGCCGCAACGCGCATTTCAAGGTTCTTCTTCGTGGAATCGCTCACCACTTCGCCGAGAAGTTCGGCAAACTTGGAAGCGTGATCGGCCTCTTCATAAGCATATCTCTTGTAGGCTTCGGCCACTTCGGGATAGCCCTCGCGTTCGGCGACGCGCGCCATGGCGAGATACATGCCCACTTCCGTGCATTCGCCCATAAAATTATCTTTCAGCCCCTGCATCACTTCGGCATCTTCCACAACGCCGTCCCCGACATGGTGCTCGCACGCAAACTGGGGTGCGCCCTTGCTCTCCTCGATGGGAATGAATTTCTTCGCCTTGCAAACAGGGCAAACTTCTACGTCATCGGCTACGATTTCGCCGCAAACTGCACATCTTTTCATTTCTTTTTGTACTCCTTTCTTTTGGTTTGTTGTCTGTATTATATCATAAATGATATTCAATGTCAATAAGAAAAACCGATCAAATTGAAACTTTTTTGGAAAAATTTTCCGTTGCGCCGTCGGACAGCCGTGCGGAAAAACGCGGCGGGCGCGATGAGTACGGCAAAACGCGGTGAACGCAATGAGTACGGCAGACGCGGCGGATGCGGCAGAAATTGCCGCATCCGCCGCGGGAAATCCGGACAATAAGGAAAAATACCTTTTACATCTTTTCGGGCACGCCGATGCCGAGCAGGGACAGGGCGTTGGTCAGCGTCTGCAAGGTGGCCTTGGTCAGCGCGAGGCGGAAATTTTTGAGCTCTTCCCTTTCGGCGGTGAGGATCTTGCAGTTGAAATAAAACTTATTGAACTTTTGCGCTATGTCCACGCACAGGCGGGAGATGAGGCAGGGTTCGTATTTTTCCGCGGCGGAAAGCACCGTTTCGGGGAAGGCGTCCAGCGCGCGCGCAAGATCAAACTCCTCCGCGGTGAGCGAAGCGGGTACGGCATACCCCGCCGCGTCTCCCGCTTTTTGCAATACGGAATTGGCGCGGGCGCAGGTGTACTGCACATATACCGACGTTTCGCCTTCAAAGTTGAGGACTTTGTCGTAAGAAAATACGATGTCCTTGATCTTGCTGTTATACAGTGCACCGAAAATGACCGCGCCGACGCCGACTTTCTTTGCCACTTCCTCTTTGTTTTCGAGGTCGGGGTTCTTTTCGCTGACGATGGCATAAGCCTTTTCGATGCACTTATCGATGACGTCCTCCAAAAACACCACGTTGCCCTTGCGGGTGGACATTGCGCCCTCTTCCAGCGATACCATCCCGTAAGCGACGTGCACGAGGTCTTTCGCCCAGGGCTTGCCCATCAATTCGAGCACCTTGAAAAACTGCTTGAAATGCAGGTTCTGCTGGTAGGCGACCACATATAGACATTTATAGAAATCGTAAGTATTCTTGCGATAGATGGCCGCCGCCATATCGCGGGTGGCGTACAGAGAGGAGCCGTCCTTTTTTAAAATGATGCACGGCGGCATGTCATATGCTTCGAGATCGACGATCTGCGCGCCCTGACTTTCTTTCAAAAGGCCCTTTTCGCGCAATTCTTCCACGACGGGCGCCATTTTATCCGAATAAAAGCTCTCCCCCGCATAGGAATCGAAACGCACGTCCAGAAGTTCGTAAATTCTTGCGACGTCTTTCAGGGTCAGTTCCTTGAACCAGTCGAAAAGCGCCAGACATTCGGGGTCTTTTTCCTCGATCTTTTTGAAATAGGCGCGGGCCTCGTCCTCCATTTCGGGATGCGTTTCGGCCTCTTTGTGCCAGCGCACGTACAGCTCGTTGAGGGCGGAAACGCCCTGTTTTTCGACCTCTTCCCTGTCGCCCCAGAGTTTATATGCCGAAATCAGTTTTCCGAATTGCGTGCCGTAATCGCCGAGATGATTGATGCCGACGGCCTTATAACCCAGGAAGTTCATGATCCTGTAAATGGCGGCGCCGAGAACGGTCGTGGAGAGGTGGCCGATGTGAAAACGTTTGGCAATGTTGACGGAGGAATAATCGATGCAAACCACCCTGCCGCCGCCCATGTCAGACGCGCCGTAACGCGCGCCTTCCGAGAGCACTTTTTTCAAAATATCCCCCACCATGCCCGTGCGGTTGACGGTAAAGTTGAGATAGCCGTTGACCGCCTCGGCCTTGCCGATGACTTCGTCCGCCGTGAAGTCGGCGCACAGGGATTCGGCGATCGCCACGGGGCTCTTACGCAAGGTCTTTGCCAATTTGAAGCAGGGCAGGGCATAGTCCCCCATTGCGGGATCGGGCGGGCAAACGATGAGTGCCGCAAGCTCTTCCGCCGAAACGCCTTCCGCGTGCAGGCGTTCGGCGATGTATTTCTTATAATCCATAGTTCTCTTACCACCGTAAAAAAATTCTGTTTATGCCCTTCATTGTAGCATATTTTTTGGAATTACGCAACCCTTTACGCGCTTTCCGTTTGACTTTGAACGCCTTTTATATTATAATAGTACGGAATTTATTTCATATATCATTTGATTGTAAGAGGAACCGCCATGAAATTAGGAGTCGTCGGACTGCCCAACGTGGGCAAGTCCACCTTGTTCAACGCCATCACGCACGCCGGCGCCGCCGCCGCCAATTATCCGTTCTGCACCATCGAACCCAACGTGGGAATGGTAACGGTGCCCGACGAACGGCTGGACAAACTCGCCGCGCTGTACGACAGCAAAAAAATCACACCCGCCGTCATCGAATTCGTCGACATCGCGGGATTGGTGAAAGGCGCCTCCCGCGGGGAGGGATTGGGAAATAAATTCCTTTCCCATATCCGCGAAGTGGACGCCATCGTGCACGTCGTGCGCTGTTTCGAGGACGCGAACATCGTCCACGAAGTCGAGGCCAATACGCCCGTGGACAAGATCGACCCCATCGGGGACATCACGACCATCAATCTGGAGCTCATTCTCGCCGATATGGACGCCGTGCAGAAACGCATGGACCGCATCAAAAACGCCGCCCGCGGCGGCGCGGATAAGGAAGCAGCCGCCGAATTCGCCTTTTTGCAAGCTCTGTATGCCCATCTCGAGCAGGAACAGCCCGCGCGCACTTTCCCTCTGCAGGACAAAACACAGGAAAAATTCCTGTATAACCTCTTCCTTCTGACGGTCAAGCCCGTGTTGTACGCCGCGAATATCGCCGAAGAGGACATGGGCAAGAACGAGGACGATATTCCCTTCGTCGTCAAGGTCAAAGAGTTTGCCGCACGGGAAGGCAACGAAGTGCTCGTCATCTGCGCCCGCACGGAAGAAGAACTGTCCGGCATGGAGCCGGACGAGGCACAGATGTTTCTGGAAGAGTTCGGACTGAAAGAGAGCGGACTTGACCGCCTGATCAAAAAATCTTATACCCTGCTGGGTCTCATCAGCTTTCTGACGGCGGGAGAAAAGGAAACGCGCGCCTGGACGATCGTGAAAGGCTCCAAGGCCCCCCAAGCCGCGGGAAAGATCCACTCCGATTTTGAAAAAGGATTCATTCGCGCCGACGTCGTGGACTGGCGCACCCTCGTCGAACTCGGTTCCCTCGCCGCCGCAAAGGAAAAGGGAAAAGTACGCTCGGAAGGAAAGGAATACGTCATGAAAGACGGCGACGTCGTGGAATTTTTCTTCAACGTTTCCAAGAAATAAAAACGAGGGAAGAAAAATCAAATTCACCCCCTACATGCCCGAAAAAACAGCCCTTTTGCCGCCACTTTTGAAAAAATTTTCACGTTTTGAAGAAATATCTCATCTTTTTGTGTCAAAACGCTTGTATTATTTTGTTTTTCATGGTATAGTGTATGTAATAAGCCGAAAAAATCGGAAAT
The DNA here is from genome assembly GCA_944376455.1 of uncultured Clostridia bacterium. GTDB lineage: Bacteria > Bacillota > Clostridia > Christensenellales > Borkfalkiaceae > RGIG4074. The sequence goes on from CALWCO010000030.1 coordinate 19,772, forward strand.
AACTACAGGAGGGGGACAACATGAACAAGAACGAGTTTATCGCGAGAGTTGCGGAAACCGCAGGTCTGAAGAAGGCCGATGCCGACAAATTCCTCGATGCGTTCGTTGCGACCGTCAAGGAAGCGATGGCTAACGGGGATAAAGTCCAGTTCATCGGGTTCGGTACTTTTGAAGTCAAGGACCGCGAAGCCAAAGAAGGCATCAACCCGCTGACCAAAGAAAAAATCAGCATTCCCGCGAGCAAAGTTCCTGCTTTCAAAGCCAGCAAAACGTTCAAAGACGAGCTCAACAAGTAATCCAGGCGGCAGATTTTTTCTCCCCTCTGCTTTATTTATCGTCCTGTAACGAAAGAAAAACGTCATCGCATTGAAAAAGCCCGGCACAGCCGGACTTTTTTCATTTTTCGCATATGCCTCTTCCGTCCCGCCCCCCTCTTTTCCTCTTTTTCTTCCCTTTCCTCTGCGGTGACCCTTTCCTTTTTGCCTTACGTCTTTCCCCGTAATCGGCAGAAAAAAAAGAAAAAGACTTGTCGCACCCGCAAGCGCCGGATGAAAAACAAAATTTTTTTTGTAAATCTACGGAGCGTGGGTTGTTTTTTTCGGCAAATTCCTGTAAACTGATGATCAAAAGGAGGTTTCGTATCTATGGATCAAACAAAGACAGGTCGGTTCATCAAGGAACAAAGAAAGCAGACAGGATTCACGCAAAGAGAGCTGGCGGAAGCACTGAACATCTCCGAAAAAACGATCTCCAAGTGGGAGACCGGAAACGGTATGCCCGAAGTCAGCCTCATGCTGCCGCTCTGCAAAAAACTCAACATTACCGTCAACGAACTGCTTTCGGGCGAAAAACTCGATGAAAAGCACTATATCGAAAAAGCCGAAGAGAACATCGTATCCCTCGCCTCCGACAGGACCAAACCGATCACAAAGACCGTGATCGCCGCCGTTTCCTGTATACTCTCCATCCTTTTGAGTATGGCGATCGTATTGACGGCATCTTTCGTCGAAATGCCTTCCTGGGCACGCATCGTGCTGATTTCCGCCGCATTCGTGCTCATCTTCTGCAACATCGCCCTCGTCCTCGTCGTGGCGGTCAATACGGAAATTTTCACCTGCGACAAGTGCGGCGAAAAATTTGTCCCCTCGCTCTCGGCCTATATCCTCGGCCCGCACACCTTCCTGCGCAGATACCTCAAATGCCCGCATTGCGGCAAACGAAGCTGGTGCCGCAGCCGCATCCGCAAACTGTAAGGCCGGCCTTCGCCGCAAACGTTCCGTTCTATCCTCGCGCTGAAAACATGAGGGGAACGGGCGTTCATCGGCGCCCGAAGGCACAACATCCGGAAAGTCAAAACCACCAGTAAACTGGTGGTTTGCACAGACCCTAAAAGGGTTTAATGCCGGCGCACCCGTCAACGGGTACCGAAATTTGGCAACGCATCACTATTCTCTGGCAGCCGCTATGTCGCGGCTGTCTTTTTTGCCTTATTTATTCTTGATACCCGTAAACGGGTCTATGTACTCACTCATGCTGATTTGGTCATGCATACGGTCTTCCTCCAATTGCTTTTTGATGTACTCTTGGATTACCCGTTCATTTCGCCCTACCGTATCGACATAGTACCCGCGGCACCAAAAATTTCTGCTCCCGTACTTGTATTTTAAGTTCGCATGCCTGTCGAATATCATCAACGTGCTTTTTCCCTTGAGAAATCCCATGAACTGTGCTATACTTATATACGGCGGCACACTTACCAGCATACGGATATGATCCGGACACGCCTCTGCCTCGATTATTTCCACTTTCTTCTCGTTGCAGAGTTTCCGTATAATCTCTCCTATATCTTTTTTCAGTTGTCCATATATTTCTTTTCGCCTGTATTTGGGGGCAAAGACTATATGATATTCACATCTGTATGTCGAATGTGCTGTATGTTTAATTTCTTTCTTCATTTGATAAAAACCTCCTGTTATTCTTAGTGATGCGGTCGCCAAACCTTCACTATTATAACACAGAGGTTTTTATTTACTGAAGTTCTTTTGCCTCCCCCAGTATAACTGGGGGTTTATTCATGCTAAAGCGCCAAAAAGGGCGCGTTTTGCCGTTCAAACGGCAAAACGCGCCCTTGATTTTTCAGACAACGGATGAGCGCGCGGAAGCCTTTCCCCCTCCGGGCATTGGCTCACCGTAATTCGTATTGACGCGCATGGCGTTGAGAATGGCAAGGACCGCCACGCCCACGTCGCCGAACACGGCAACCCACATACCGTAATCCCCGAGCAGGCCGAACGCCGAAAGCAGGAGGATGACGATCTTGACGGCAATGGAGAAAACGATGTTTTCCAAGACGATCGACATCGTCTTTTCGGCTATGCGTTTTGCAAGAGATATGCCCCGCAAATCATCGCGCATCAAAACGATGTCCGCCGCCTCGATCGCCGCGTCGCTGCCGATGCCGCCCATCGCGATGCCGATGTCCGAGCGCATC
>CALWCO010000031.1 GCA_944376455.1 uncultured Clostridia bacterium
AATGCCCCTTGAAAATCCCGTGATGGGTGTGTCGCACGCGCGCCGCGCACGCGGCACCGAACACGGGTTCGCAAAGGAAAATATTCCCTTTGCCATGGGGCGGGAACGACGTTCCCGCGTAAGAGTACTTATCCCAAGGGGCGCCGCCCCTTGTATCCCCGTTCAAGGGACAATGCCCCTTGAAAATCCCGCGTCGGGCGCACCGCGGCGCATGAAAAACATCGGCATGGCGCATAGTAATGGTATGAAAGTGAGTTGCATTATCTGCGGAGCTCTGCTCGTCGCGTTCGGAATTTGCGCGGCTGTAAACGCCCTGTTTTCCTTCAATCTTCTTTGGTTTTTGTGCTTTCAAAACGAAACCTTGTTTCGCGTGGCACAGGGACTGCAAGGCGTATGTGCCGCTTGGCTGGCGTTCTGGCTCATCGCCTTCCGACCGCAAAACGACTTGCGCTGACGCACGGCGCACCGCACGCGGCGCCGAACACGGGTTCGCAAAGGGAGATGCTCCCTTTGCCATAGGTGCGGGAACGACGTTCCCGCGTGAAAGATACTTATTCCCAAGGGGCGCCGCCCCTTGTATCCTGGTCAAGGGACCATGTCCCTTGAAAATCCCATATCGGGCACACCGCGCCCGCGGCGTGGAACATGGGTTTGCAAAGGGAGATGCTCCCTTTGCCATGGGGCGGGAACGACGTTCCCGCGTAAGAGTACTTATCCCAAGGGGCGCCGCCCCTTGAAATCCCCGTTCAAGGGACAATGTCCCTTGAAAATCCCGTAAACCGCAAGCCGAACGGCTCGCGGCGATTTTTGTGCAACCGATCGGTTAAAAATACTTGACGAGCGGCGGAAAAGCATGGTACAATGTCTCCCGCACGGAAGGTTTTCGGCAAACACTTCCGAATAAAAAAACCGAGGTACAATATCATATGAAAAAATGGACGACTCTCATGCTTGCCCGCGCGGGCGTGATGGCGGCGCTGTACGTCGCGCTCACCTTCGCCTGCATTCCCGTTGCAAGCGGCGCTATCCAGTTCCGCATCTCCGAAATGCTGACCATCCTGCCCCTCTTTTACATAGAGGCGGTACCCGCGCTGTTCATCGGCTGCATCATTGCGAACCTTATTTCGGGCTGCGCCCTGTGGGACATTGCGCTCGGCTCGCTCACTTCCCTCGTCGCCGCGATTCTGACCTATATCGTCGGCAGGCTGGTGAAGAACGTGCCCCTGAAACTTGCGCTCGGCGGACTGTTCCCCGTCGCGCTCAACGCCTTCTTCCTGCCCCTCATCTGGTGGCTGGCTTACGGCGAACAGCAGATCGGCTATTGGCTGAACGTCGGCTATCTCTTCCTCTCCCAGGGGGTCATCATCTGGGTCTTGGGCAGCATTCTCTACGTTGCTCTTGCAAAGGTCTTGCAGCGGGGTGTTTCCGCTCTCGCCCCCGTCCGCATGCGCCATGCCCACGCCGACGAGCCGAAAGACCCGCCCTGCAAAGCGTAAGTTTGTTTTTTCCCTTTTTGTGAAACCCTGCGGGCATGCCCCGCGCCTTATCCCCGTTCCCCGCCGAAGGAACGGGGGACTTTTTTGCCCTTTGCCACATTCGCTCGGGCGGGGCAAAAAAGAGGGGCGGACTTTTTTGCAAAAGTCCGCCCCTCTCTACGTTCCCGGACGATCGATTCCCCGCGTCCTTATTTTACCGTTATGCCTCGGTTATGCCGCGTCGCTAACAGTAACGCCGACACAACCATAGAAATCATATGCACCCGTCAAACCAAAATTGGAAGAAATCGTAAACGTCTTGCCGTTGACCGTAACAGGTCCGCCGGAAACATTTTCGAGTTTCAGGTCTCCCCCGTTAAAATGCGTCTGATACCAATGTACATTCGCATCGGTAATATCATACGTTACCGTAAACGTGCCATCTTCGCTGACGACTACCTGTTCGTTGTAATAGAAATACGTCCACTCATCCGTAAAGTTCCAGTTTCCGACATCGCTCGGCTGGTTATGCGCAATATACTCGTTTTCCTGTATATCGAAATTCAACGTCACCTGCTGGGCAACTTCAAGAGACAACTCCGTGTTATCCCAAGTACCGTTTATGACAAACAGGACTTTTGTTTCGTCTTCGCTTGCCTGCAAGGTTGCGCCCGTTGCGGCGAAGTACGATTCAGGTCTTGTCACCGTCACGGCCACCAGCCCGTTGCGCCAATTATTGTCCTCAGGATAGCCGCTCAACACGCTCAATTCATATACGCTTTGCGTTCCGCTATCCGACAAGCCACCAACGACAGTGGTCGCCCCTTCGGCAATACTTCCAGAATAGTTATTGCCTTCGCCATTCGCGCTGAAATGCAGGAAGGCAACGCCTGCGGGCAGGCAGGACAAATCGATGTCCATTGTCCATTCGCCATTCTGCGCCGTCACTGTGGTAACAAGCGTTTGCTGGTACGGATCGGAGCTGTTAGGCGTTTCTCCCTCTTCCACATACTTCGTCCAGTTGTCAAGGATCTGCATGTCGAGGTACAAATTATCTACCGCCGCGGCGGCTTCCGCTTCGCTGTATCCGCGATAGGTGCCCTTAATGACGAGAACAGCATTGCCGCTTTTGTCCGTCGTCAGAGTGTTGGAAGCCGTATCGACAGTGATCTCCGACGGCGTAATGTTATACGCGCGGATGATCAACGACACCCAAGTGTTGCCATTGTCCGTTTCGGTGGCAAGCTCGTACGAGGCATATACTCCGTCGTCAAGCGTTTTGCCCGTTGTGCCGACATTGTGCGGAATGTCGCCGTTGCTGCCGTCCCAAGCATATCCGCCGACCGTGAGATGGAAGAAAATGTTCCTGTCTGCCGTTTGACCGACAAAACCTTCGGCCGCGGTTTCTGCCGTCAGGTTGATCTTATAGGTGAAAGCGTTGCCGTCAAAGGTCACCACGGCATCGGCCGGAACCACATCAGACACAACAGTCTCATATCCCCCGGCAGGACGCATGCTCACGTCATATGTTGCGGAGAAGTCCTCGGCTGCGTAGCCTGTCTGCGTACCATAAATTTCCAGGTATACATCCCCCGTTTCTTCGTCTTTCGTTAAATCATATCCGGTGACGTTAGCGTCGTTCTCCTTGGCATTCTCGTATGCCAGCGCGGACTGATTGAACGCATAGAGGCTCTTGACCAGCGCGCCCATCGTTCCGTCGTCCGCCATTTCCGCGACATAGGAGTTCACGCTGTATGTAACTTTGTTGCCGACGGCTTCCCCGTTCGCATAGATCTGCGCGGTAACGGCATTGTCGTACTGCGCAACGTATACCCCTTCATACAAAACGGTATAAACGTTTTCTTCATCCGTGGAGAAGAAGGTTGTCAATGTCTCTTCCTGCTCGCCGATTGTCATTTTTACCGACATACCGTCCGTGCCGTTCGGCGCAACGACGGTGAAATAGAGCCCCGCATTGTTATCGAAACGAACGCCCGCGCCGCGGATATAGATGCCGCTCGCGTCCGCCGCCGTCGAACTCTTGACCGATTCGGGAAGGTCATACGCACCGCCCAATGCCAGCTCGTCTTCCGTCAGGCTGGCGGTGGCAAGGTTCTCTGTGTTATAATTGTCAAACTTCTGTGCCGCTTCGCCGTATTTGAGAATGTCCACGGCGAGCGTTTTGAGCGCGCCCATCTGCGCGGACGTCAGGCCGAAATCGCTCTTGTTGCCGTCCAAAAAGGTGTTGCAATAATCGACGACGGTGAAAGTCTTGGTCACGTCGCCCGCCGTAAGATGGACCGTGTTGCTCATGAGCTGCGGCGTGATGCCGTGATATTCGAATGCTCCTTGCTCATTTTTCGTCAGGGTCGCCTCGTTGAGGTGGGTCGTTCCGTCCTCGTCCAGGACGTACGCCGTCATTTCTTCGACGTCGCCGTCGGGGGTTACCTGCAACACCAAATCGTTCCGCAGGGAGAGGGACACGTCCCATTCCCCTTCCGCGCGCGCCGTGAGGGAGCTCTGCGCGAACACGACCGCCAGCGCCGCCGACACAAAGAAGAACAATGCGCAGGCCCCCATCAGAAGGGTGCGCTTGGTGAATACTTTACTCATTCCTGTTCACCTCCGTTTATCGTGCCGTCCAAATTGAAGAAATCTTCGCTGCCGTTGATGCCCGTTCCGTTGCTCGTCGTGATGACGTCCTGTGCGGCGAAGCGGACAAATTCCAGCTCTGCCGGCTCGAACGCCGTGCGGGGGTTACCCCGCCCCCTCTCACTGCCTACCATACTAAAACCTCCTCTTTCATAAAGAAATATGGTACAAGGATATACCTTATACCGTATTACATGATACATCTTTTATAATATATTTGCAATGGACAAAATTAAACTATGGTCTGTTTTTGTGCCGTATCGCATAAAGTGTCTTGTTTTTTTGTTTAGTCCGAAAAGAATTTGTTTGATAAATTCCTTATGTATACGGGGGTACATTGCAAATCGTCCAATCATCGGGCAAAGGCGGGCGGCTCGCCCGTCGTCGAGGGCGATAACATGGGCTTTTCAAGGGTGCGCTACTCGAAAACGATTGATAATCGTTTTCGACAGCGCAAGGCAAATCGCATACGCAAGGCGATTTGCTGACCGAGGGCGAAATTCCATTCGCCCGAGAAAAGCCCTTTGCGGATAATTAACCTTCTAAAAGCGGAGCAACCGCTCCGCGCTATCGCCGAAGGCGATAAAAGCGCAAGCCTGTCGGCTTGCTTGCAGAGTTCGGAGAGAAAAGAGTTCGGAAAGAAAGGGGCGCCGCTCCTGAACCCCGCAAGGAGCGCTGCTCCTTGACCTCGCGAAGGGCATTCGCCCTCTCGACACCCACGTTGCGCAAGCCTGTCGGCTTGCTTGTGAAGCTCGATATTTGTAGGGGTGCCGTCCCTTAAAACTTCCGTTTTGCGCGGCAATAAAAAAAGTCTTCCGCCCTGCCCGTACAAACAGGACGGAAGACCAAACGAGATGATTATAGTGAATGGTCGGATATTACTTGGCGCAGTTGGCTTTCAGGGTCGCGAGATTGTCGCGGATCTCCTTGGGAAGCTTGTCACCGAAGTTGTCGTCGTAATACTTCTCGATTTCGTCCGCTTCCGCCGCCCAGCGCGCTTTATCGACATACAGCAACTTGTCGAGCGTTTCCGCGGAGACGTCCGTGCCGTTGATGTTGATGTCTTTGGCATAGGGCAGGTAACCGATCGCCGTTTCCCGTGCGTCGACTTTGCCTTCGCAACGGTCGAGGATCCAGTCGATGACGCGCATATTTTCACCGAAGCCCGGCCACATGAAGTCGCCGTTCTCGTCCTGACGGAACCAGTTGACGTTGAAGATCTTGGGCGCCTTGTCGCCGACCTTCTTGCCCATATCGATCCAGTGCCGGAAGTAATCGGCAACCGAGTAGCCCATGAACGGCTTCATAGCCATGGGATCGTGACGGAGCACGCCGACGGCACCCGTCGCGGCAGCGGTCGTTTCGGAGGACATGATGGAGCCGACGAATACGCCGTGGTTCCAGTCTCTGGACTGATACACGAGCGGCGTCGTGGTTGCACGGCGGCCGCCGAACACGATTGCGGACAGGGGCACGCCCGTCTTGGAGTTGAATTCGGGCGAGATGCAGGGGCAATTCTCCGCGGGCGCCGTGAAACGGGAGTTGGGGTTCGCCGCCGGGTGTTTGCCGTCCTTGTTCATCGCAGGCGTCCAGGGTTCGCCCGTCCAGTCATACATAAATTCGGGCGCTTCCTTGGTGAGTTTCTCCCACCAAACGGTGTTATCGGCAGGGTTATGCGCCACGTTGGTGAAGATGGTGCCTTTCTTGGTCGAGGCGAGCGCGTTGAAATTGGAGTGCTCGTTCGTGCCGGGCGCTACGCCGAAAAATCCGTTTTCGGGGTTCGCCGCCCACATTCTTCCGTCTTCGCCGATACGGATCCAGGCAATGTCATCACCCACACAGGTGATTTCATAACCCTTCTTTCTGTATTCTTCGGGGGGAATGAGCATGGCGAGGTTGGTCTTGCCGCAAGCGGACGGGAACGCCGCCGCGATGTACTTGGTTTCCTTGTCCTGCGGACGCTTGCAGCCCAGAATGAGCATATGCTCGGCCATCCAGCCTTCTTTCTTACCCAAATAGGTAGCGATACGCAGAGCGAAGCACTTCTTACCCAAGAGCACGTTGCCGCCGTATGCAGAGTTCACGGAAATGATCGTGTTATCCTCGGGGAAGTGCATGATGTATCTCTTTTCGGGATCGATGTCGCAAGAGCAGTGGAAGCCCTTGATGAAATCCCCGTCTTCACCCAGCTGATCCAGGCACATTTTGCCCACGCGGGTCATGATCATCATGTTCAGAACGACGTAGATGGAGTCGGTGACTTCGACGCCGATCTTCGAGAAAGGAGAACCGACCACGCCCATGGAATAGGGAATGACATACATGGTCTTGCCCTTCATCTTGCCCTTGGCGATGCCGTAAGCGAGGTCATACGCCTTTTTGGGATCCATCCACTTGACGATGGAATGAGGCATGGCATCCTCTTCGTTGCGGCAGCAGATGAAAGTTCTGTCCTCCACGCGGGCAACGTCGTTGGGCTTGGTGCGGTGCAGATAGCAATCGGGCAGCTTTTCCTGATTGAGACGGATGAGCTCGCCGGTGCGAACGGCCTCTTCTTTGAGCGCCGCTCTCTGTTCCTCGCTGCCGTCGATCCAGACGATCTGATCGGGCGTTGCGATCGCCGCGCTCTCTTCAACGAATTGAAGTACCTTTTTGTTGTTGGTCAATGCGGTCATAATTCTTTAGTCTCCTTTATGAAAAACTTTTATTATTTTTTTCTTTTTTCTGATTTTTTATGACGTCGTCGCGGGATTTTACTCCTGTATTTCGCGAAAAATTCCGTCATAAATTGTAGAATTGAAACGCGTTTGCGGGCATATTTTTGCCTGTTTTTTACTGCATTTTATTGCATTTTGCCTTTAGTCCCGCATGATAAGTATAGCACAAAATTTTTGAAATGTAAAACGTTTGAACGGCGGTATAAAGAAAAAAATTACCCTTTGTTTTTTATGTCTCCGACACGGAATTTTCAAGGGACATTGTCCCTTGAACGGGGTCAAGGGGCGGCGCCCCTTGGAGAATGAGTATCCCTTACCGCGGGAACGCCGTTCCCGCACCCATGGCAAAGGGAGTATCCCCCTTTGCAATCCCCTATTCCGCGCCGCGCACCGCGGCGCGGCACGGTGTGTCCGTCATGGGATTTTCAAGGGACGTTGTCCCTTGAACGGGGTCAAGGGGCGGCGCCCTTTGGAGAATGAGTATCCCCTTACCGCGGGAACGCCGTTCCCGCACCCTTGGCAAAGGGAGCATCTCCCTTTGCAATCCCCTGTTCCGCGCCGCGTGACAGCGGCGCGGGCGAAATTTGCGACAATACTCGACAAACGGGAAGAAAAAAACAAAAATTCCGCACGCGGACAACAGTGTATACTGTAATAAAAAAATTTCACAGCGACGAGGTTCTTTTACCATGACCGGACTCATCAAACGAATGTGTATTCTCAAACAGCTTAAAGCGGGGTTCTCCGCCGACGGAAACCCCGTCAGCGGCGTCGTGCGCGTCGAACGGTACGGAAAACTTTCCGCCGCGCAACTCTCCCTCATCAATTTCGCGCCGCTCGCCGAAGGAAAATATGTCTGCGTGCTCTGCGACAGACAGGGAGAACGGCTCATCTTTCCCCTCCTGCCCGATAAGACCGATTACCGCACCGAAGCCAGTCCTTTCGACCCCGAAAAAGGTTTTTGCGCGTTGGTCTGTTTCCTGCGCGGCGGCATCGACTGCGTTGCGGCGGGGCAATACGGCAGCGGTGCCTATAACCTGCGACTTCTCTCCGAAGGACTCGTCAATTCCCCCGCCCTACATAAAAATACGGAGAAAGGAAAGGCCCCCGATCCCCCGCCCATGCCCGAAAAAGAAATCGTTTTCGTGCGGGGCGAAGGAGAAGGGTTCCCCGTGAAACTTCCGCGGAATTCTTCAATACAGCCGTCGGAGGAAAACATAAAACATAATCAAAAATATGACGACGAGGCGGTGAGCATGGAAAATTATTACGAGGAGGAAACGGACGGTGGAACGGGAAACGTTGCCGAAAATCATGAAAATGAAAGCTCTGACGGTGCGGGCAAAACGGCGGAAACGGACGGGAATACGCCTTCGGCAAATGACAAGGCTCAAGACGTTCGCCATCCGTTTAAATTTACAGACGGACAGACATATTACCTGAAAGTCAAAGACGAAATCGAAGACCTCTTTGCGCGCGGCGAGCACACGGACGCCTTACGCGCCGCCTTACCCGAAAGCGAATGGGTGCGGGTCGCCGATGCGGGCGGGTGTCTCGTCGGGCTGGTCTATAACGATATGCAGGTGCGCTATGTCGCTTATGCCCTGCCGGCAGGCGTGGAACGCGTGCCGCCCAAAGAGCTGGAAGGCGCGTGTTTTCTGCCCTGTGACCCGCTCGACGAGGAAAAGGGCGGCTATTTCGTCCTCTTTCAAGATGCCGATACGGGCGAATGCGTGCGCGTGGAACAGGCGTAAACGGCCCCTCCCGCCGCTCTCCGCGTCTGCACCGCGGATGCGCGGCGCGGGTAATCCGGGATTGCAAAGGGAGATGCTCCCTTTGCCAAGGGTGCGGGAACAGAGTTCTCGCGGTAAAGTACTTATTCCCAAGGGGCGCCGCCCCTTGACCCCCGTTCAAGGGACAACATCCCTTGAAAATCCAGCGTCGGGCGCGGCAAAATACCGCGCCCATGACCGCACTTTGTGCGGAATTCGGGATTGCAAAGGGACTGTGTTCCTTTGCCATGGGGGCGGGAACGGCGTTCCCGCGACAATAGTACTTATTCCCAAGGGGCACCGCCCCTTGATATCCCCGTTCAAGGGACCACATCCCTTGAAAATCCCATGCAAAAAAAGGTTGCCGCCGAAAATTTTCGGCGGCAACCTTTTTTACTTATATCACAATAGAATTCTCATTGTACATCGAGATGCAGACAAAATTCAGTATCGGCGATTTTCCTGCATTCCGATCCGTTCAGACGATAAATATGCCGCCCGTCCGTACAATAGATTCCCTCTTGTCCTACGGCATAGTCCGCCACGCCGCTTTTGAGCACCGTTTCCGCGCCGTCCTGCCCGATGCGCACGAGTTGCCAACTGCGCGGCATAAAGCCGTAATCCTTGTCCTTGAAACGTTTGTTACGCTTCAATTCCCTGTCCACGCGGATGCGGTTGCCTTCGATGAAGATTTCCCGCTCCTTCCGCTCCCTTCCCTTGGTGGGATTTGGACCGACCTCTTTGCCCGCGACAAGTGATTTACCTGAAAAAGCAACGGTGAAGAACTGCACAAAACCGACAATCGCGCCCAAGATGCGCACGGGAATGAGCAAAATCTCCAACAGGGGATTGCCGATTCTGTTCTCCTTTGCGGGGCGTTTGACGGCATACAGATTTCCGTCTTTGTCCCTTTTCGGCTTGGAGTAAGAATATTTCTCATCCTCTTTCAGACACACCATGTCCAAAGTGAGAAGGTCAAGCGCATAGATCGCGGCGGGGGCATAACCGCCGAATCCGCCGTGTTCGTCGCGACCGACGCCTGCCGAGTCAAAGAGTATTTTTTCGTCGGAAACGGAAAAAAACGGGTTGTCGTCGCGACTGTCTCCGTCCGTCAGACTCTGACGGTTACCGTCGGGCGTGAAACGCACGATGCGGCGGCAGACATCCCCGATTTCTGCGGAGGACGCAAGCATGGCTCCGCTCTTTCGATCAAAGGAAAGGGTGAAATATTCCCGTTCGTTGTCGTGCACGACGTGCGACTCATCCTCTTTTTCTCGGGAAAAATCTTTATAATATATACCCGAACTCTGTCCCACGGTGAAGGAATAAGCCACCACGTCTTTTTTGTCCGTAAAGGCAATGCCGTTGAGGGACGCGGGAGCGTTCTCTTCCGCGTCCGGAGAGGAAAATTCATATTCCCCGCGCAAAGCGGCGTTTCTGCCCGTATGTTTCCATGCCGATCCCGCCGCCATGCGGCGCGAATTTTCTTTGTATTTGACAATGAACCCGCTTTCCCTCTCCCGTCGGCCGTTTTCGTCCAATACACAGATACGGGTTCCGTCCGTGAAGGCTATTCTTTCCATTTTCTCCATGTTACTCCTCTACAGAATTCAAAAAACGTATGATTCCGCGCAGTATAAATTTTCGGCAGAAACCGCCTCGCGGCGTGCTTTTTCTGCCGAAAATTTCTTATTCAATTTGATTCCTTACAAAACGACGGAAAAAACTTTATTTCTTTTTTGCTCCGTCCGTTGTATCCGCCCCGTCCGTTCCGTTTGCGGCGGACACTTCCTGCGGGGCAACCAATTTGGGAAGTTTCAGTCCCGCCATTTTATACACGTCGTCGAGGGCGGGCAAGCTCTTCAAAAGCCCGGACAAAAACCCCGCCGTGGCGGTCTTGCCGTCCTGGCCCGCGCCCGAATCCCAGACGGTGACCTTGTCGATCTTGATGTTTTCGATGGCCTTGACCTGTTCGGCGACGAGCTGTTCGATCTTGTTGGCGATGATGAGCTGTACGGCCTCTTCGGAGGTGCCTGCCGCTTTGACGAGTTCATCCATACCTTCCGCCTGCTTGGCGAGAATTTCCTTCTGTCCGCGGGCTTCGGCGTCCATTTTCGCATACAATGCGTCCGCTTCGCCCCTGGCCTTGCGGCGGATCTGCTCGGCGGCCGCCTCCGCTTCGATCTCCATCTTTCTCTTTTCGATCTCGGCGGCGACGATGATGTCCGCTTCGCGCGTCGCCTGTTCCTTCGCCGCACGGGAAATTTCGGCGTCTTTTTCGGCCTGATAGGATTCCTCCAGCGCCTTTGCCGCCTGTACTTTTTCCGCCGTAACGGCAAGTTTCAATGCTTCCGCTTCCCTTTCGCGCAAAACGGCCTGCGCCTGCGCAATCTCGGCCTTGGCCTTGTTTTCACCCGCAACCGCCGCGCTTTCGGCTTCCGCCACGCGGATACGCTCTTCCATTTTGGCGTTCGCCTGGCCGATGCTGCCCTTTTTGTCCTCTTCCGCAACGGAGATACGCGCATCGTTGATGGCTTTTGCGGCCGCTTCCTTACCCAAAGCAATGATGTAACCCGATTCGTCGGAAATATCGGTCACGTTGACGTTGATGAGCCGCAGACCTATCTTTTTGAGCTCGCCTTCGACGTTGCGGGAAATGGCATCCAGAAACTTGTCGCGGTCGGTGTTGATTTCCTCGATGTTCATGGTCGCGATGACCAGACGGAGCTGACCGAAGATGATGTCCTTGGCGAGTTCCGAAACCTGGTTCAAAGACAGCCCCAAAAGCCTCTCGGCGGCATTGGGCATGATGTCGGGTTCGGTGGAAATGCCGACGGTGAAGATGGACGGAACGTCGATGCGGATGTTCTGTTTGGAGAGCGCGCTCTTGAGATCCACGGAAATGGAGAGCGGCGTCAGATCCATGTATGTATATTTCTGAAAAAACGGCCAGACGAATTGCGCGCCGCCGTGGGTACACTTGGCGCCGCGGGGCGTGCCGTCTGAATTATATCCGATCATGGCACCCTGCACCACCATGATCTTGTCGGGGGGACAGATCTTATAGCGCGTGAACAGCGTCAGCACGATGAGGACGACGATCAGAACGACGGCGACGATGACGCCTATCAATACCCCGTCGGTGATTGCAAGCAGATTGTTCAACATTTTCAGTTCTCTCCTTCGGTTTTATTTTTTATTCTCTTCACGACGGCAATACCGTCGGAAAATTCCTCGATGACAACTTTTTCATCCACGCAAAGTTTTTCCGTTTCGTCGGTCACGGCGTCCAGTTCCATAAACTGCCCCTGTGCGGTGAGCGTGACTTTCCCCCTGCCCGTGCGGGCGGGCTGTACGGAAACATAGACCGTGGCCGTCTTGCCGATGACGTTTTCTTTCTGTAAATTTCCGGACGTCTGCAATTTGAACATGGCCTTCATGGCAAAGGCAATGCCGACCATCGCCGCCCCGCCGCAAAGAAAAGCGGGGAAGACGGATACCCAGGTATACTCGGCGGGAAAATTCAGACTGCACAAAAGTCCCACCCAGCCGCCGAGGGTGAAAAAGGCCGTCAGACCCTTGACGGTGAACAGGCTGATGCCCGTGCCGACGTCAAACGTCCCGTCCGGAATACCGTCGCCGTCCACGTCAATGCCGCCGACATCGCCGCCCCCGCCGAAAGAAAAGAGCATCAGCACGATCTGAACGATGAGAAAAATGCTCGCCACAAGGGCGATCCAAAAATAGACCTGGCTGAAAATATCCAGCGAATGTAACCATTCAAACATAATGTTTTACTCCTGTTTTTTATATTCTTATATTCTGTCAGCTTTCGCCGCGTTCAGGCGCAACGAAAGGAAAAATGACCGTTCTGCCCTTCTTCTGCGCATAGCGCACGGTGTTCGCCGCGCCGCCTTTGTCTTTATTGCAATACGCCACGAGATATGCCGCGCGATCGACCATATAACGGTTTCTTTTTTGCATGCACTGCCCGTCGTAACGGGGGGAGACGATGACTTTTTCATCACAAGAAGCCAGCAGTCTTTCATAGCGCGCCTTCTGCACGGGAGAAAAACGCGCAGCCTGTTCGGGACAGGGCACACAGGCGACGATGCGGACATGCCTGCCTTCGTCCCGCAAAGACAACAACATTTCACAGGCGGCGCTGTCAAAACCGACCGCCATGCCGCAATAGAAAGTATTCACGCCGCGGCGATCGATCAGATCTTTTAAGATTTCTTCCAGTTTTTCATCGGAAAAATCCGACGAAAGTGTGCGGTGCCCCGTCAAAGCACAGGCGGACGCAATGTCTTTTTCTTCAAAAAGTCCGATTTGTTCCGTTTCCATAGTTTATTTTTCTTTTCTTCTCTGTATTCCTTTCTTTTTGCGGACATGCCCCGCACAAAATTCCCGTTTGTTCCTTATACGGAAACAGAAGAGAACAAGCGACAACGCCATCCGCCGCGCGGAAAAAACGTCTGACGCAATTTTATAGGATCAAAGCGGGTTTTTCCGCTCCTTTCCGTTTCCCCGCGGATATTGCGGCGGCGTGGGTCTGACCTTTTCGATCTCCGCCAAAATACGTTTGCCGTATCCTTCGGGCAATTCAAAGGCGTGCAGTCCGACAATCTTGCCGCCGAGCAGGGAAATCGCGTGTTTTCCCGCGTTGATCTCCTCTTCGTCCCCGCTTTTGTAGGCGATGAATTTTCCCCCCACGCGCACGAACGGCAGACAATATTCCGCCAGCGTGTTCATCGGCGCGACCGCGCGGGCGCACACCGCGTCATATTTTTCCCGATGCTCTTTTGTCCGTGCAAGGTCCTCGACGCGGGCATGGATGACCTGCATTTCCGAAAGGGAGAGTGCAGAGCAGGCCGCCTGCAAAAACTCGCATTTTTTTCCCACGCTGTCGGTGAGTGTGAAACGAAGATCGGGGCGCAACAGTTTCAATACCAGAGAGGGAAAACCCGCACCTGATCCCACTTCCAATACGCGGGCGGAAAGAGGAAAGAGACTTTCCCCCATCGCGCTGTCCAGAAAGTGTTTATAAAGTACGTCCCGCGCTTCGGTGATGGAAGTCAGGTTATATTTTTTGTTGTATTCGAGAAGAATTGTATAAAAAGCATCAAAAGAATCTTTTTTTTCTTCCCGTATCTGCCTCAAATAGTTTTCTGTCCGTTCGGAAATATTCATACGCTTTTGATTATATCATACTTTTCAAAAAATTTCAACCCCCTGCCCGATAATCGTGAAAAGTTGTTAAAATTTTGCCCGTAACGGGCGAAACACTTGCTTTTTTCCGCGTTTTTGACTATAATTATAATAAGTTTTTTTCCGGAATAACCGCGCGCCGAAGAACGCCCGGTTACATTGCGGAAAATTGTGCACAGTGTGCAGATTGTGTAAACATTGTTGACAACTTTGTGGATAACTGCGGATTTTATACCAAATAATACCTTAAGTATCGTTTGATACAACCCTTTTTTTTCCGGATTTTATCAACTTTTCCACTTTTTGTCCACAACGCCGTCCACAGAAAAAAGGGCGGTTGTCCACCGTTTTTTACGCATGGAAAAATAATACAAATCGGTATAAAATCACCGATTTTCACGGGATTTTCCGTGAAAATACGCGCATAAAACCGATTGTTTTATACCGACGAAAAAAAAGTTGTCAACTTATCCACGCGCTCTATTATTACTATTATTATTCCTTCTTATGAAAAAATAAGATAAAGACAACATGACGAACGCCGTGACAAAACCGCAAAGCGGCAGGAAGGCAGTGCCATGTCAATCAAATCTTGATAAAATCAAAAAATAAATAAAAATAAGGGAGATAAAGAAAATGAGCAAAATTAAAAAATGGAAAAAATTATTGACGGCGGGTGCGGTTGTACTTTGTTTTGTGTCCGCGGCGGCTTTGTCTGCCTGTGCCGACGGCAAAAATGACACAAACGATGCGGGACAGACGAAAAATATATTGGAAAAACAGATCGAACAGGCACAAAATCTTTGTGACGGATTTCATGAAAAAAGTATGCGTACGGGCGGACTGTTCACGTTGACGCAGAGTGGTGACAACGGGAATACGGTCAAAAACACAATGGCGCAACAGGATATGAAAACGCCGTTGAGAGATGAATTATCGGAAACATCGGCTGCCGATGCCTTTACGCCCGAAGAATTGTATACGTTTGTAGAGCAAAACGGACAGTCGGGCTATTCCAAAACGGGTTTTTCCACTTATGTTTGCGATATATTCAATTACGTTACCGCTCTGCAGAATCTGACGGAAAAATATGGAAATCAGGCCTTTTTGTCAGAGATAACGCTGGATGTTTCGGAAACCGATTTTTATGAAGGGATTTTTCAGCAGGAATTGAATAGTTTTATCGCCCAGTGGACGCGACAATCCGTCCTTCTGACCGCGCGCTATGCAGGCGCCGATGAGGAGAGCGGAAAGGTCTATCTCACGCAGACGCATGACAGCAGTACCGGAAGGAAAGGAATTGCAACGGTCGAATATGAATATGTTTCCGACGAAGATATGAGCGTTACCACGATCAATGCTTATGAAAACAGTGCCGGAGAAATAGTAAATTACGGGTATCATTATTTTAATTTGGCGTTGGGTTTAAATTTATACGTGAATTTTTCGACGGAAAATATGTCTTTTATCAGCGGATCGGTGCGTACGTTGAACAGAGCGTATTATTTGTCCTCTTCTTCCTTCGATAACGAGAACATCGTACAGTTTGCCCGCAATGAGTGGGACAGAATCGAAGAAAAAACTAAACAACTGCAGGCGCAGAACGAAGAGAAAGCTGCCGAAGAGGGAATTGAACCCCCTGCCGCGGAAGAAGTATGTTCGCTCGATTATGATTTTAAAATGCTCAAGGATATGCTCGGCAGTCTGGCGTAAAAAACAGATCCGAAAGCGTGAACATTTGGGATCATAAAGTAAAAAATATATACATATAAAATAATTTTCAAAGAAAAAATCAACGATCCGAAACCGGCTGTTTCAAAGAAATCGCCGTGCGGAGAGAGAAGGAGATAGAAAAATATGAAATTTGTCTGTGAAGGACTGGACTTATCCGAAGCGCTTTTGAAAGTCAGCAAGGCTTGCGCGGCGCGCACCACGGTCGCCATTCTGGAATGCATTAAAGTCAGCGCGTATAACGATGAACTGACTCTGCTCGCCAGCGACGGGGAATTGTCCATCGAAAAGAAAATCAAAGCCGACGTTCTCGAAGAGGGAGAAGTCTGTGTACCCGGAAAGACGTTTACCGATTTCATCAATAAACTCGTGGGGACAAGCGTCACTTGCCGCACCCGCGAGAGCGGGCTGGAAATTACCTATGGCGGAAACCAGACGTCCCTGCAGATCCTGCCCGCAAGCGATTTTCCCCGTATCGATATGAACATCGGAGAGAATCATTTCTCCATCGATAAGAAAGTATTCAAAGACATCATTGCGCGGACGGTGTTCTGCTGCGCACAGGATGACAGCCGTCCCATTCTCAAGGGATGCCTTTTTGAAGTCGCGGGAGAGGAACTCACCGTGACCGCGCTCGACGGGTTCCGGATGGCGGTCGTGAAGGAAAAGACCCTTTCCGCGAGCGGAAACCTGCGCATTGTCTGCCCCGCGCGTACCCTCAACGAAATCTCCCGCATGATCGATGACGAAGGGAATCTCACCGTGTTCGTGCAGAACGGCATGATGATGGTAAAAATCGAAAATACCACGGTCATGTCCCGGCTCTATCAGGGGGAATTCATCAATTATAAAGACATCACTCCCACCACGGCCGAAACGGAAGTGACCGTGAAAAAAGAAGAACTTTCCGAGAGTCTCGAACGCGCGGGCATACTCATTCGCGGGGATAAAAACAGTCTGGTCGTGTTCGACATCAAGCCGGGCAGCATCCGCATTACGTCCAATTCCGAGATCGGAAACGTGCTCGAAAACGTGCCCTGCGAACTCAAAGGACGGGAACTGCGCATCGCCATGAATTCAAAGTATATTCTCGACAGCGCCAAGGCCGTTCAGTCGGAAGAGATCAAAATCAGATTCAACTCCCCCATCTCCCCCTTTGTGCTCACCGCCAAGGAAGAGGACGGCAGTCTTTACCTCATTCTGCCCGTCCGCACCAATAACTGATCGGCGGCAAAGCGCCTGACGGCGGTAAACGACGGTAAGAGTTAAGAAAATATAAAAAAATTCCGATCTTTGATCGGAAGAGAAAGAAAAGAGATAAAAAAGAAAACGCAAAAAAAGGGTATGGGATTTTCGGAAAGAGAAAAAAAGATCAATCCGCTCATAGAAAACAGTCATCCGCGCGGACGAAATATATTTCTTTTTCTCTCCGTTGCCGCATTCTCTCTCGTACTGACCTTTTTGATCGGTGTTATGACCCTCGTTACCGTCCTGATTTCCTATTGAAACGAAGAGGAAAAAAAAGAAAAAACAGGGCGAAAAAGGATAGGAGAGCAGGCATAAGACGGGAAGGAAAAACCCGATCGGGGAGAAATTCCCCGCCTTTTGGCGTTTGCAGGCTAAAAATGCTTGACGGAAAAACTTATTTTTTCTATAATATAGCAAAAAACAGATTATAAAAACAGGAGAATACAAAAATGAAGAGAACTTATCAGCCTAAAAAGAGAGCACGCAAAAAGGTGCACGGTTTCAGAAAGAGAATGGCGTCCAACGCCGGAAGAAGAGTGCTCAAGAGAAGAAGAAACAAGGGCAGAGCGCATCTTTCCGCTTAAAAGAAGGGTGTAAGGGAAAGTCGCTTTAAAAAAAGCGGCTTCTTTGCTTTTGCGTCGAATGTTTTTATTCCCCTTTTGACTCGGTGTGCATACTTTTTTCTCTCGTCTTTATGGATGGCGGGAAAAAGTACGGATGAAATTTTTTCTATTTTTTTTGGTAAATGAAATACGATCGGATTAAGAAAAATACCGAATTTCAAAAAATTTTTTCCGGTGCCAGAAAGGGCTTTTCTGCACGGCTCACTCTGCTCTATCTTCCTTCGGACGGGATGAAAATGGGAATATGCGTCAGTAAAAAACACGGCAACAGTGTCACGCGCAACCGCATCAAGCGCATCGTGCGGGAAATTTTCCGCCTCCACGCCGATCAGCTGAAAGAAAATTTCAGCTATGTCTTTTTACCCAAAAAGGCAGACGAATATGATTATCATGCGTTGGAAAGGGATTTTTTGCACATAATGGAAAAACAGAAACTGTTCAAAAATCCTCGGGAAAAGGAAAAGAAGGACTGAAATGTCCGCGTTTTTTGCCATCTTTGCCGCCAATGCGCGTTACTTGCGGATAAATTTTTTCCCGCCCCTTTTCAAAATGCTCTGCATGCGGATGATCGTGTTTTATCAGAAATACATCTCACTGCATACCTGCATGTACCGTCCCACCTGTTCCCAGTATACCCTCGAAAGCATCAATAATTACGGCGTGATTTTGGGTATATGTATGGGATTTTGGCGCATTCTGCGCTGCAATCCCCTTTCCAAGGGCGGTTATGATCCAGTACCCGAAAAATTCTGGCAAGTCCGATGGCTGATATAATACGGGATTTTCAAGGGACGTGGTCCCTTGAACGGGGTTCAAGGGGCGGCGCCCCTTGGGAATAAGTACTTTTTCGCGGGAACACTGTTCCCGTACCCATGGCAAAGAAACACAGTCCCTTTGCAATCCCAAATTCATCCCGACGCGGGATTTTCAAGGGACGTGGTCCCTTGAACGGGGTTCAAGGGGCGGCGCTCCTTGGTAATAAATAGCCTTAACGCGGGAACGCCGTTCCCGCACCCTTGGCAAAGGAACAAGGTCCCTTTGCAATCCCATTGATAAAAAAAACAAAAGATGAAAAAAATGAGGGAATAAAAAAAAAAGAGATTTACCCATAAGGAACGGATACATGATTACCAATCTTCTGGATACAACTATACAGCTCTTTGAGGTCAGCGGCGAAATACCGATGGGAATTCTGGAAACATTTATATCCATTCTCATCGGCGCGGTCGGAATCACGGGGTTAGGCATCATTCTCTACTGTCTTATCCTCAAAGTGGTTATTTTGCCCCTCGATATATGGCAGAAATCCACGATGCGCAAACAGTCCCTCAAAATGGAACAGATGCGCGGGCAATTGGAGAAATTACAGGTGCAATACGCCAACGCACCCGATCTCTATCAGCAGAAAATGCAGGAAGTGTACAGGCAGAACAATTTCAGTTTATTTTCTTCCTGTATCCCCATGATCGCTTCCCTCTTGATCCTGATCTTTGCGTTCCAGTCCCTGACGGGTTTTTCGCAGCACATGAATCTGCAACTCTACACGGGCATGGCCAACGCGTACGATTCCGCCATCCTCTCGCACAGCGACGAGAATGCCGTGCAGGCGGAGTATACCGACCCCAATTATTACATTGTGGAAGGCGAAGGCGACGAGTATTATATATATTACCTCGAGCATAAAGAAGACCACCACAGAGAATACCAGATCGATACCGAAAAACTCATGCGGCTCGATTCGTCGCTCGAAGACGAGGACGATTGCCTCGAATATGTCAAGAACCTCGGCCGGACGGCCGCGGCGGAATATTATAGCAGCAATCTCGACGGATTCGGATGGATAAAAAATATTTACTATCCCGACGTCGCCTGGGCGCACCCGTTGCAGAATTACAGTGATTTCTGCAATGCGATTACCCGCGAAATCGAAACGGAAAGCGGGCAGAAAGTCAAGATACGCGAATTTATCAACGAGAACACCTATAATGAGATTACCTATAACCTCGGCGAAGCCAAGAGCCAGCCGAACGGATATTTCGTCCTCGTCGTTCTGACCATTCTCGCCAACGTCGGCTCCCAGCTCCTCGCCATGCGGTCGCAAAAGGCACAGCGAGATCTCTCGTCCGTCGATAAGTCGGCGCAGAGTATGCAGAAATGGATGATGTTCATTATGCCGATCCTCTTCTGCGTCTTTGCCTTTATGTACAGCGCCGCGTTTGCGCTCTACCTCATCACCAGCAGTATCTTCTCCATCCTCAGCACCCTCGTCGTCAATCGCGTTATCGATGCGGTGTTCAAAAAGGGAAAAGAACGGGAGCAGAAAGCGCAGGTGTCCTATGGAGGAAGAAAGGCGCTTACCCGCGATTGGGAGCGTAACCGCGAGATCATGGGTAAGGATAAGGACGCAAAAGGCGATAAAGACCGTAAAAATAAGAAATAAGACAAAATAAAGTCAGCCCAAAAAACGTCGATCAGACGGAAAGATATAAGATAAGGGAATAAAACAGAGAGGTTTTTTACCATGAAGAAAGAATTAGGCGAATTTACAGGCAAGACCGTGGAAGATGCGCTTGCCGCGGCGGTCGCGGAGACAGGTATTCCCGCGGAAGAACTGGAAGTGGAAGTGCTCGAAAAAGGCAAAGTCACTTTTCTCGGCATCGGTGCCGTCAAAGCGCGCATCAAGGTATCCGTACAGGAGAAAATGTCCGACGGCGAACGTGCCGTGGAATTCCTCGGCGGGCTTTTGAAACTCCTCTCCGTCGATGCGACGCCCCGCCTCGTGCGCGAAGAAGAAAAGATCGAAATCGAATTGGAGACCCAAAATACGCACGCCGTCATCGGCAAACGCGGCATCGTTCTGGACGCCCTGCAGAGCCTTGCGGGCGCCGTTGCCAATACCGGCAGGGACGAGTATAAACGCGTCGTCGTTGACTGTGAGAACTACCGCGAAAACCGCGAGGAGACCCTTCGCCGCGTCGCTTTGAAGACGGCGCAGAAGGCCGTGCGTCAGGGCAGAAAGATTTCTTTGGAACCGATGAGCGCGTATGAAAGAAGAGTCATTCATTCCGCTCTCGCTGACAGTACCGAAGTCAAGACGAGTTCCGAGGGCAAAGAACCCCGCCGTTTTGTCGTCATTACGCCCAATGAATTGAAGCCTTATACCCCTCGCGACCGCAGACAGGGCGGCAGAGGCGACTTCCGCCGTGACGGCAGAGGCAGCCGCGGGAGCTTTAATCGGGAATACGGCAATCGCGACAGACGCCGCGGCGGAGAAGGCAGAGGCGACTTCCGCAGGGATTTCAATAAACCCCAGCGCCGCTATACCGAAGAAGAGAAGGCCGAAAGAAGCCGCGTGAGCGGCGGTACGGGCATGGGCGGTGCAAACAGCGAACAGTCCGCATATAAGAAGAGCTCCTCCATGGTATTCGGCACCTTCCTCGGCAACAGCCGCAAGGATGAGAACCTGACTACTTCCGTGCCTGAAGAGAACAGCGAAGAATAATCGGAAGATCGGCGAGTAAAAAATAA
This sequence comes from uncultured Clostridia bacterium, assembly GCA_944376455.1. Taxonomy (GTDB): domain Bacteria; phylum Bacillota; class Clostridia; order Christensenellales; family Borkfalkiaceae; genus RGIG4074. The sequence goes on from CALWCO010000031.1 coordinate 20,958, forward strand.
TCAAAAATCAATACCCCCGTCCTCGGCAAATCCTTGCCAAGGACGGGGGTGTTTTTCTTTTCATGCGGGCATGCCCGCAGGAAAGATGCTTTTTGTATCAATGTCTATTCCGCACCGTCGGTGCGGAATAATTCGGGATGGCAAAGGGACTGTGTCCTTTTGCCAAGGGTGCGGGAACGGCGTTCCCGCGAGAAAGTACTTATTTCCAAGGGGCACCGCCCCTTGATATCCCCGTTCAAGGGACCACGTCCCTTAAAAATCCCATGTCGGAATAACTCGGGATTGCAAAGGGACTGTGTTCCTTTGCCAAGGGTGCGGGAACGGCGTTCCCGCGTTAAGGGTACTTATTTCCAAGGGGCGCCGCCCCTTGATATCCCCGTTCAAGGGACCATGTCCCTTGAAAAACCCACAGC
>CALWCO010000032.1 GCA_944376455.1 uncultured Clostridia bacterium
AAAAATGCAAAAGACGGGCTATTTTCGTTAAATTAATAGAAGTGTCGTACTTTGAAATAAAAATTCAATGTCGAGACACTGGTTTTTCTTGAAAAGAGATCAATCAATAATTTTGATGTATAAAATTTATACTTTGAGAGATAAACTTTTGTCCTGGCGAAATAGTTGTTGGAGAGGAAAAATGTTTTCAAGGCTAAAAAGATTTTTTATGAAAAAAGAATCGACGGAATGCACGATGCTCTTGCATACATGGATGAAATGATGGATTTAGACGGATTGGTCTTACAGCAGGAAGTCGTTGAATATCCGTATGCTTATTTTAAAAGTATGCACTTCGATTTTATTGGCAGAAGCGAAGGCGATGAATGGCCTGAATGAGTAAGCCTTGCCGAAGGAAGTGAGTCGTAAAGGGTTAAAGTTGAGGTGAAAATGATGAAGGAAGCCTTATTATTTCAAGACGATAAATCAAATAAGTTCTGGCGAGTAGAGACAGATGGCTCTTATATGGTCACGAACTGGGGAAAAAACGGCACAAACGGTCGGTGGCAGTTGACTGAGTTCGACAGTGATGAAGAATGCGAAAAAGAAGCCGCAAAACTTTGCTCTTTGAAAATAAAGGGGACAAACAACAGCTTATCGCCGATTTCAAAGATATGTTAAAATAGGCGAAAGAAGATGAGAGGGTAAATATGATAGCAATCATTTCGGAAAATAGCGTGGAATATGTTTCACCTGTTTTTGCGATCAGGCAAGCGGGGTGGCAATCGGAAGTGCTCGCGTTTGACCGTGAGCGAACGCATATCAGGCGAATTAAAATGTGGTATCCTCGCCGCCAAGTTTTTATTGTGGATTGGGAAGAATTCGATTGCAAGAAATCTGCGTGGGAAGGTTATGACCGGATACTTCAAGACAGAGAATTATGGAAGGCCGTGCGTTTCGGCAAGAAGGCAAGCACGGAGGACTTTCCGCAATTCAAAGAGTATTCCGAAGAGATCATTCTGCCCGAATGGTTTGAGGTGAAAACTGAAAGAGACATTCAAAGTTTAATGAATGTTTCAATGGGGTTTCACGATTCCATTCTGACGAGGATAGACACGGACGAAAATGATAGGGAAATCGAATTTGATACCCCTTGGGGTTGCATCATCACGGTAAAATTTAAGGGCGTACGGGCAAGCGGACTCATTGACCGCATCGGTATCATTTATGATTCTGTTCTCGAAAAAACGGATAGCGGATACACTTGGAGAGTAACATGCTTCGATTCCGGAGAAACGGGCGGAATCATTGACAGTTTGCCTGTTTCGGGAGAGCCCTATATTGACTGCGACAAAATAGAATGGAATATAAAAATCGGTAAGAGCAAATATTGCGCAAGCATCAAAGAATAGGATAACCTTTATGATCTTTATACCGATTTGAAGAGCGTGTCTGAAAATGTATCTTTCAAAGGCGACAAACTGATTTTACACCATAAAAATGATACGCTGACAATTGAAGAAAGCAGCTCGGGCTACAAAACTTATCGAAACGGCAAGAGGGAAAAGGGCGAATGGGAAGAGCAGGATATTGCTGAATATGCCGTCGATTTTTTAACGCAAGTCACTCCCGACGACATAAAAGAAGAAGTGCTGGCGGACGTTGCATCGGTTAAATGGCTGTATGTATGGCATTGCCTGCAATACGCATTGCTCTTTTCTGTTTTGTGGTCTGCAGTTGGTCTGCTCCTGGTAATTTTTGCGAATGTGCATTGGCTTTTGTGTACGGCGCTTTTTTTCGCATTTTCGTTGCTTATTCTTATTGTTTCGATTATCGCTTCATTCAAGGAAAAAGATAGAAGATATATCATCACGGCGACAAAGATCTATTATTTTTTCGAAAATGTTTCAAATTTATCGCTGAATATGTCACAAATAAAGGCTGTAAAGCTGTATCGCAGTTTTATAAAAAGAGGAACGGGTACAATAAAAATAACACAAATCGGCGGAGTAGCTTTCGGCTATGGGCTGATTGCCGTAAACGATGCCGAAAAGGTTTACGAGCTTATCAGACAAAAGATTGCGTAAAAGTTTATATATCTGAACAGGTGATATCGGTAGTTGTGATTATATCGAAAAAGGGCGAACAATCCTTAATTTTTTATATCAAAAAGAGGTTTACGATACACGTCGAGACACTGGTTTTTCTTGAAAAGAGATCAATCAATAATTTTGATATATAAAATTTATACTTTGAGAGATAAACTTTTGTCCTGGCGAAATAGTTGTTGGAGAGGAAAAATGTTTTCAAGGCTAAAAAGATTTTTTACGAAAAAAGAATCGACGGAAAATAAAAAGTGGAACAAATTATGGGAACTTTATGGAAATTCTGAATGGAATGATCCCATATTTTACTTATGCGATTATGATTCCGGTATAAACGGAGAAGGCCATCTGTGTTTTTTTGACAATAATCAAGATTGTTTGAGTAAATATTCTGAAGAATTAAAAAAGGTGATGCCTGACGAACTTTATAAGAATTTTGCCAGAGCGTTGCGGGCATTTGAGCTGGGAATTGATGCGGAAAAAATCTGCAGTGAATCGGATGATTATTTTTATGAACATGAACCGGATATAATTAAGATTATTCAATCTTATGCAAATACTTTGGAACTTTCATAAAAATTCTGCAATAATATAAATTGAGTTTTTTTCAATCAGAATGGTTTAGTCTCTTTTAAAGGGCAAGCTTGTTTGCAGTATGAATCGGACAGAAACTTTGTATGACAAACAAGGTGTTTTTGATGGCTCAGGTAGTCGTCTGCCACGTCGGGATACCGGTTTCGCTATGTCGGAAATAAGAGCAAAATAAGCAAGTTCAGGTCAAAAACTTCGGCTTTTCGGCCTTTTTATGACGGCGTGCGGGGTCGCCGTTTTAATATTTGTGAGGTAATTTTGTGCGGAGCGGCAGGAAAATGTACATAACGCGGGGTCAAAACGATTGAAAATACAAAAAAATTGTGATAGAATAATAGCGATGGCGTGAAGGACAGAAAATTTCTGCCTTGATCCCGTCCGACGGGTTATTCCCCGCGTATATTTTTGAACAAGGAGAGAAGTAAACAATGAAGAAGTTACTGGCAGTAATTTTTTCCGCATGCCTGCTTGCAGGCAGCACGGTTGCCTTTACCTCTTGCGGTAAAAACAACGACAAGGAAACGCTTACGGTGTACACCAACGCGGCGTTCGCGCCTTGGGAGTATATGAACGACGACGGCGAGGTCGCCGGCGTTGACGTGGATATTGCGAACGAACTCGGCGACATCCTCGGCTACAACGTGGTGGTCCGCGACGTGTCCTTCGGTTCCATTTTCACGAATGTGCAGAACGATGAAATGGCGATCGGCGCGGCGGGCATCACGATTACGCCCGACCGTCAGGCCTCCGGTCTGTTCTCGATCGAATATGCGACCAGCACGCAGTACGCCATCATTCCCGAATCGATGAATACGGCGGAAAACAAGACCCAGGACGGCAAGTTGCTCCTGTCGGCTCTTGCAGGCAAGAAGATCGGCACGCAGGAATCCACGACGGGCAGCATACTCATGAGCGATGCAGTCAACGGCACGACGGACGAAGAATCGGGCGAGCACGTGAAGGGTGAAATCGAGGGTACCGGTGCCAGCGTCATCGAATACAGAAACGCCATTCTCGCAGGACAGAACCTCGGCGGACAGATCGACGTGGTCGTCATCGATAAGCTCCCCGCACAGTCCATCGGCGGGGATAAGACGGGGTATGTCGTCATCGAACTGGATGCGGAACCCGAATCTTACGGTATTTATATGAACAAAAATGCAACCGAGCTGAAGGCGAAAATCGACGCGGCGCTCGAGGTCATGATCGACAACGGCGTCATCGATTACTTCGTCCTCAAACACAGCGGTTCCATCATCTGATAAAAAAGTACAGCGAACGCAGACCGTGTGAATCTATATACGGTCTGTTTTTGCAAGATAAGGAGAAGAGATGCCGGCAGATACCGAGAGAAATGTTTTTGAAATGTTGCTGAACGATGCAAATCAGTTCGGCATGGCGTTGCTCGTGACCTTAATGATCGCCGCGGTGGCGATCGTCATCGGGTTATTGATCGGCGTAGTTTGTGCGGCCGTTCGCATTGCGCCCAAGACCAATATATTCGTGCGCGTTCTGGATAAAATCGTAGAACTGTATATAACGGTCATTCGCGGCACGCCGACGTTGCTGCAGCTGTTGATCATCGCGAATATCGTGCTCATCACCATATACAGCTCCAACGCGAATATATTCGTTCCGATGTTTGCATTCGGTGTGAACAGCGGGGCGTATATGGCGGAGATCTTCCGCAGCGGCTTCAATTCCGTGGATCGCGGGCAGTTGGAGGCGGGGCGTTCGCTCGGGCTGAGTTGGTTTGCGACCACACGCACGATCATCATCCCGCAGGCCGTCAAGACGGTGGTGCCGACCATTTTCAACGAGATCATCATTCTCGTGAAAGAAACGTCTGTCGTAAGCTATCTGTCCATACTGATGCCGTGGGGCGAAGGTAACAGCGTGATGCAGGTCTACGATCTTCTGGGCATCGCGGACAAGCGCGGCCAAGCAACGGGGGAGTGGATGGCGTATCTCATCACCGCCGCCCTCATTTATCTCGTCGTTGTATTGCTTCTTACGCTGGTTCAGAAAATAATAGAAAGGAGATTCAGCATCAGTGATAGACGTTAGAAATCTTTACAAGAATTTCGGCGATGTAAAGGTGCTCAAAGCCGTGTCCGTCAGCATCGAGAAAGGCGAAAAAGTCGCCATCATCGGACCGTCAGGGAGCGGTAAGAGCACGTTGCTGCGCTGCATGAATCTTCTGGAGGAGCCGACGTACGGCGAAGTCTGGATCAACGATAAGCTCATAACGCCCGTCGATCCCTATCTCCACCCGGAGATCATTCAAAGCTCCCGCACGTTCAAAAAGATGTTTGAAACGCGCGCAAACGCTCTTAACGAGGGGGGCATGTCCGAAGAAAAGCTCTCCGCGCAAATCGTTGCGGAAATAAAGAAAGACGACCTTTTGCGTCGGTTTGAGGGCGCGGAATACCGCAAAAAAATCCGCGAACTGCACGCCGCGTACAGCGAAAATGTGGACAAGGTTCGCCGCGGCATCGGCATGGTGTTCCAGCACTTCAATCTCTTCAACAATAAGACTGTCATCGAAAATCTCATGCTTGCCCCCACGCTGCTCAAACTGGAAAGCAAGGAGGAGGCGCGGGAGCATGCCATGCGTATGCTCCGCCGCATCGGCTTGGAGGACAAGGCCGACGTATACCCGTCCACGCTGTCAGGCGGACAGAAACAGCGCATCGCAATCGTGCGCGCGCTGTGCATGAATCCCGAATATATGCTTTTCGACGAGCCGACCAGTGCGCTGGATCCGGAAATGGTCGGGGAAGTGTTGCAACTCATGAAGGAGCTTGCGGATGACGGGATGACGATGGTCATCGTCACGCACGAAATGGGTTTTGCCCGCGAAGTCGCAACGCGTGTGCTCTTTATGGACGACGGAAAAATCGCCGAGGACGGCACGCCCGAAGAGGTGTTCGGCGCGCCGAAAAACGCCCGTCTGAAAGAGTTCCTCAGCAAAGTTTTGCCTTGATAAGGATCATTCGGGTCAGCGTTTGTTTCTCGGCATGCGTTTTGCGGCGCATGCAAGGTGCAAACGAGCATAAACAGAAAAAATCCTTCGGGAAGCAGAAGGATTTTTTTTGTTTGCACTTTTTGTATGCAAAGACGGAAAAATACAGAAGCAACGCGGACGGGTTCGCATCGGTCGCGCCTTTCCTGTTATGCGGTTTCGACATTCGGAAGGGAAATACGGCACAAAAGACGCAAAGAACAAAAAAGCAGACTGCGGAAAGGCTCAATTTCCCCTGTTTCGTTTCGAAGAAATGCGTCCGAATCGCGGAGCAGCCTTGACAGGCGGAAAGAATGCGGTATAATGGAAGACAATGGATAACAGGGATCGGAAAAACGGCGCCCATGAGTTGACCGGCGCCGTGCCATGGGGCATGCGGCCCGCAAGAGCGAAAGAGCAAGGCGGCATAAAAGACATCGGAAAAAAGGCGTAAAAAACAGGCGAGAGCGCAGTCAATGCGCGTGTATGGTGAAGGAGATAACAGTATGATTGAGAAGTTAAAAGAATATGTGATAAAAAATAATTTAATTGACAAAGCGAAAAAAAGTTTTTGGCAAGCATTTAACAATTGGAAAAAAGATGATTCTGAAAAATATTTGGAAAAATTTAAAAATATTGACGATAAAGATCTTACGTTATATGTACAGTGTATCGGGTTAAGAGCCGCCTCATGGCCCGAGTGTGACTTCAATCATGTAACAGTTTCAATTAAAATTTTACATAATGCACATAGAGGAGGCGAATTGGGTAATTATATTGTATGGTTTCCGTTGAACGAAGAAGAAAATGATGGCGATGATTTTTTGGAGATTTTATAGGCGGAGACCGTTTCCGGCATTTTACTTTACAACTTTGCCTGTTTTCAAGGCATGAGAAAAACAGCCGTTATGCGGCGCCGATTGAAAGCGTGTTTTCAATCGGCGCCGCAACTTTGCAATATACAATACATAAAAGTGCAAACTTCGACATAGATTAAATCATACCGCAAAACGGGGCGTTGCGGCCGCGGAAAGGCGGAATGAAACTGTCGGGGGGCTTTTCAGGTGTGGGAATATATTGATGAGCGCGTGCGTGCGCACGCGGAGTACATATTGTCGACGGGTTGCACGGTGCGCGCTTGCGCGGCGCATTTTTGCACAAGCAAATCCACCGTACACAAGGACGTCACCGAACGGCTGTGCGAATTCGATCCCGCGCTCTGCGCGCGGGTGCGCAAAGTGCTGGATAAAAATCTCAGCGAGCGGCATATCCGCGGCGGCATCGCTACACGGAAAAAATATGAAAACATAAGAAAATAGAGGAGAATACGGATAAATTATCCGTATTTTTTCTTTGCTTTTTTCCCCTTGAAATCTTGTCATTTCGTAAGTTCTGTGTTATAATGTATTACGAAATACTATAAGTTGTGTTATTACCGACAGACAAAAAAGAGAGGACTGCAAGAGATATGGCAAAGTTACTCGGAATCGATGTGGGATCCACGACCGTCAAAGTGACGGTGATCGACCCCGAAACGGATCAAATTTTATATAAGAGCTATGAACGGCATTTCGCGCGCGTCAAGGAATGCGTGCTTTCCGAGCTCAAAAAGGTACGCGAGCAGTTCGGCGACGGTACATACAGTGCCTGCATCACGGGCAGTGCGGGATTGGGACTTGCCCAAAGAAGCGGCATTTCCTTCGTGCAGGAAGTGCAGGCGGCGTTCATCGCCATCCGCAAATACTATCCCGACGCCGATGCGGCCGTGGAGCTGGGCGGAGAGGATGCAAAGATCATCTTCATCACGGGCGGAACGGAACAGCGCATGAACGGTAGCTGTGCGGGCGGAACGGGCGCATTCATCGATCAGATGGCGACCCTTCTGGACATTTCCGTCGACGAAATGGACGAACTGTCTATGAAAGCCGAAAAGGTATATCCCATCGCATCGCGTTGCGGCGTATTCGCAAAATCGGACATACAGCCCCTCATCAACCAGGGCTCCAAAAAAGAGGACATTGCCGCCTCCATTTTCCAGGCGGTCGTCGATCAGACCGTTTCGGGCCTGGCGCAAGGGCGGCGCATCAAGGGCAAGGTGCTCTTCCTCGGCGGGCCGTTATACTTTTTGAAGGGCCTGCGCAAGGCGTTCAAGGATACTTTGAAACTGGACGACGAGCACGCGATATTCCCCGAGAACGCGCCCTGCTTCATGTCCATCGGCTGTGCATTGTATGCCGCCAATGCCAAATCGGAGCCCATCGGGGACATCATCGGAAAAGTGGAGAACGTCAAAGAGAGCGACGACGTCGTGACGGGCGACCCGCTCTTTGCGAGCCGTGCGGAGTATGACGAATTCGTCGAACGGCATAACCGCAGCGATCTGCCCTTCGAGGACATCAAGACCTATCGCGGGGACGCGTATCTGGGCGTCGACAGCGGCTCGACGACCACCAAGGTCATTCTCATCACGCCCGATTGTAAAATCCTTTATTCCCATTATCAGAGCAACAACGGTCAGCCGCTCGACATCATCGTGGAACGGCTCAAAGAGATATACGACCTCATCGGCGACCGCATTGTCATCCGCGGCGGCGCGGTGACGGGGTACGGCGAGGACCTGATGAAGGCGGCGCTGAAAGTGGATTTCGGCATCGTTGAAACTGTTGCCCATTTCAAGGCGGCGGTGCATTTCAATCCCGACGTCGATTTCATCATCGACATCGGCGGGCAGGACATCAAGTGCTTCAAGGTCAAAAACCACGCCATCGACTCCATCATGCTCAACGAGGCGTGCTCTTCGGGATGCGGTTCCTTCATTCAGACCTTCGCCAAGGCCATGAGCATGGACATCGACGAGTTTGCCAAGCTTGGCTTGTTCGCCAAACACCCCGTGGAACTCGGTTCGCGCTGTACGGTATTCATGAACAGCGCCGTCAAACAGGCGCAGAAAGAGGGGGCGAGCGTGGAGGATATTTCCGCCGGCCTTTCGTCCTCGATCGTCAAGAACGCCATTTATAAAGTGATCCGTGCCAAGACGCCCGAGGAACTCGGCAAGAACATCGTGGTGCAGGGCGGCACCTTCCTCAACGACGCCGTGCTTCGTTCCTTTGAAAAGGAGATCGGCAAAAACGTCATTCGTCCCGGCATCGCGGGATTGATGGGCGCGTTCGGCGCGGCGCTCTATGCCAAGGAGAACATCGTCAAAAAGGGCAACCGCTCCACTTTGGCGACGCGGGAAGAGCTCGACGCATTCACCTATTCTTCCCGTTCCACCAATTGCCGCGGCTGTACGAGCAAGTGCAACATCAACATCATCACCTTCAACGACGGCAGAAAATTCATTTCCGGCAACAAGTGCGAGCGCGGCGCGGGGCAGAAAGTGCCCACCAATCCGCTCGACGTCTATGCCTATAAATATGACCGCCTGCAACAGTCGATCACCGGCCGAAACGCGGGCATGGGCCGCGCCAAAGTCGGCTTACCGATGCAGCTCGTCATGTTCGAACAACTCCCCCTGTGGGCGGGATTTTTCGAGAGTTGCGGCTTTGAAGTCGTGCTCAGCGAGAAGAGCTCCCGTCAGCTTTATTTCAAGGGTCAGCACACCGTGGCGAGCGATACGGCCTGCTATCCCGCCAAACTCATGCACGGGCACATCGAGAGTCTGCTCGACGCGGGCGTGGATTTCATCTTCTATCCCTGCGAGAGTTACAACATCGACGAGCACGACTCCATGAACCACTACAACTGTCCCGTGGTGGCGTATTATCCCGAACTGCTCAAAGCCAACAACGAGCGGCTCAACGACGACAATTTCATCATGCCGTACATCGATCCGAACGTGCGCAAGAGCATGGTCGAGACGCTGAAAAAGGCTTTGAAAAAGTATAAACTTTCCGCCAAAGAAATCGATCGCGGACTGGACGAAGGGTTTGCGCGCCTGCAGGCATATCACGAGGACGTGGTGAAAAAGGGCGAGGAGATCCTGTTCGCCGCCCGCCGCGAGGGCAAACAGGTCGTCGTGCTGGCGGGGCGGCCCTATCATGTCGATCCCGAAATCAATCACGGCATCAACAAACTGCTCAATTCCCTCGGCTTTGCCGTTTTGTCCGAGGACAGCGTCTTTGAAAAGGCCCATCAGGTCAAAGTCAACGTACTCAATCAATGGACATACCATGCCCGACTTTACCGCGCGGCGGAGTACGTTCTGGATAAGCCGGACGTCAATCTGGTGCAGCTCGTTTCCTTCGGGTGCGGCATCGACGCCATCACGACGGACGAAGTCCGTTCCATTCTGGAAAAGAACGGCAAACTCTATACCCAGATCAAAATAGACGAAATCAACAACCTCGGCGTGGTCCGCATCCGTCTGCGCTCGATGCAGGCGGCGATCGAAGAGCAGAACGCGGAGAAAGGAGGCGTAAATCAATGAGCGAAGAGAAAAAAGAATTTTCTTGCGGCGCCTGTGCCGCAACCGTCGTCGATTTTACCGACGACTATCCCACTTTCAAGCCCGAAATGAAGGACACGCATACCATTCTCATTCCCGATATGCTCCCGTATCATTTCGAAATCATCAAATACATTCTCGGCAAAGAAGGGTATAAGATCGAAGTCCTCCACAATGATTCCCGCGCGGTCATCGACGAGGGGCTCAAACACGTGCACAATGATACCTGTTTCCCCGCGCTGTGTGTCATCGGACAGTACATCGATGCGCTCAAAAGCGGCAAATACGACGTTGATCATACCGCCGTGCTCATCTCGCAGACGGGCGGCGGTTGCCGTGCCTCCAACTATCTCCCGCTCATCCGCAAGGCGCTCAAAGCCGAATTCCCGCAGGTGCCCGTTCTTTCTGTCAACTTTTCGGGCTTGGAAAAGGGGAACGGCATACCCATGTCCGTACCTTTGCTCCTGAAGATCGCATACGGCATCTTTTACGGCGACAATATCATGACGCTCTATAATCAGACACTGCCCTATGAAACGGAGAAAGGCGCGGCGGAAGCGGCGCGGCAGGAATGCCTGGACATGGTCTATAAGGCGTACGACACCAAGCAGTATAAAAAATACAAGGACCTGACGCGGCGCATGCTGGAACGGTTCAAAGCCGTGCCGCGCACGGAGGAGAAAAAAGTCAAGGTCGGGATCGTGGGGGAGATCTATGTCAAATATTCCCCGCTCGGCAATTCGCACCTGGAAGATTTTCTGCACGCCGAGGACTGCGAAACGGTCATTCCGGGACTCATGGATTTCGTTTTGTATTGCGTCGTCAACACCATGAACGACCGCAAACTGTACAAACGCAATTCCGTCCTGCAGGCGTTGGTCTATAAGATCGTCTATAAATATCTGTATCGCATTCAAAGGCAGATTATCCGCCTGTTTGAGGAGGACGGGACGTTCGAGCCGCTGCATGATTTCGAGCATTTGCGCCGTTGCGCGGACAAGGTCATCAACCAAGGCGTGAAGATGGGTGAAGGCTGGCTCATTCCCGCCGAAATGGCGGCGCTCGCCGAAACGGGCACGGACAACATCGTCTGCGCACAGCCCTTCGGCTGTCTGCCCAACCACATCGCGGGCAAGGGCGTCGTCCGCACGCTTAAAAATATGTATCAGGACGAGAACATCGTGCCCGTGGACTATGACCCTTCGGCAACCCGCGTCAACCAGGAAAACCGCATCAAGCTCATGCTCGCAACCGCGCGGGAAAACCTTAAAAAACAGCAATCGGACGAGGCGAAGAGCGAAAAATAACACATCGTAAAATTATGGCATATACTGTTTTTCTGACCATTTTAACCATGTTGTTGTATGCGGTGCCGGGCTTTTTGCTCGTAAAGACAAAGATGGTCAAAACCCAAGCCGTTTCCGCCTTTTCGGTCGTGCTGATGTATGTCCTGCAACCCTGCCTGACCATTCATTCCTTTCAGAAAATCACCTTCACGCCCACGCTGGCCGTCAATATGCTGATCTGTTTTTCCATTGCGTTGATCGCCATGGGGGCGTTTTTGGGCTTACTGTTTTTTCTGTTGCGCAAAAAGCAGGAGGACGTGACCTACCGCGTCGCCACCGTCGCGTCGGTGTTCGGCAACGCCTCTTTCATCGGCATTCCCATTTTAGAGGCGGTTGTGCCCGAATGCACCGAGGCCGCAGCCTATTCCATCGTCTTTTTCCTCGCGATGTCCGCGCTCGGCTGGACGGTCGCAAGCGCCGTCATCACGCGGGATAAGAAATATATCTCCGTAAAAAAGATCCTGTTCAATCCCGCAACGCTGTCCTTGATTGCGGCGGTGTTGCTGGGGCTGATCGACGTATTTTGGGCGTGGAAGATTCCCGAACCGTTTGCGGGAATGTTTGAAATTCTGGCAGGCATGAGCACGCCGCTGTGCATGATCATCATGGGCTTCCGTCTCGCCACCGCCGACGTCAAAAAACTGTTTTTAACCTGGCAGCACTATGCCGTTATCGGCATCAAACAGGTCGTGTTCCCGCTCGTCGTCTTTGCCGTGCTCCTGCTGTTGCCCATCGACGTCAACCTCAAAATATGTATTTTCGTCATGTCCTGCTGTCCCGTCGCGGCCGTCGTGCAGAGTTATGCCGAAATGATCGGCGAAGGGCAGGAGTCGGCCGCCGATATGGTCTTGCTCAGTTCGGTCTCCTGCATCCTGACCATACCGCTTTTGACGCTGCTCTTGCCCCTGTTGTAAACAGTGTTCGTCGTCGGCAAAAAAATTTTTTTCTGAAAATAGAAAAAAATGGATTTTTCTTATTGACACTCATTATCAATTATGATATAATACAAATACAAATAAAACCGAGAGGTGAATACAAATGGAATTGAAAGGCAGTCAGACGGAAAAGAACTTGCAGGCGGCTTTTGCGGGCGAATCGCAGGCGCGCAACAAGTATACCTATTATGCGTCTAAAGCGAAGAAGGACGGTTATCAGCAGATCGCGGCCTTGTTTGAAGAGACGGCGGCGAACGAGAAGGAACACGCCAAAATCTGGTTCAAACTCCTGCACGGCGGAGAGATTCCGTCCACGGAAGAGAATCTTGCCGACGCGGCCGCGGGCGAGAACTATGAATGGACGGATATGTATGCGGGCTTTGCAAAGACGGCGCGCGAAGAGGGGTTCGACCACATCGCATTCCTGTTCGAAAAAGTGGGCGCCATCGAAAAGGAACACGAAGAACGCTATCTGAAACTCTTGCAGAACGTCAAAGAGGGATTGGTATTCTCCCGCGAGGACGACAGAGTGTGGCAGTGCTCCAATTGCGGCCACGTGGTCATCGGCAAGAAAGCACCCGAAGTATGCCCCGTCTGTGCGCATCCGCAGGCCTATTTTGAAATCAAGAAAGAGAACTATTGATCTTACCGTCAGAACGAGGGAACGAACCGCCGCGTCGGCCGACGCGGCGGTTTTACTTGCGCGGTAAGCGCGTTCAAAAAAGGAAATGTTCTCTTTCGCGGAAAATGAAAGATAAGGGGCGCCCGCAACGCTTTGCGTTGCGGGCGCCCCTCATTTTCAGGCAAATATAAAATTTATTTTCATCGTTTGAGCAGTCGCTGTATGAGTGCGGATCCCTGCCCGATGTAGAGCCCCGTCTTTTCAGCCTGTTTTTCGTCATAGCTTTCCGCACCGTTGCCGCGCGCTTCGTCGGAGCGGTAAATGAGATAGGGCACGGGATCGGATACGTGGGTTTTCAGCGCGATCGGGGTGGGGTGGTCGGGGCAGATGAGCATGGTGAACGGCTCATCCATGTCCGAGAACTCCCGCAAAAGCGTCTTGACGACGATTTCGGAAATCTGTTCGATGGAATAGATTTTTTTCTCTATATCCCCGTGGTGCCCGCATTCGTCGGGCGCCTCCATGTGTATGTAGACGAAATCCAGCCCGTTTTTCAGCGCGTTCGCCGCGGCAACGGCTTTGCCGCGGAAATTGGTATCCCAGTTGCCCGTGATGCCCGGCACGTCGATGACCTGCATGCCCGCGAGGATGCCGATGCCCTTTACGAGGTCGACGGCGGAGATGACGCCGCCTTTGAGTGCGAATTTTTCAAAGAAATTCACGGGCGCGGGGCGTGTGCCTTCCCCCCAGAACCATACGGAATTGGCGGGATTTTTCCCTTCCGCAATCCGTTTTATGTTGACGGGGTGGTCCTTGAGCAAGGCATAGGAGCGTTCCATCATTTCCAGATATTGTGCGGCGGCGGGGCCTTTGGGCAGATATTCCCCGATTACGCGGTCGGAAATATCGTGCGGCGGCGTCAGATCGTTGCCCGTTTTGCCGTGATCGCACACCAGACAATGCCGATAGGAGATGCCCGCATACAGGCACATGGTTTCGCTGTCGAGATATTGTTTGAGATATTCGATCAGTTCCCGCGCTTCTTCGGTGGAGATCTCTCCCGCGGAATAATCGACCATGCGTTTGTCCTTGTAAGAAGGTTCGTCCGACAGCGTGACCAGATTGCAACGCAGGGTAACGTCGGTATCTTTGAGCGGGATACCGATGGAGAGCGCCTCCAGCGGGGAACGGCCCGTATAATATTCCTTGGGGTCAAGTCCGAGCACGGACATATTGGCGACGTCGCTACCCGGCTTCATGCCGTCGGGCACCGTTTTGCACAGTCCGACTTCGCTCTTTTTGGCCAAAGTGTCGATGGTGGGTTTCTTGCTGACTTGCAGAGGGGTCTTCCCGCCGAGGGCGGGCAGGGGATAATCGGCCATGCCGTCGCCGAGTACCACAACGTATTTCATGTTTTTCTTACCTCTCGATGATGATTTTATTGTCGGATATATGAATATATAAGCAAAGGAGGATTATTTGTTCAGATCCCAGTCAATCGGCACTATACCGTTTTGCTGTAAAAATTCGTTGGTCCGCGAAAAGGGTCGGCTGCCGAAGAAGCCGTTGTGCGCAGACAGGGGCGAGGGGTGCGCGCTTTCGACGATGAGGTGCTTTGTCTGATCGATGAGCGGTTTTTTCGAGCGGGCATTTCCGCCCCACAGGATAAACACGGCGTGCGGACGGTTTTCGCTCACCAGTCGGATGACGTTGTCGGTGAACCAGCTCCAACCGCATTTCGAATGGGAGTTGGCGATATGTTCCCGCACGGTCAGAGACGTGTTCAGAAGGAGTACGCCCTCTTTTGCCCATTTGCTGAGATCACCGCTTTTAGCGGGGGGCATGCCCAGATCGGACTGTAATTCCTTGAAGATATTGACGAGAGAAGGGGGTAGCGGCACGCCCGCGCGCACCGAAAAGCACAGCCCGTGCGCCTGCCCGGGCTCGTGGTACGGATCCTGTCCCAGAAGCACGGCTTTTACCCCGTTTACGGGGGTGAATCGGAAACAGTTATAGAGGTCGTACATATCGGGATAGACGATATGTGTAGAATATTCCTGCTTGAGAAATTCTCTGATCCGCAGGTATTTTTCATCCGAAAACAGAGGGGCGAGCAGTTCGTCCCAGCCTCCGCCGAGCGGTTTCATGATAAGGCCTCCAATACTTTGAGATATTCGGCGCATTCGTCGAGCGCGCCTTGCAGGTCGTGCTCGAGGTAATTTCCGCACTCTTTCTTACGGCTTCCGGGGACCTCCGTAAAGGTCAATGCCAGCGCAAAGCTCTCTTTGAGCAGGGAGAGTACCTCTTCATATCCGAGATCGGCGGTCAGAAGATAGAATCCCGTGCGGCAACCCATGGGGCCGAAATAGACGATGCTGTCTTTTTTGTCGGAATTGCGCAGAACGGTCGCAAGGATGTGTTCGACGGAGTGCAAAGCCTTGGGCGTGATGTAATCCCCGCCGTTCGGCTCTTTGAATCGCAGGTCCCAGGTCGTGATGCCGCGGCATACCATGCCCTTATACAATCCTTTTTTCATGCCGTCGTGATCGAGGGAAAAAGAGGGGATTTTTTTCATCGTATCGGGTTTCATGATGGGATATTTTTCTCCTTTATTGATTTTTTTCAGTCGCCGCAAGGCAGGAGGGCGAACAGGGCGGGCAACGTTTTGCGGAGCCGATCGAGTGCGCGCAATTTGTTCGCTGTGTATTGCTCGAAGGAGGAATTGCTCCCCGCCTTGTCGGAAATGGCTTTCCACTGATAGCAGGGAATGCCCGCGTGCAGGGCGGTCTGTGCAACCGCGCCGCCTTCCATGTCGCGGATGTCCGCGTCCATATAATCGCGGATCAGCAAAAAATCGCCGGGATTGTCGTTGAACCGATCGCCTGTGGCGAGTGCGCGCATGGGCAAACCGCTTTCGGGCAGAACGGCAAGGGGCAGAAAATTCTCCTGCAATTCGTCCAGCGTACCGATGCGCGTTCCGTTCGGAACCGAAAGATCGAAATCGTATTGCACGGCCTTTCCGATCTGATAGACTTGGCCGATTTCTGTGTTTTCCCGAATGCCGCCCGCCACGCCGAAATTGACGAGTGTGCGGGCATGGTATATGTCGATCAACATTTGCGCGCCGATCGCGGCATTGACTTTTCCCACGCCGCAGGCGATGAGTACGATGTTTTTACCGCAGAGGGTACCCGTATAAACGGGTTTGCCGCACCGCGTTTCGCGGGCGGAGAGCTGCATCTCTTGCAAAAGAATATCCGCCTCGCACTGCATGGCGGCCACGACGCCGATGGTCATGAAATTTCCTCCTTGAGGGTTATCTTTGGCGATATCCGTCGCCGATTGTGTTTTTACTTGAAAAAGTCTGTCGTTTGATGTATACTGAAACGGAAAACAGATGCGCCGACGAGGCAGGGGTTACCGTTCTTTGCAGACGATTTTCTCCGCCGAGGCGTTGCAGACGCAAAAGATATACTTTTCTTCGAAAAGCGTTCCGAAATGTAGGGATACGGGCAACGGTTTTCCGTCCAACAGAAGACGGCCGCCGATGAAGGACAGTCTCCGATATAGTTTTCCCAACGTTTCGCCGCGGAATTTCACATAACTCTCTTTTGCCGTCCAATGCGCAAAGAAATCCTTCGCGGATCCAATCTCTGCCCGTTCGGCGGGCGACAGGGCGGAAAGGATTTTATCGTACCGCCGTGCTTCGTCCGCGCGTTCGGCGTCCAGTCCGACCTCTTGATCGGAAAAGACGACGGCGGTCAGTTCGTCGGTGTGGCTCACGGAAAAGAACCGGGAACGGTCGGCGAGAAAGGGTTTTCCGTTCTCTCCGCGTAAGACCGGCGCGGTGATCCCGCATTCGCGGAAAAGTTCCGCGATAAATTTTTTCGAAGAGATCGGACGGCGGGTGTAGTACAATTCCAACATGATAATATTATAAAGGAGGCATATCAAAATGTCAAGAGGAGAAAGGGCCAAGGAGAACTTTTTGAACGGATATAATTGCGCGCAGTCGGTGTTGCTCGCCTTTGAGGATGTCGCGGGCGTGCCGCGGGATACATTGTTGAAACTCGGACAGCCGTTCGGCGCGGGCATGGGACGGTTGCGCCTCACGTGCGGTGCCGTTTCGGGCATGGTGATGATTCTGGGACTCGTCACGGGCAGTCCCGACGCCGATCGGGAGAGTAAAAATAAAGAGTATGCCGCCGTACAGGAGCTCGTGCGCCGCTTCCGCGCGGAATGCGGTTCGATCATTTGCGGCGAGCTTCTGACGGGAAAAGGCATTCAGACCGACACCGCGCCGTCAGCGGAAGAACGTACCGCGACGTATTATAAAAAACGTCCTTGCCCCGAGCTTTGCTTGGTCGCGGCGCAGATATTGGAAACCTATCTCATCGAACAGGGATTTTTGCCGCAAGCATAAGTGCGGCAAAAAAACATTCCGCCGGCGTCAGACGGATCGCGTCGCGCGGCGGTATCCGATGGTTGCATCGGACGGAAAAATGCGTAGAAAAACGCGGACATACCTTCAAAGAGGGTATGTCCGCGTTTTTTTGCGCTTATGCTTATTTTTTCCGACGCAAAAGACCGTCGGCGGTCGGCAAGGCGAAACGGCAGAATCCCTGTATTGCGGGTTTCCTTATTTGTTTGCCGTTTTTGTGTTGGCTTTGTCGTTTTTGATCATGGTCAGCGCGATGCGCTTCTTTTTCAGGTCGACTTCCAGAACGGTGACTTTGACGGTCTGACCGACGGTGAGCACATCCGACGGGTGTTTGATGTAACGGTCGGTGATGCGGGAAATGTGCACGAGTCCGTCCTGGTGCACGCCGATGTCCACGAACGCGCCGAAGTCCACGACGTTTCTGACGACGCCCGTCAGTTCCATGCCGGGTTTGAGGTCTTCCATGCTCATGATGTCGCGGCGGAGTACAGGTTTGGGCAGGGAGTCGCGGATATCGCGGCCGGGTTTTTTGAGTTCTTCCACGATGTCGTGCATGGTCGCGCCGTCCAGTCCCGTCTCTTCCTCGGCCTTCTTTTCGCCGTAGGCTTTCACCTTTTCGGCAAGATCGGAAATCTTGCGCGCGCGCACGTCCTCATCCGTATAGCCGAAGAGGGCAAGCAGTTTTTCCGCTTTTTCGTACGACTCGGGATGCACGGCGGTATTGTCGAGAATGCAGTCGCCCCCGTCGATGCGCAAAAAGCCCGCGCATTGCGTAAAGGCCTTTTCGCCCAGTTTGGACACCTTCATCAGTTGGCGGCGGTTGGTAAATTTACCGTTTTCCTCGCGGTAAGCGACGATGTTCTTTGCAATGCCCGCATTGAGCCCCGCCACATATTTGAGAAGGGGCGCGCTGGCGGTGTTCAGATCGACGCCGACGCTGTTGACGCAGTCTTCCAAAACGCCCTGCAGAACGCTGTCGAGGCGTTTTTGGTCCATATCGTGCTGATACTGTCCCACGCCGATGGATTTGGGATCGATTTTGATGAGTTCGGCGAGCGGGTCTTGCAATCTTCTTGCGATGGACACCGCACTCCGTTCGGAAACGTCGTAATCGGGGAATTCCTCCGCTCCCAGTTTGCTCGCCGAATAGACGGACGCGCCCGCTTCGGATACCATCATGTAATCGACGGGGCGGGGATATTCCGCCAGCAGTTCGGCGACGAAAATTTCGCTTTCCTTGGAGGCGGTGCCGTTGCCGACGGCGATGAGTTCCACGCGGTATTTGTCGAGGAGTCCGCGGATGATCGTCTTTGCGTCCTCGTATTTTTTGCGCAGGGACTCGCTCTCTTTGCCCTCTTTCTTCTCGTTCATGTAGATGGTGGGATAGACGACGGTCTTATCCAACACCTTGCCTGTGCCGTCGACCACGCATATCTTGCATCCCGTGCGGTAGCCCGGGTCCCAGCCGAGGGTGATCTTGTTTTTCACGGGCGGTTGCATGAGCAGGGGACGCAGGTTCTTTTCGAAAATTTTAATTGCCTGTTCGTTGGCAGAATCCGTGAGGTCGGACCGCACTTCGCGCTCCACGGACGGGGCAATGAGCCGATCGTATGCGTCTTCGCACGCCGCTTTGACGAGCAAAGCGGAAGGGGAGTCGTTCTTGACGAATCCGGCGCAGACGATGCGTTTGCCAAGCGCGGGATCGATGCCGAGGGAGACTTTCAGGAAGCCTTCGTTTTCGCCACGGTTGATGGCGAGGATGCGGTGGCTCTTGGCTTCCAGCACCGGCTCGGCATAGTCGGCATACATTTCATAGGTTTTCTGTTCATCTTCTTCCTTTTTCTTTGTATAAGAGGAGGAAATCGTGCCGTTTTTGGTGAAGATATTCCGCAGTTTTT
This sequence comes from uncultured Clostridia bacterium, assembly GCA_944376455.1. Classification (GTDB taxonomy): domain Bacteria; phylum Bacillota; class Clostridia; order Christensenellales; family Borkfalkiaceae; genus RGIG4074. Next base: position 19,369 of record CALWCO010000032.1, read on the forward strand.
TGCGCGTTTCGGCGCTGTCGCTGGCGATTTCGGCGATGATGTCTTTGGCTCCCGCCAGAGCGTCCGCCGCGGAAAGCACGCCTTTTTCTTCATCGATATATTTTTCCGCCTCCTTTTCGGGATCGACGGCGGGATCCTGTGCGAGAATGAGCTCGGCAAGCGGCTGCAACCCTTTCTCGATCGCCACGCTCGCGCGCGTCTTTTTCTTCTGTTTGTAGGGACGATAAATATCCTCCACTTCGGTCAGGGTCTTGGCCTTGGACAGCGCAAGCGTGATCTCTTCCGTCATCTTGCCCTGTTCGGTGATGGCGGACGAAACTTCTTCCTTCCTCTTTTCCAGATTTCTCAGGTAAGTGAGCCGATCGGAAAAGGAGCGCAAAACCTGATCGTCGCAACTGCCCGTCATTTCTTTGCGGTAACGTGCGATGAAGGGGATGGTATTCCCTTCGTCAATGAGGTTGACGATGTTCTGTGCGTGTTCTCTTTTCAGGGAAAACTCCTCGATAAGAACGTCAATGATTTCCATGCAAATTTCTCCAATGCTTTAATTTTTGCGTGTTCCCCGCGCGTTTTTGCGCGGGCTTGGGGGTCTTTTCTGCCGACAAAATCATTTTACCATATTTTTCCCCCGCGGTCAATCGGGTATTTTGATTTTTTCATCTCTTTTCTGCATTTTCTTATAACTCCCGTTTATATTGATATATTTTTTTACAGGCAACTTCATACACCGTTTCAATTTTTATATATAATTTTTACTTATATTTTATATAAAAAACGATGACGGAAAAATACTTTTCATTCGTTTGACATCTGGAAAATGAAAGAATATAATGTCAATATCAAAAAACAAAGGCGGTTGCAATCGATTTCGTATAAATAAAAATTATACTTATATCGGTTATAAATAAAACAAATATTTTATATAGAAAGGAGAGCGAAAGCAATGGGAGTACCGGAGATATTCGGAGAGAACGTATTCAGCGAAACGGTGATGAAGAACAAATT
>CALWCO010000033.1 GCA_944376455.1 uncultured Clostridia bacterium
CGGGATATTCACGGGAGGTGGTCCCTTGGACGGGGTTACCAAGTGGCGGTGCCCCTTGGGGAATGAGTACCCCTATCGCGGGAACGCCGTTCCCGCACCCATGGCAAAGGGACCGCGTCCCTTTGCGATCCCATGTTATCCCGCGCCGCTGGTGCAGCGCGCTGTGCGCGTGCACCCGACACGAGATTTTTAAGGGACGGTGCCCCTTGGGGAATGAGTACCCTTAACGCGGGAACGCCGTTCCCGCACCCATGGCAAAGGGACCGCGTCCCTTTGCAAACCCGTATTCCCGCGCCGCTGTGCAGCGCGCTGTGCGCGTGCACCCGACACGGGATTTTCAAGGGACGTGGTCCCTTGAACGGGGTTACCAAGGGGCGGTGCCCCTTGGGGAATAAGTACCCTTAACGCGGGAACGCCGTTCCCGCACCCATGGCAAAGGGAGCATCTCCCTTTGAATCCCATATTCCCGCGCCGCGGGTGCGGGCGCGGGGGGGGGAGGGGAGCGAAAGCCTCGTTGCGGAGGGAAGGTTCGTTCGGCGGTGCGCTTGGTTAAGATCGTTCGCCGCCGTCCCGCCCGTCATCGCGATTTTTTCGGATCCGCGCTACGGCGCGGTCGTGTCGGGAGAGAAAAGCCTCATAGGCAAAGGCGGCTTGCGCTTCTTCGGCGGCTTGTGCTGATCCTTGTGTCGACCCTTGCGTTCGGGCATGGGTGGCTTTGTTTCCCGTCTGTTCCGTTTCCTGCGCTTCGGAAGAAGGGACGGCGTTTGCGCCGGCGTCAGACGCGGATGCCGCCGCGGCTTCGGACGAGTCTCTGCCGGGCTCGGCGGGCGTGGCGTTGCCGTTGGCCGCGGCGAGCGTGCGTAAAAGTTGCAATATGGAAAAATCCTGCATTTTTCTCCCTCTCTTTCATTATTTTTCACAAGAAAATCATCAAAGTGCGCCAATTTTGATTGCGAAAATCATCAATTTAGTATATAATAAAATTCATGTAAATATAACCAGGGGCGTAGTCTGCCGTCGGCGCGGCGGGGAAAAGTATTCCTTTGCATGCGGACGATCGGGTCCGGTGTGCCCCGACGGGAGAAAAAGGAGTCTTTTTCATATGAAAAAAATATGCAAAAAGTTATTGATAATTCTTGCCGTTCTGGCGATGGCTGTTTCCGCCCTTACTTTTTCGGGCTGCAGCTATTATTCCGCCCAAGGGCTGGAAGGGGATTATCAGAGCGGCGAAGTCTCCTCGCAGGGCGGCTGGGTCGTGCAGAAGGGGAATTATATCTACTTCATCAACGGCATGACGACTGCCGAGACGGACGAGGAGGGCAACGAAAAGGCGTATGAGAACGAGTACGGCGACGCGGTGCACGGCGCGCTCATGCGCATTGCGGTGAGCGATCTCGACGCAGGCAATTACGATGCCGCCGAAACGGTCGTGCCGCTCCTGTTCGTGGCAGACGATTACACCGCAGGCATCTTCATCTATGGAGACTATGTCTATTACGCGACGCCCACAACGGCCAAGAACCTGCAGGGCGAAGCGGAGAGCAATTATGTCGACTTCAAGCGCAGCCGTCTCGACGGAAAGGAGACCATGCGCGATTATTACTTCCGTTCGGACGACGCGGCGGCGGAATACCGCTTTGTGGAGATCGACGGAACGGTTTACTGCCTGCACATGGACGGCAGCGATCTTTGGTCGTATAACACCGCCACGCGGGAAGATACCATGCTCGCGAAAAACACCGCGTCCCATCTCTTCAACCGCGCCGATGCGCAGGATCCCTATGTGTACTACATCATGAATGTCACCGAGGACATCGATCAGACCAATTCCGCGCAGGAAGATTACACCCAGGTCTATCGCGTCCGCGCCGACGCTTCCTATACGCTGGACGAAAAGAATGCAACCTACACGGTGACCGATCCGACCGATACGTATGAGTATACCTATGATTTCGATCTGGATTCGATGAAATCGATGGCAGAGGACGCATCCGAGGACGATGCCATGGCCGATTTCGACGCCAAAGATCTTTCCACTTATCCCTATGTCAATCTCGGTCAGCTTGTGCTCGACGGTCGCGGCAGCGCCGACGAAAAGTCCCAGTACAATCAGTCGCAGGCCGAGCCCTATTCTCCCGACGGCTTCACCTACACCCTTCTGTCCTATGACAACGGCGGCATCTACTATCGCCGTACGTCCGTCGGCGGCACGAGCTCCACGGGCGAGAGCGGCTGGACGTTCTATCTCGCCGCGGAAAATTTCACGGTCGATTGGGATTCGGTGAGCGGCAACGCCGACACCAATCCGGCGACGCCCGGATTCGGCGGATACAACGACGTCATCTCCCTCACCACGACCGAAGTCGGTTCTTCCACACTCTTCTATATTGAGGAAGGCACGCATTACTATCTGTATAATACGGGCACGAGCATCATCCGCGTGAAAATAAACGACGAAACGGACGCCAAGGCGGAAAAGATCACGATTGCGAAAAACGTCAGCGTCGGGTCCTTCCTCTATCTCGATAACACTTCTTCCGATACTTATAAATATGTATGGTACACGCTCTCTTCGGACAGCGGTCAGGGCCTCGGCAGAGCGGTTTATGACAGTAACGAAGCGGGGTATGCCGGCAACGAAGAAGAGTATTACAACGCGTTGATCGGCAAGGAAGAGTACAAACCCACGGGTGTGCTGGGTGCGACCACGCCTTCCGAATGGTACGTTCCCGAGATCATCGGAAATTATGTCTTCTCTCTGGACACGACCGTCGTGGGCAGTCTCACGCTCAATCTGCCGCAGGTCACCTCGCTGGCCAACGCCGAGGGCGACATGATGAACAACGCCGAACTGCAGGCGTATAACGACCTTCTCGCGGAAGCGGAAGACGCCCTTGCGGATGCAAGCGCCTTCGACACCAAGGCGGGCAATCTCCTGTATTATTATTTCCATACGGGCGACGGCGAGATGATGCAGACCATCATCGATGAATATATTGAAGAAGACGAAGAAGTTTACGGCACGTACAGCGTGTTCTCCAAGGATGTGCAGGATTACTTCAACGCCTATGTCAACCGCAGCGAATACACCAATAAGAACAGCAATCTGTCCGTTGATTTCTCCGAACTGCTCGCGCTCAAGGACGAGAACGGCACGCCGATAGAGGACGAGGACGGAAATTACACCTATTACGATACCCGTTCCTATTTCTATCACACCATCGGCGTCCTGTCCGAGGATGAGGAAGAGGAACTGATGGACGCGTGGCGCGCGAACTATCTCTCGGCGCTCGTGGAGACGGACGAGGGACTGCCTGCATGGGCATGGGCACTCATCGGCATCGCCATCGGCGTCGGCGTAATCGGTCTGGCCTGTGCGATCGCCGTGCCCGTTGTTCTGCACAGAAGAAAGAAGAACGCCGGAAACGGAACATCGTCGTCCCGCAAAAAGTATAAGGTCGACATGACGTACGATGAAAGCATCGACGTATACGCCCCCGAAGAAGAGGACGCGCATTCGGCCGAAGCGGATCCCGCGGACATCGAAGCCATGACGCAGGCCGATGCGGAAGAGCCTGCGGAAGAGGCGGAAGCGACCGAGGCGGCTGAAGGCACGGCGGAGACGTCCGTCGAGGAAGCCTCCGAGGCAAGCGATGCGGCGCAAGAGAAGAAAGAGGACTGATTTTTCCTCTGAAACAGTGAAAAAAAGCGGCTCGGCAGAGCCGCTTTTTCTGTGCCCGCCGCGCGGGCGGACGACGGCGGCAGACGGCCGCCGGGGGGCGGAAAGGGGAATCGGGCGCGGAAAAGAAAAATTTTTCGAAAAAAATCAAAGAAATGTAAAAATTTCCGCTCAAAACAGTTTACAAAAATCATTCTAAATAATATAATGTATTGCGTTTAATCGAACGAGACCCGACGGATAATATAAAACGGAACAAAGGGAGTAATCACATGGTAAGGTATGCAAAGTGTCCCCGTTGCGAATTGAACTACATCGACGTTGACAAACAACAGTTTTGCGACGTTTGCCTCAAGGAAATGAAGGGGGAGGGAGAAGACCCCTATGAAGAGGACGACGATGAACTGATGGAACTCTGTCCGAAATGCGGCGAAAACATGATGCGCGCGGGCGAGGAAATGTGCGACGAGTGCAAGAAGAAACTGGAATACGAGCAGGAAGAGGACGTCGGCGCCGATCTTGATTCCGATGAAGAATGGCGCAATTACCTCGACGACGAGACCGAAGAGCCCGACGATCTGGGCCTGGGCGAGGAGTTTGCCGCCGAGTTCGCCGACGACGAGGAAGAAGAGGAAGACGAAGAATACGAAGGCGACGAGGAAGAAGAGGACTTTGAATACGTCACGGGCGACGACATCTATAAGTATGCCGGCGACGACGATGATGACGATGACGACGATGACGACGATGACAAAAAGGATGACGACGATTTCTGATCGTCTCTTTTGTAACGCCGAAAGCGTTATTGCCTGAAAAATGAACGAAGGACGTATTTTTATCCGCCCCGCGGCTTGCAAGCCGCGGGGCGGATTTTTTTTACCGTATAAAAATGGTTAAAATGGGAAAAACTAACGGTATGATCAAGGCAATTCGCAATATATCGGAAATCAAACAGACCATCCGTTCTTGCCGCGATAAGCGCGTCAATGTATGGTTCAACCCCGGCAGAAACAAGATCGTGCGCTATTCGGGCGTACTTTCCGGTGTCTATCCCGAAATTTTCACCGTCTCGCCAGACGATAAGACCTTTCTCGGAAAAACGACATATTCCTACACGGAAATCCTCTGCGGCGAAGTAAAAATCTCCGAAGAGAAGGAAAATTCTGTCATAAACTGAATTTTGCAGGCATACAATAGGAGTGATATTCTGATAAAAGCGGAGAAATTGTATGTCTGTCAAACCTGAATTTTCAACTTACGGCTATGCCGCTCCCCTTGCGCGGCTCAAAGCGCAATCCATCGTGGAATGTCGCCTGACGGGCGTGGGGGAGATCGGCAACATCCTTGCCACCCGCGCGACCGCCGTCTTGACGGGCGCGGAGGCGGCGGACGGAGAAGTGCGCTATAACGGCAAAGTGCTGCTCAACGTGATCTATGAGGACACGGAAAAGAACGTCTGCCGCATGGAGCGGGGGGCGGAATTTACCCATCGGGCGGCGGACGAACGCATAACGCCCGCTTGCGGCGTGCGCGCCGCTTTGCAGGTGCTTTCCGCCGACGTGCGGCGGGAGGGGGCCTCCTTTTATGTCTCCTGCGTCGTCGAGGCGGACATATCCGCCGTCGCCGCCGCATCTTTCGATTATCTCACGGGCGGGAGTTCCCTCGTCTGCCGCAAGAGCGTGCAGAAGGCTTTACGCGGAGAATATTGCAGCGGGTCGCTGGAGATCGGCGACGAGTTTGAGACAGATTTTGTCGGCGACGTGCTCATGCACGGCGAAACGGTATACCTTCGCCAGGTCTCGGCCTCGGCGGGCTGTCTCGTCGTCGGCGGCGAGGTCGCCGTCAATATCTGCGTGCTGAAAGAGGAGGGACCGGACAATTACGAACGGTTGTTGCCCTTCCGCGCCGAGCTTCCCTGTGACGCGGCTTCCGCGGGCATGCTCTGCCGCGCGTCGGCATTCGTACAATCCGCGAACATTACGGCGGGAACAGATGAAGAAAAGGGCAAGAGCAAACTGACAGTCACCCTTGGACTCTTTTTACAGGGCACGGTCTGGCCGGAGGAAGAAATCGCCGCCGTGACCGATGCTTTCAGCCCGGAATGCGAAGTCATGCTCTCCCAGGAGGAGCGCGCGTTCGAGTATACCGCCGAAACGCTGCGTTTCACCGAAAAGGTCAGCGGCGCCGCGTCCCTGTCGGCTTCCATCGATTACAGCGCGACGTTGCAGGCGCTGGTGCTCCAGCGCGCCGAGGCCGATTGTCGCACGGGCCGCGAGGGCGAGGAATTGCAGGGCGTGGTCAGCGCGACCTTGCTGTTGGTTGAAAGCGACGGCAGTCACAGAGCGGCGGAAGTGCAGTTGCCCTTTGCGCTGCCCTTGCAGAATGCGCCGCAGGGCGAGAAAAAGGTCTCCGTGCTCGTGTGCGGCATGTCCGTGCGCCAGAAACGGGAGGGCGAGGCAGAGGTCGAAGCGACGCTTAAATTCGCCGTGGAGTGCCTTGCCGTGCGCACCGTGCGGTTCATTTCGGCATTGGAGTCAGGCGAAGAGATCAAGGCTTCGGACAGCGCGTTCAGCGTGTTTTTGCCCCGCGAAGGCGACGGGCTTTGGGAGATTGCCAAGACGTTACATAAACCGCCCGAAGAGGTCACCGCCGATAATCCTTCCATGACGTTCCCCGTGCGCCGCGGCGAGCGGATCATCATTTATCGCCGAAAATTCTGAATCTGTTTTTCTCGCAACGGCAGTATTAAAACCGATTTGTCCGTGTAGAAAAATGTTGCGTTTTCACATCTTTCCGATGCGCCGCAAAGCGGCGAAATAAAGCAAAAAAGAGAGCGTGGGCTCTCTTTTTTGCTTTGAGCTGATTGTTTATTGTTTATCGTCTTTTTCCTGTTGTGCGTTCTCTTTGTTTTGTGCGTTTGTCTCGGGCATGTATTCTTCCTTTTTGTCGTCTTTATGCTTATCGCTTTTGTGCGCGGAAGTGTTCGGAGTCTCTCGGAACAAGTATGTTTTCAAAAAGTTCTCCAAGGGCGAGGGGACGGAAAAGGGCCTGAAGAAAGGAACTTTCTTGCGGCTTTCTTTCAATGCGTCCTGAATATCGCCCTTGAGTTTTTCGTATCGCACGACGATCTGATGCTTTTCGGCGAAATTCTTTATGCGCGACGCCACCTGAAGGGTGGAAGCCAGATCGACGGCGAATAAACCAAAGAAAAATCCGACGACGAAAGAAAAAGCAAGGTTATCCCAAAGCCATATCACGGAATTGTAAAAGAATGGATCGAGCAGAAAATAATATGCCGCTCCGGCTGCGGTCCAGATCAGAGAGAAGAGCGGACAGATAATGCCCTGAATGTTCCCCCATTGGTCGGAATAGTCCCACAGCTTGATTTTCATGCCTTTGACAAAAATCAGTCCGCCTATGTATTCAATAAGCGTCATGGAAATCCCCATGATCAGAATGCGTACGACGACTTGCAGGGGAAAGAAGGGGATGGCGGAAAGATCGATGCGGCAAAGCAGAAAAAGCGCGTCCAGTCCCAATCCGTAGATGGGCAGGTACGGTCCGCGCAGGAATCCCGGGTTGACCCATTTTTTATCTCCGAACAGTCGGCGAAAAAACAATTCCAGTACCCAGCCGAGCAATGAACCGAAAAAGAAGAGAAATGCCAGCGTCAATAAAATTTTCATCATGGTGTTTTTCCTCGCCGATGTGCGTCGCGTCGTTTTTTTGACGAAAATATATATAAAAGATTATAGCATGAAGAAATGGGCGTGTCAAGCACGCATTTTTACACACATCTTTTCTCGTCTGTTTTTCATTTCTATTTTCTTCTTTTGCGTCACAGCGTCGATTCCATCGTATTTTCACGGAAAATTCCTTGAAAAAATGAGAAGTGTATGATATAATGAGCGTATAATGAGTATGGTGCGTGTGAAATCATATGCAAAACTCAATCTGACGCTCAACATTACGGGGCGTGCGGGGGGGTATCACCTTCTCGACTCTTTCGTGACGAGCGTGGACGTCTTTGACGAAATTTCCCTTTCCGCCCGTTCGGACGGGCGTATTTCTGTGCGTATGCACGGCATGGGCAGTGAAGGACTTCCCGCCGAAGGCAACGTTGCCGTGCGCGCGGCGCAGGCTTTTCGGGATTGTTTTTCCACGGGCGGAGCGGACATCGTTATACAAAAGAATATCCCCATGGGTGCGGGCATGGGCGGCTCTTCCGCCGACGCGGCGGGCGTGATCAACGGCATGGCGGCGCTGTACGGCGTCACCGACGCCGTACAGCGCAAGGCGCTCGCCGATTCTTTGGGGAGCGACACGGGGTATATGCTCCGCGGCGGCTTTGCGCGGATGCGCGGCAGAGGGGAGCTCGTGGAGCCCGTGCAAAGCGCAGGGAATGCGCCGGCGCTTTCCTTTCTGCTCCTCTGTCCCGCGACGCCCGTTTCCACGGCGGCGTGTTATGCCGAGTATGACCGCGCGCCCGACGGGCCGCGAGCGGATACCGAAAAGTTTGTCCGCGCCTTTCTCGCGGGAGATTTGTCTGCTATGGGGAAGGGGTTTTATAACGCGCTGTTTGCGCCCGCCTGCCGTCTGGTTCCCGCCGTGGCGCAGGCCGCGCGGGATGCGGCGGCTCTTTCGCCCCTCGGGTACGCCATGACGGGATCGGGCAGTGCCGTATTTGCACTCTTTCCCTCGCGCGGTGCGGCGGAGGATGCGGCGCGGCGGTATTGCGGCGCGTGCCGTGCGACGGTCGTTTCCGCCGTTGTACCCGAACGTGACGGCGGCGTTGCGAAGATTTGAAAAAACTCTCCCGCCGTGCGGCGGGAGAAAGAAATAAATCAATCAAAAAGAGGTTCCCGAAGATGGATGAAAAAATTCTGGACGACGAAGAGGCCGAATTGTTCGGTCTGAAGCGCAAAATCCTCCCCGAAGAAGAGGGGGATGCCGACGCGCGGGAAGATTTCACGGAAACCGTTGAAGTCAAGGGCATGGATGCCGCGGAAAACCCGTCGGAATCGGATGAAGAAGAACTTCCTTTGGACGAGCTGGAAGCAAAACTCGACGAGGGATACACTTTGGACGGCTATATCGACGAAGACGCCGTGCCTCTCGATTTTTCGGATGCCGACGCCGATGACGAATCCCTCGTCATGCTCTCGCCCGAAGAGGCGGCCGAAACGGTGCGCCGCCGCGAAGAAAAGGCCCGTCAGGACAAGGAGCTTTTTGAAAAATTGGTCCGTACCGGGCAAGCGGCTTTGGATGAAGGGGATTATGAGAAGGCGCGGGAGAGTTTTACCCAGGCAAATGAATTCAATTCCGACGATCTGGAAATGAACGTCGGGTATATGCGCGCATACAGCGAGGACTTTACCGCGTTGGACGATCCCGATATGCTTGCCGAAGTGTACGAGCAATGTCGCAACAGCGGTAAAAAACCCTTTGTCGAGCGCATCCGCGCTCTGTTCGGCGACCGCATAAAGGCGGAGGCCGCGGCCGCGGAGAAACGGGCGGAGGAATTGCGCGTCGAGCATGAGGCGGAAACGGAAGAACGCGGGAAGGAAATTTTTTCCCGTCTTTCGGCGGCGACAGGGACTCTCCTCAAATTGGGACTGCCCTTTGCCGTCTGTGCCATCGCGGCCATTTTGTTCGCCGCATTCATCAATGCCGTCGAAGGCAGCCTGTTCGTCATTCTTACGGCCGTGTTCGGCGGGCTGGGCGTCATTCTCCTCGTCCCCACGCTCTTTGCGTTGCGTAAAACAGTGGCGGTGAACAGATCGTTGCGCGAAAACGAGCGGCCCGATTCCACCGAAGCCGGACAAAAGAGCCTGGAAGCGGAAAAATGCGCACGGTTTTTGCGGGATTGTCTGGAAGAGGACGAAGAGTCCGAAAGCGGTGCGGAAGAGTAAGAAACGCGCGAAAGCGGAGGAAGAGGCGTCAAAGGACGCATGATGCCGCGCGGAAGCGTAAAAAAAGAACGCCCCCGTGCGGCGGTATCGCCGCACGGGGGCAAGTTATTTTCAGAAAGGCATCAGCGGACGCTGAAGAGCAACAGCTCCGGCAGATACAGTCCGGCCGCGACCAGCGCGATGCCGATGAGCGCGCCTGCAACCACGTCGGACGGATAATGCACGCCCGCAATGACCCGCGCGACCCCGAGGAGCACGGCGAGGACTGCAGTGACGGTGCCCGCGATCGGATTCAGCCAGAAAAAGACGGTGGCGATGGCAAAGGCGCTGAAAGTATGCCTTGAGGGAAAGGACTTGCCCTTTTTTTGTTTGTCCAGAATGGGCTCGATGTCCAGCTTTTCATACGGCCGCGCGCGGTCGACGACGGCGCGCAGGAAAGTTACGATCAAGAGCGCGACGGACGGGACAAGCAGTGCGCCCCAAAGCCGCTCGTCTGCCTTGAGCCCCAGGAGAATGAGCGCAACGAAATAGCCCGCCGCGATGAGCAGCGTGGCGACGTGGTTATAGATCAGCAGGCCTTTGCGCAGGATGCCGTTTTTGCGGAAAGGGGCGCTCCACGCGCGGTATTGTTCTTCGGTCATGCTTTTTCTCCTTCTTCGCTTCAAAAGAAGTATAACATAAAAAGATTATTTTGACAAACGAAAGGGAAAGTGTTACAATAAAAAAGATGAAAAAAGAATCGGAACGCACCGCGCTCCTGTTGGGAGAGGACGGCGTGGGAAAATTGAATCGCAGCCGCGTTGCCGTGTTCGGGATCGGCGGTGTGGGCGGATATTGCGCCGAGGCGCTCGCCCGTGCGGGCGTGGGAGAGATCCTGCTCGTCGACGGGGACCGGGTGGAGGAGAGCAACCTCAACCGCCAGATCGTGGCGTTGCATTCCACGATCGGTCAGCCGAAAGCGGAGATTATGGCGCGGCGCATCGCCGACATCAATCCCGATTGTCGCGTCGTCGCCCGCGTTTGTTTTTACGGGGAGCGCACGGCGGACGATTTTGATTTTTCGGCATATGATTACGTATTTGACGCCGTGGACGACGTCGCCGCCAAGGTGGAAATCATCTCTCGCGCGGTAGCCGCAAAAACGCCCGTCATCTCTGCCATGGGTGCGGGGAATAAGCTGTTTCCCGAGCAATTTGAAGCGGCGGACATTTCCCGCACGCAGGTCTGCCCGCTGGCGCGCATCGTTCGGAAAAAATTGCGCGAACGCGGCATCGAACGGGGGGTAAAAGTCGTGTATTCCAAGGAGCCGCCCGTGCCTCGGCACGACGGACGGGACGAATCGGACGGACGGAGCGGGCAAAGCGGGCAGAATATTGTCGGCGGAGCCGGAAAAAGAGTGCCCGCGGTGGGGTCCGTTTCTTTTGTGCCGTCCGTCATGGGACTGATTATGGCAGGGGAAGGAATCAAAGATCTGGCGAGGGGAGAAAAATGAAAGTATATCTGGATTATGCGGCGACGACGCCGCTCGACAAGCGTGTGTTCAAGGCGATGTCGCCCCTTCTGGGCGAAAATTTCGGCAATCCCGCGTCCCTGCACGCTTTCGGGCGTGAGGCGCTCAGAGAGCTCGACGCCGCGCGCGATAAGGTCGCGCAGATTTTGGGCGCCGATCCGTCGGAGATCTATTTTACGTCGAGCGGGAGTGAAGCGGACAACTGGGCACTGAAATGCGCCGCGCGGGCCGCACGGCAGAGGACGGGCAGAACGCAAGTCGTCGTTTCCGCCATGGAACACCATGCCGTTCTGGGCAGTGCGGCGTTTCTCGCCGAGGAGGGGTTCGACGTGCGTTATCTCTCCCCCGCGCCGAACGGGCTTTTCAATGTCGCCGACGTGGCAAATGTGTTGAGCGATGAGACGGCCCTTGTCTGCGTCATGACCGTCAACAACGAGATCGGCACCGTGCAGCCCGTGCAAGAGATTGCGCGCGCGGCGCACGCCGCGGGAGCGTTATTTTTCACCGACGCCGTGCAGGCGGCGGGGTACATGGATATCGGGAAATCGGCGTTAGAAGCGGACATGATATCTCTTTCCGCGCATAAATTTTACGGTCCCAAGGGCGTCGGAGCGTTGTTTGTCAAGCGGGGGACGCCCTTTTGCCCGCTCATTCACGGCGGGGAGCAGGAGCGGGGATTGCGCGGCGGCACGTCCAATCCCGCGGGCGCGGTCGGACTGGCGGCGGCGCTGGCGTATGCAAGCGAGGAACGCGAAGAAAACAACGAACACATCTGCGCGGTGCGGGATCGGTTTCTGGATCAGTTGTTCAACGCAGTGGACGGCGCGTCGCTCAACGGCGATTTTCTCCGCCGTATTCCGTCCAACGCCAACGTCTCTTTTGCGGGCGTGGACGGCAGTGCGCTGTTGCACCGCCTGGATCTTGCGGGGATCGCCGTGTCTTTGGGCAGCGCGTGCGCCTCGGGGGCGGTCGAACCCAGTCATGTCCTGACGGCAATGGGGTTGCCGACGGACAGGGTGAAAAGCGCCGTGCGCTTTTCGTTCGGCAAATACAGCACGTTCGACGAGGCGGAATATGTCGTGAAAGTTCTTTCCCGCCTGTTGCCCGAAATTCGCGGCGAGTAGAGAGTATGTTTTTATGACGTTTTTTTCCGTCGTGGAAATATAGCATGGGAATATAAAGGTATATAAAGGGATATAACCGTAATGACGGTACAAAAAATATCATATACGGGCGACGCAAGAAATTGTGTCGCCCGTTTTGCGGAAAAATTTTGATCGGTCTGTTTACTTTTCTCTCCTCGCATGGTGTGCTTTTGAAAAACGGCGGCGCCGTAAGGTCGTTTACGGAATAAGATCTTGAACGGATGCGCACCGCGAAAGGAGGGGAAACGGAATTTTCGGAAAAGCTCAAAATCATGCGCGGGGAACGGCGGGGCGTTGCGGCATTGGCGGCGCGGGGAACGGCACAGACGACGGCAAACGGCAAAATTCGATTGATTTTTTAAGTCTAAACGGAAAAAGTCGCTCATATAGTAGACATAGAAAAAACTTTTCGGGAGGAATTTTTTTTATGAGCGAAGAAATAGATTACGCCGAAATGCTGGAAATCCCCGTTGCAACGGTCAACGTGGTCAAGAAAAAGCGCCGCCGTCTGCGCGATCTGAAAGCTATGGCGGTGGGAAAAGTCAACGAGCGCATGGAAAGCCGCGCCCGTGCGCGCGACAAGACCTATGCGGGCAACGATCCTGTCGAGGATGCCGCGCCCGAGACGGAGTCCGCGGGGGACGTGCCGCCGCCCGAAGGCGCGGTGACGGAAACCGCGCTGTCGCCTTACGAAGAGCCCAAACGCGCGACGCATCCCGTGCTTATCGTGGAGTTCGCTTTGGCCTGTGCGCTGTGTCTGACCATCTTCCTGACCAACGTATTCATGTCGAACAGCGCCATCAACACCTTTTTGCGCGGGATCCTGAACCCGACGGAAGAGCCCGCGGCGCTCACCTATTCGGACTTTACGCTTTCGGGCGTCGTGAGCGAGTTTGCCGACGTCGACATCGCGGTATCGTCGGCGGGCGTACTGTCCTTTACCGCCGAATGCAGTGTATATCCCGCCTGTGACGGAACGGTGGAATCGGTGACGCAGAACGGGGACACCTACACCGCCGTGGTGGCGCACTCGGACACTTTCCAGAGCGTGTATACCGGTCTGACTTCCGTGTACTATGCCGCGGGGGAAAGCGTTGTTTCCAATGTGCCCCTTGCATATACGCAAGGGGAGACGCCCGTGCAGGTGACGTTCTATCAGGACGGGCAGATGCTCAATTGTTATTCGGTGGACGCGGAGAATTGTCTGAGCTGGAATGAATGAGAGACGAGAGAACCGCGCGCCCCGCAAGCGACTGCGTGCGGGAGACCCGTCGCTCAAAATTGCCGTGCACCCGCTCTTTTGGGTGTGCGGCATTTATTTTTGCCTGACGGGCGAGCTTTTGGTATTTTTACTTCTGACGTTAAGCGCATTGGAGCATGAATGCGCGCACGCCTTTGCGGCGGCGCGGCGGGGGTATGTGCTCAACCGCGTCGTGCTCATGCCTTACGGCGCGGTGGTGCGGGGGGACATCGGCGGTATTTCTCTGCGCGACGAGCTCGCGGTCGCCGCGGCGGGGCCGCTCGCCAGCGGCGCGACCGCGCTGTTGTTTGTCGCGCTCTGGTGGCTCTTCCCCGAATCGTATGCCTTCACCGATGCTGCGGCATATGCCTGCGCGTCCCTTGCCCTCGTCAATCTCCTGCCCGCCCTGCCGTTGGACGGGGGGAGAATGCTCTTTTGCGCGCTCACGCATTTTTGCGGCAGGAAACGGGCATGGGGCGTTTGTCGCATGCTTTCTTTGCTCGTCTTTCTCTCGGCTGTGGCGGGGTTTGTGCTCACCTGTTTCGTCGAGCCTGATCAAAGTTTGCTGTTTTTTGCGATTTTTTTGGGCATGGGTTGTCTGCAGGGAGAAAAATACGGTTATGAACGCATACGATTCTCTCTCGCCGCGGATCTCTCGCGGGGATTGGAGGAAAAGCGCGTCGCCGTTTCGGAGAGTTTCACCGCCCGCAAGCTCATTCCGCTTTTACAGCGGGACAAATACCTCGTTCTCGACGTCTTTTCCGCCGAAGAAACGTGCATTGCCTGCGTGCGGCAGGAAACGCTTTGCGCCTGGCTGGAAAGCGCGGCACTGGAAGATACGGTGGGAGAATTTTTGCGAAATAAAAATAAATCAAAAAATTCCCCGACAGGGGTTGAAAAAAGAGCAAAAGTATGATACAATATAAAAACAGACGGTTTTTTTTGCGGCTTTCACGACGAAACGGCCCGTTTTTGCCTTTTTTTGCAGGAAAGTTTCCGCCTGATTTGCGGCCTGTAACAGTTTATATCGTATAATATTTTTATAAGGTTTACATATATAGCAAAAATGAAACAGGAACTTTACTTTGACCGCCACAGCGGTCTGATCCTTTCTGCCCTGATGGAGGAGGGCAGACTGGTCGAATTGGGAATCGAGAACGAGGCGCACAGGGAAATCGTCGGGAATATTTACAAGGGCAGGGTGTCGAACGTCATCGAGAGCATGAATGCGGCATTTGTCGATTGCGGTCTGGAACGCAATTGTTTTCTGCCCCTGTCCGACGGGGATACGATGGCCCGCGTCGCGGGCGTGACCCCTTCTCCGCAGACGGCGCGGCGGGGCGTGCGCGTCGCGCCGTTGCGCCTGAAGCCGGGCGACGAGGTCATCGTGCAGGTCGTCAAAAACCCGCGCGGGAACAAGGGGGCCAAGGTGAGTGCCCGGCTCTCTTTCGTGGGGAAAAATCTCATCTATATGCCGGGAACGGATTTTCTCGGCATCTCCCATAAGATCAGCGAAGCCGAACTGCGCGACAATCTTCTCTTCACGGCCGACGGTATGCGCGCCAAGGGGGACGGATTGATCTTACGCACCGTCGCGCCCTATGCCACCGCATCCCGCCTGCGGGCGGAAGTGGAATATCTGCGCAATATTTATCTGTCGGTACTGGAAAAGAACAAAACCGCTTCCGTCGGCGCCGTTCTGCATCGGGAATTCGATTTGCCCGTGCGCGTCATGCGGGATAACTTCAACGACGACATTGAGCGCATCGTGGTGGGGGAACGTTCGCTCTTTGAAGAACTTTCTTCCCTCATCCGTCTGCGCCCCGATTTCGATAAACGAAAAATCGAGTTGTATACGGGGGAATACGATATGTTTTCCCAATACGGCATCGCCCGCCAGATATGCGAACTGTCCGAAAGCAGCGTGCCGCTGCCCAACGGGGGCGATCTGATCATCGAGCGCACCGAAGCCATGACCGTCGTGGACGTCAACACGGGACGGTTTGTGGGGGACGAAAACCTGGAGGATACGGTATACGCGACGAACATCGCGGCGGCGCGCGAGATCGCGCGGCAGGTGCGCCTTCGGGACGTGGGCGGCATCGTCGTCGTCGATTTCATCGATATGCAGGACGAACGCCACCGCAAAGCGGTCACGCAGGAATTGACGCAGTGCCTCTCGCGCGACCGCGTAAAGTGCAAGGTCCTGCCGATGAACGAACTGTGTCTGGTGGAGTTCACGCGCAAGCGCACGACCAACGGCGTGGCGTCGCAACTTCTGCAACCCTGCCCGCATTGCCGCTTGAACGGATATATCCTTGCCAACGAAGTCACGGTATGTCTCATCCGCGCCGATATTCTGGGCCGTCTGGCACAGGGGGCGGCGACGGTGATCGTCGAGATGAATGCGGAGGTGACGGACTTTTTCCTGTCCCGCCGCGTCATGGAAAAGGACATCAAAGCGCGGGCGGGGAAGAAGATATATCTCGTGCCGCACCGCACATATCATGAAGAAAAATTCACCGTAACGTCCTATGGCGCGGGGCAGGCTTTCGAGCTTCCCGCAAACGCAAAGGAATTGAAATACGATTGAAAAAATACCGCCTCCGCAGGGCTTGCGGAGGCGGTATTTTCCTGAAAATTTTCGCACGAGGATACGCAAACGGTCGTGGCGACAGAAGGATGAAAAGGGAGCGGGGGCAACGCATTGCGTTGTCCCCGCTCTTTTCTTTTGCGGGCGTATGCCCGTAAACATTATAAAAACGCCTTGAGTCGCTCTTCAAAGCCTTCTTCCAGATCGATGAGTTCTTTGAGCAGTGTTTCCACCTCGCCGTCCAGCAGCCCCTCGCTGTCCGATTGCGTCTTTTTCAGAGAGGTGATACCCATGACCGTTCCCTGAATCATCATATCCGCGATGTGTTGTGCGGAATTGTCGGACATGGTGCTCATCTTGATGCTGCTCCACATCATGGCTTTCTTGATGGGGCCGGGTTCTTTGAGCTCCTGCCCGTTGGTGCGGGCAAGCAGGGCGGCGGAAGAGCAGATCTTTTCATATTCCTCATGTTGCCGCAAGATCTCGTTCCGGATGCCCTCGTCTTCGACTTCGGGTAGGATATCGGAAATGGA
Organism: uncultured Clostridia bacterium; assembly: GCA_944376455.1. Lineage (GTDB taxonomy): Bacteria > Bacillota > Clostridia > Christensenellales > Borkfalkiaceae > RGIG4074. The sequence continues at coordinate 16,613 of CALWCO010000033.1, forward strand.
CTGCAGAGCAAGCTGTGCGTTGCGGTAGATTTCGGAAAGCGTTTCGCTGTTCGATTTTGTGTTTTCCATACGTTGTCAAGTCTCCTTTTTCAGAGAGTATGCGCACAAACGTCCCTGCCTATGCGCGGCGGAAGAAAAGATCGCGCGGGCGGTGCGAAAAAAATACCCTTGACGGGCGGCGCGATTTGTGGTATGCTTTTTGACGGATGCAAAGCGCCGCGCGTTTTTGAGCGTCGGCGTCCGTCGTCCGCCGCTTTTCGTCGCCTTTCGTCGATACGCTTCGGGAATCGTCGGCGACAGAAAAAGTTGAGAGAAAGAATATAAGAAAAACAAAGAGGAGCAACGGAATGCAGAATTTATTCGCGTTGGACGTGACGCCGCAAGGGGACGTCGTGATGGCAGGGGAGTGCTTTGTGCAGCGGAAAGTTCCGACGGAACTCGGAACGGAATTTTTGCAATTGGAAGAAGAGGAAAGAACCTTGCGCCACGCGGCGGCGCCGCCGATGCATATGATCATTGCTTTCATCGCCTTGTTCGCAGTGGCTGCGTGTTTCTTTGTTTTTTCGATGTTGCAGGGCGAGGAAGAACCCGCTTCGGATGCGGTCGGGCGTCTGTGGCCGTTGGTTGTCGTCGGGGGCGTGTTCTTACTCGTCGGCATTGCGGAGACCGTCCATCTCATCGTCAGGACGACCCGCGTGCGCCGCAGCCCGCAGATGGCGTTCTATCGCGAGCATCGCATAAAATTACAGCGCCGTACGGACGAAGCACTCGGCGTGCCCGAGGACGCAAAGGAGATCGAGGCGATCGTCTCTTTCGAGCCGAGCAGGAAGCCGAACAAAGCTCCTTCGAGCGGGATGCTTGAACGCATGATGGCTTTTGTTCGGGACGGCAAGCTCTTTTTGGCGTGCGATTACGGGCTGTATGCCGTCCCTCTCGTCGGCATCGTCGCCACCGTTCTGCGGAAAAAGGAAATTTCTCTGTCGGAAGAGTGGTGGGCGGAGAAAAAGACCTATACTTCCCCGCCGCGGAAGGGGCATGTCAGACGGGGGAGATACGGATACGGTTTGCGTTCCCATTATGCGGTGCAGATATGCACGGCCAAGGGGGAATTTGAACTCATCGTCGCGCCCTGGTCGATCGGTGCGCTCGCCGCCGTCGCCGATCTGAAACCGGTCGCGGCGTAGCGGCATAAGGAGGGGCGTAAGGGGAGAAAAAATATTCGGATATTCGGAAAAGAGAACGAATAAAAAGGAGAAAAAATATATGCAGAATATATTCGATCGGAGAGGGACTTTGCAAAGAGACGGGACGCCCGCAACGGAATGTTTTCTGGAACGGGAAGTGCCGAAGGAGAGAACGGAAGACATCGGGCGGTTGCGGGACGAGGAAAGGGCCCTGCGCAAAGCAATGACGCCGATGCGGCAACTCATCGTCGCAATGGTGCTTTCGGCGGGCGAAATGGTCTGCCTGTTGAGCTTTTTCTTGTTTCAGGCGGACGGGGAACACATCGGGGATACGATGTTTCGCTTATGGCCGTTGCTCGTTCTTTTCTTTGCCTTTTTCCTTGCGGCGACGGCAGTGTTGTTCTGGGGGAGCATGCACGTCGTCCGTGTGCGCCGCGGCCCGCAGATGGTGCAATTCCTCGCGCACCGCAAGAAATCGGAACGGCAGGTCGATGAGGCGTTCGGCGTGCCGGACGACGCCAAGGAGATAGAAGTGCTTGTCTTTTTGGACGAGGAAGAAAAACGCAATGTGTTCCGTTCCGAAGCCAAGGCGGAACGGATGACGGCGTTCGTGCGCGGGGGAAAACTCTTTTTGTCCTCGCTCTACGGACTGTACGCCGTGCCGCTTGCGGACATTACCGCCACGGTCAGACAAAAAAAGCCGATCTCGGTGAGCGGGCGGTGGACGGAAAAATTTTTATCATCGGCATCTTCTTCGTCGCCGTCGGCACCGCCGTCATCGTCGTCATCGTCGGCGGCGAGGACTGAGTACAACGAACGGGAAATGATCGCATACGCTCTCCGTTGCTACTATACGGTGCAGATACATACAGCCAAGGGGGAATTCGGGTTCATCGTCCTGCCCTGGTCGATCGATGCGCTCGCCGTCGTCGCCGATTTGAAATTGGCAGGCAAATAATCAAGAGAAAATCTCTTATTTTTTCCGAAAAAAGACGAGAAAAAGCGCGTTTGGGGCCGAAAACGGCTTGACATTCGGCGTATAATATGGTAAATTATACTCCGAGCCGACAGAAACGGGCAGATAAGTGCGGTTTTTTCCGCCGCCTTGCATTTCTTCGAGACTGGGAAGAGGAGGTAAAGAAATCTTATGTACGCAATCATCGAGAACGGCAACAAACAGTACAAGGTCAGCGAGGGCGACACCGTCCGTCTGGAAAAACTGGACGCGGAAGTGGGCGCCGAAGTCGAACTGAACGTGCTGATGGTGGCTGACGACGCAGGCGTCAAGGTCGGACAGGACGTGTCCGCCGCCAAGGTCAAAGCGACCGTCGTTGCGCAGGATAAGTTCAAGAAGGTCATCGTCTTCAAGTACAAAGCCAAGAAGAACGAACGTAAGAAGCAGGGCCACAGACAGCCCTTCACCGCGGTCAAGATCGAAAGCATTTCGCTGTAAGGTTCGGCTGCACAGAGAGTATTAAGGATTATAAGGAGAAATAAAAATGATATTCATCAGTTTATTCGCTCATAAAAAAGGTACCGGGTCCTCTCACAACGGCAGAGACAGCGAAGCCAAGCGTCTCGGCGTCAAGCGCACCGACGGTCAGGCGGTGCTGGCGGGCGGCATTCTGGTCCGTCAGAGAGGTACGAAGATTCATCCCGGCAAGAACGTGGGGATCGGTAAGGACGACACGCTGTTCGCACTCGTCGACGGCGTCGTCAAGTTCGAAAGATCGGGCAAATACGACAAGTGCGTATCCGTCTATCCCGTTGCCGAATAATCGAGCGGAAAGAAAAAAGTAAAAAAGAGAAGGTGAGCGAAAATGATATGCACCCCAAAAGTTGGACAGCTTTTGGAGGTGCATATTTTTATGTCAAGGAAAAAGAGATTCAACACAAAG
>CALWCO010000034.1 GCA_944376455.1 uncultured Clostridia bacterium
TTACGGTATTATCGTTTATAGCATTCGTCGGATTGGTGATCTGGAAGGTTGCATTCGATGGGAATGTGGCTGATGAAGTCCTGTGGATCATTGGCGTCCTGGAGATCATCTTGGTCATGATCCATGTCCTTTTAAGGAGAAAGTCGGATGACTAGCGGGCAGAGAGGGAGATAAAGCTTGAATATAATTAAGTTTTTCATAAAAAATATTTTTTCCCCTTCATTTGCTTGCCTTTTTTCGCGGAAAGGTGTATAAATATTGGCTGATGAACAGAGATACCGTAAAAAAATCGGCCGTCAGGCCGTTCATACATTTCGTACATATCCTGAGCGAACAGATCAAAAGCCACGCCGTGCTCGCCATTGCGCTGGCGGCCGCGGCCGTAACGTGCTTTTTTGTTCCGCCCGACGCGGCGTATGCCGATTATTTCGACCTGAACACGCTCTCCTGCCTGTTCTGCACGCTGGCGGTCGTAAGTGCGCTGAAAGAACGGAAATTTTTCGAATGGCTGGCAGGGAAGATCGTAACGGCGTTCGGGAACATGCGCTTTGTCGCTTTTGCACTGGTGTTCGTAACCTATTTCGGGTCGATGATCATGGCAAACGATATGGCGCTCATCACCTTTCTCCCCCTCGGCTATTTCGTGCTCTCCTCCTGCGGGCAGAAAAAATATATGGCGTTTATCTTCGTGATGCAGAACATCGCCGCCAACCTCGGCGGGATGTTGACCCCCTTCGGTAACCCGCAAAACCTCTACCTGTACTCCTATTACTCCATCGGTGCGGCGGAATTCTTTTCCATTATGGCATTGCCCTTTGCGGTGTCGTTCGTCCTGATTGCGGGCACTTGTCTGTTGGTGAAACCCGTTCCCGTTACGTTGGAAACGCCGCCCGCGGCGGCACCCGCCGTATGGCGCATGATCGTCTATTTCCTGCTCTTCGCCCTGTCCGTCATGATCGTGTTCCGCGTGTTCCCCTTCTACATCGGCCTGATCGCGGTGACGCTGGCGCTCATCATTTTGGAACCGAAAGCATTTATGCACGTCGATTACGCTTTGCTTGCGACTTTCTGTGCGTTCTTCGTCTTTTCGGGCAATATGGCGCGCATCCCCGCCGTACAGGCAACGCTCGGCGCACTGGTCGCCATGTCACCCCTTTTGGTCGGCGTGGGATCCTGTCAGGCCATCAGCAACGTGCCTTCCTCCGTGTTGCTCTCCAAGTTCACGACCGATTACAGGCATCTTCTTGTCGCCGTCAATATCGGCGGATTGGGAACGCCTGTCGCGTCGCTTGCAAGCCTGATCACGCTGGGCGAATACCGCCGCCGCGATCCGAAACATACGGCAAAATATATCGGAGTTTTCCTGCTCATCAATTTCCTCTATCTGGGCATACTCATCGGCTCGGCTTATCTGTCCGATCTGTTCTTGGCTTGATGCACCGAAAGTTTTCAGATGGAAATGATTATCGCAAAAAATCCTTCGCGTCCGTCCGGGCGCGACAAAACAACGCACCGCCCGCGGCAAAAATTTGCCGCGGGCGGTACTTTTTTATCCTTCCAAACAAAAAAATCAAATCCCCCGCGTTTTTTCAACGCAGGGGATTTGATTTTCCAAAACTCAGATAAAGCAATTGCTCTCAAGGTTTATTTTTGGGAATTACCTCGACTTACGCCTTCATACACAAGCCGCCAGGTCGTTGTCAGGAGCAACAGCACACAGCTCGCCGCAAAGACAATGTTAACAACGGTAACGACATTCGTACGGGTGGTATACCACAAAGGATCAAAGCTGACCGTTACCGTATCGTCACCCCAGAAGTTCATCGCGTTGCTGTTTGCAACCGTATAAAGAATGCGGGTCGCCGCCTCCACCAAACGGTTGTCATATCTCGCGTCTACACCGGCGGAATAACCGTTGCTGGTATTGCCGTCCAGCAGGCACGCGCCTGCAAGCATACCGTAACCGATATTTTCGCCTTCAGCGGGCGCATAGTCGGAGAGAGCAAAGCCCGCCATGCCCGCTTCGCCGCGGAGCCATCTGGTCATCAGGTTATAGTTGCTGCCCGTCCAGGAATCACCGAGCTCGTTGAACGCGATCATGACGTTCATCGCATCACCGATTTCAATCGCCATTTCAAAGGGACGCAGATAGATCTGACGGAAGGTCTGTTCGTCCAACCAGGAACTGTATCCGTTTCTGTTGGTATCCTGATCGTTGAGGACAAAGTGCTTGTTGTAGACATACAATCCTTTGGACTGCGCGCCCTTGGTCTCGTATCCGCCGATCATACCCGTCAGGAAGGAATCGTCACTGTAGAATTCGCCGGCTCTGCCGTGATAAGGATTTCTCTGCAAACCGAGGCCAAAACCGTAAAGCCTGGAAGTGCCGCCCCACAAAGCGTCTTCGCCCATGGCCTGACCGACGAGGTAAGCCACTTCATTGTTGAACGTCGCCGCGCGGATGCCTTCGCAAGGATATCCCGTGGGATAAGCGATCTTCGCGGAAGAATCGAACTTCTTCATAAAACCGTAATCGGCATTCTTTCCGCCAAAGTTACCGGTATTGTCGCCGTCGCCGAGGCCGAACGCCCATTCGAAACCGTTGGAAGCATTCTGATCGTTGGTGCCCGGTTTGCCGATGGATTCGACGCTGAGAGTCTTTCTGAGGCCCTGCGAGAACAGTTTCGCAAAATCCTCCTCGCTCATCTGTCCGACCAGCTCCGACCACTTCTGCACATCCTCTTCGGATGCACCGCGGGCAGGATCGTATTCCACGCCGATCAGGTCGACAAGCTGCCATTCGGTGTCGCTCCAGCCAAAAACATAGGGTGTGGTATTGAAATTATCCGCCGCATTGTAGTAATCGATGAAAGAATCCATATTGGCGGAAGTAATCGCGCTTGTACTGTCAAAGCCGCCCGTTTTGTTCTTGGCCGCGCCCGTGATGTTGCGGGCATCCTGTCCGATCCTGCCGTTGGACTGAATCGCCGCGGTCGTCGTCCAATTATAGCGGGAGAAATAAGCAACATCGTTTGAAGTATTGGAGTCCATGTTGGGATCGATGTCTTCAAACAGGTTGTGCACTTCATCCGTCGTGCCCTGCGTCCAATATTCATAGCTGTTGGAGCGCGCCTCGCTGACATTGATGGTTTCAACGAGAGCCGCATCGCCTGCGCCGTACTGGGTGTCGAGCGCGTCGCTGAGCTCGCCGCTCGTCTTGGCCTTATAGATGCTGTTGACGGCCTCATGGCTGTTACGCGCTACCGCGAGATAGTAATCGCCTGCGGACAAAACATAACCGCCGCGGGTGCCGTCCTCGTTCTCGATACGGCTGTCATAAGCGGCAAACCACTTATTGGCATCGATCTTTACTTCGACCACTTCGGAACCATTCGGTTCGAGCACGTCCGTCTTGCCGTAACCGATGAGCTGAACGGAAGGCTTCTGCACGCCGTGCGCTTTGTCCTGCGCGATGATGGGTTGCTGGACATAGACCTGCACGATTTCCTTGCCGGCCTTGCTGCCGGTATTGGTGACCTTGACGCGCAAAATCAGGTCGTCGCAATCGCCGAGCCGGGAACCCGTCGCGCGGCGGTCTTCCTCGGCGCGGAGAGTACCGTAATTACCCGCATAATTGGCGTCGTTCGCCGCCATCAATCCGCCGGTGTAGTAATTCTTGGCAGGATCGGGATCGGGGACCACTTCAAGCTCTGAATAAGTAAAGGTGGAATAAGAGAGCCCGTATCCGAAAGGATAGGAGATCTGCGTATCGTAATCATACGTTCCCGCGTTTTCCGACCCGAGAAGAACGTCTTCATAGCGGGTTTCGGCATAGCGGTATCCTACATACATTCCCTCAACGTTGACGACGTTGCTCACGCCGCCGATTGCAAAGTTCTGCGTGGAAGGGTTCGCTTCACGCGAGGTATACCATGCCGCGGACAGACCGCCGGAAGGATTGGTCTTGCCCGTTACGATCTCCGCAACGGCCTTGATGCCGTCCGAGCCGGGGAAACCGATCCACAGCGCGGCGTCGATGCCGTACTCTTCCAACAACGCGGGAATATCGTCCTGCGGCGGGTTGGCCTGATTGAAGATGACGATCGACTTGCCGTAATTTTTACCGATGTTTTCCAGCACGGACTTTTCTTCCGCGGTGAGCTTCAGATAATCCACGTTGCCCTTTCTGCCGTCGTCGTTGCCGCCGTCGACGGGAGCGCAACCGCCCGCGCCTTCGCTGTTGAGGTCAAGGCTTTCGTTCGCCATTCTGCCGAGAACGTAAATGGCCGTCGAGTCGGCGCCGAATGCGGACGTATCCTTGGCGCTGTCGGGGATCTCCGTCCAACTCGCTTCGGTCAGGGCGGGAACGTTGCCGTTGGAGTTGCCTTTGTAACCCAACCCGCTGTTCAAGCCGTTGAAACCGACATAGTCGCGGCGCCAGTAATGCTTGCCTTCCGCGCTGTTGTACCAGTCGGACAGGGTCTTGTTCATCTGCAGTCCCGCCTTTTCGAACTCGCTGTAGAAGAACTGACGGCGATAGACTTCGGATTTACCGTTGTAAGCGGCGGGGTCGTTGATTTTGTTGTTGCCCGCACCGTCCAGGCAGTACATGGGGTCATACCCCGTCACGCCGTACAGGCTGACCTTGGTGTTCTCCGCCAGAGGCAGAGCGTTGTTTTCGTTTTTCAGGAGCACCGTCCCTTCGCTCTGCGCCAACCAGGCGATTTCACCGTTGCCGTTCAGGGTATCCTCCACGGAGGAATACCATGTCTTGTAACGGACGGGTTCCAGGCCCGTGGAATAGGTGACGTCGGCGGGCTTATCCTTAAAGACGTTTTCCGTCAGAAGGTTCGCCACGTTTTCGTCCATGGTCACGATGTTGAAGAGCGTCACGAGGCCGAACACGATTGCCGTGATATTGAACAATACTTTTGCTATTACATCAAAAATTCTTCCTATTTTCATGCTTGTATCCTCCTCATGCACGCTTACGGGCGCGGACAGTTTTTTTCTTCATACGGATCCACGCCAGGATATTGGCAAGAATACTGCAAACCAACAACGCCCCCGCACACCCGACGAGCGGGAAGAACCCTTCCACGCCCAGGATGTCGAAAGACGCTCCCATCGCCTGGTTCTGAATGACGTCCAGGAAATAGGCATAGACCCCGATGACCAGCATGAGGAACGCCGCAAAAACACACAGCGCCATGCCGCCCGCACCGAGCCCGTCCTGCCCCGCCAAGGACAGGACGATGAATATCACCAGACCGGCAATGGTAAGAGCCAAAACGGGATAGACGTTCCCCGCAAAGGAGAGAGTTACAGCCGCAACCGCCCCGGCGACCACCGAAAGCACAGATATGACGAGGGCGATGTAAAACGCCGCTGTCCTGCTGCTCATATATTTATTGAAAAACTCAGCCATATTGAAAGATTACCTCCTTAATAACTGTTTTATTGCGTAACCTTTATGGCAACACAACGTTTACGGAAGCACCGAGCTGCATATCCGTAATAGCTTCCTCGACGCGGAAGAATGCCATTATATTTGCATTGTCGCTACCCTTCGTATAGGTTACGGTAAATTCGATGGTCGTGCTTTCACCGGGCTCGAGGTCGATGGTCTGGCCTTCGCCTTCATAATCGATACCGCTGTTGACGCCCCACATCGTCATATGAATTGCACTGTCGCCGAAATTCTGGAAGTTGTAATAGAACGTAATGGGCTCATTAACAGGAACCACTTTGACACTGCTCGAACCGGAAACAACCGTTGCGCAACGGAAAACCATGCCCGCTTCCATCGTCTTGCCGGATACCATTGAAACGACGTTGCCGAGTTCGGCATAGCCGCCTTCGCCGCCTTCGATAACCGTGTCGTTTACCCATTTGCCACCCGAGATCGGATCAAACCAATCGGCCTGCGTCTGATTGCTCGAAGAACCGGGCAGCCTGATCTGTGCCGGTCTGAGATTGCCCTGTTCGTTGCAGAACACCAAAGGATTGCCGTTCGCGGTGCTGTCGGCGGCATTCTGCAAGGTCGCCGTATCCGCTCTGCGGGTCCAATAAGGCGCAATGATCAAAGAAGTATCTTCAATCACGGCGTCGGATTCGATGATTTCGCCCGTGGCGACGTTGTACCAACCGAGGATTTCTCTGTCATCGGCTGGAACGCCTTCAATCTGCTCCGCCGTCGGCAGGACGAGCGTCTTGCCCGTGGTCTGCGTGGTCGCATACTCTTCCGACAGGGTCAAGCCGTCGGGAAGTTCCACGGTAATGACGGCGTCTTCGCCCAGTACGGGCACGAGAACGATGTCGCCCTCGATCGTATCGCCCGTCGCGGCGATAGAACCGTCGGCATATTTCCAGCCGAGAATTTCTTTGCCCGTGGTGTTGGTGATCTGATCGGGCGTCGGGAGAACCAATCCGTCCCCCGTGCGCACGGCCGTTACATAATCGTCGGAAATCTGAATGCCGCCCGGCAGGTTGAAAGAAATCGTCGCATCCTTGCTCAGAACGGGTTTCAGCACCACATCGCCTTTCAGCACGTCGCCTGCGTTGGCGGGCGTGCCGTCGGCATAGGTCCAGCCGATCACGTCATACTGCGTACTGTTCTTGATCTGTTCGGCCGTCGGCAACACAAGCGTTTCGCCCTGATGACGTGCAGTGTTGTAATCGTCGGCAATTTCAATGCCGTCCGGCAGATCAAAGGATATATTCGCTGCCACGCCCTGCATGCTCATATCCATCTTCATATTGATGCCGGAAACGGCCTGGTTGAAGACAAACATGGTCATGAGGTTATTGTTCTTGGATTTTACGTTCACAGAGAACGAGATCGTTTCACCGGGAGCAATGACCTTGTTGCCGAGATCGGTTGCCGTGGTCAGGTTGGTCTGCGACATGATCTGATAGACATGGAAGTCCAGCGTTTCTTCGCCGTAATTGGTCAGTGTGTAGAAAATCTCATATGTAATCACACCATCCATGGCGGGATTGGACGCCGTCTTGACGCGGAAGGCATCGTTTTGCTTGAAGGAATAGCCTGCCCGCGACTGGATCATGACGCCCTTCTGTCCGCCCGCATAGCTCACCTGCGCGGGGCTGACAAAGACTTCATCCATGTCAACGTTCTGGCCGTCGTCCCCCTTCCAATGCGTGAAGGTGGTGCCTTCATAACTGCCGACATAGTCGGGCTGAGAAGCGTTGTCCGCGCCATAACCGGGCTGCAATTCCACGCCGTTCTGATGCGCAAAGTAAGGCGCAATGGTGATTTCGGTCTCTTCCAGCACAAGCGACGAGGTGATGGGCTGGCCGGTCGCGACGTTATACCAACCCAACAGGGTCCTGCCCGTATTGTTGGTGACCTGTGCCGCGGTCGGCAACGTCAGTGTGTCGCCCGTCTGCAAGTTCGTATTATAACTATTGGATACGGTAAACCCGGAAGGCAGGTCGAGAACGACTTTTGCATTCTGGCTCAAAACAGGAACGAGCGTAATGTCCCCCGTCACCAAGTCGCCTTCCTTGGCGCGCGTACCGTCTTCGTATGTCCAATACAACAACCTGTTGCCCGTATTGTTGGAGATCTGCTCCGCCGTCGGCAAAGTGAGCCTGTCGTTGGTCTGTACGGTCTTGGGATATCCCGATACCACAAAGCCGGAAGGGGCCTTGACGGAGATCTTCGCGTCTTCGGTCAGGACGGGGATAAGTTTGATGTCGCCCTGAATGCGCACGCCTTCCACTACTTTCGTACCGTCTTCATACGTCCAGTACAAGAGGTTATGTCCCGTATTATTCGTTATCTGCGAAGCGGTGGGCAATACCAGCTTATCGTTGGTCCGCACGTCGGTCGCATAATCGGAAGAAACGGTGAAGCCCGAAGGCAGATCAAAAGTGATCTTTGCCGGTTTGGTCGGCGTGGTGTTCTCCACGGACATGGAAACGCCCAGCGAGAACCCTTCGACATCCTGATTGAAACGGATCAGCGTGAGCGTGTTGCCGTCGTCTCTCGTGTTCTGATCGGTCAGGGAAATCCATTCGCTCGTCGCGCCGGCCTCCAACGTGATCACCTCCGAAGAAACGTTGGTCGTTTCATCCGCCCAAGCATGCCCCGTGAACATCTGATGCACGGTGAAGGACACGCTCTCTTCCGCAAAGTTCTTGAATTTATAATGATATGTATAGGTCTGTCCCGCTTCACGCTCGCAGACGGTCACGGCACGGAAATAAGAATTCTCTTCCAGCGTTCCGCCCGTGGAGATACATTTGCCCATATATCCGTCAATGAGCACGTTGCTCGCGGACAGCGCATACTCCTCTCCGCCGAGGAAATTGCCGCTTGCATCGTAATAATAATCCCCTATTTTGTTGGAGCCGAATTCATAGGAATCCCCCCGCTCGGGTACCCAGTAAGGCAGGATGGTGACGGCGTCCAACGGCGCAAACGAGGACAACGTCTGGAAAGAACGGATGCCACCCTCCTCGTCCAGCATCGCCACACCGCCGATGGTGTGTCCGCCCAGCGTGGACGCGTCAAAATCGGCCGCCGTCAGCAACTGACCGACGGGCAGCGTGACAGACGTCGCCCCGCCGACAAAGCGCACTTCCGAGCCTTCGGCAATCGTGATGGTGACGTCGGTGGGAGGAAGCGACGGCTCATAATCCCCGCCCAATTCGGGGCGAGTGGAAGCCGTGCCCTCTTCGTTCCAGTCATAGGCATCGTTGATGGTGACGACGTGATCGCCCGGTTCGGGAGGCGTGAACGTTTCCGGCTTGGCACAAGCCGCTACCGAAAAGATCAGCCCGAACAAAAGCAATCCGATCACAAACAACTTTTTGGTTTTGTTCATTTTCTCCTTCTCCTCTCAAAGATTTTTTTCGGCTCTTTACGCCGAATTTTGCCGACGAGTATACAGAATTTGTAAGATCCGGACCCGGAACAAGCTGTGTCTGTCCCTCTGCAAGACATAATCTTACCACATCTTACCAAAAAAACGCACACCCGACCGCTGATTAAAGTATATCATACCCCCCGGTGTCAATTGCAAAAATTGTATGAATTGTTTGCGAAAGTTCCAATAAACAACAATTTATGCTGTAAAAAATACAATTCGCGCTGTTTTAGTCAATTGTTTACCGTCTCTTTTTTGCATATTTTTACGGGTCCGAAACGAAAAAGCGGCGAGGACTTTGTGCAATGTGCAAGCCCTCGCCGCCCGACGGAACGCAGCCGATTTCCGCGTTTTTTCCGAAGCATGATGGAAGCATTCCTTATATTAGAAATATTATTTTATTATTGTCATGTCTTTATAATTCCCGATCTATATTTTCTGTTGTGTTTGCGGCCTGCCGTGCGGCGTCGGCTCTGTCACCGCGCGGAAAAACGTTTTCCCTCTTTATCGCGGGCATGGCGGCTTGTTTTTCTTCAAAGTTGCAAAAAAATTCCGTCACGGAAAAAAGGACCGCAACGGCTAAAACACGATGCCGACAAAATATTTATCGTTTTTATACCATGTCTTGCACTTTTCGAGATAGGCAACGGCCGCATCGTAAGCTTCGGAAAAATCCTTGCCGTCCGCATACCAATTGTCCCCCGAAAATCTCAATTCTCCTTGCGATTCCACCAAAATATCGCCGCCCAAAACAACGATCCGATTGTCCTTCAAATGCCGCAACAGCCGTTCGGCTTCCGCCGGGGCGAACACCATGTCTTGAACCCCGAGCGCGGACACATCCTCCGCTTCAAAAATTTTCCCCGCTATTTTCACTTTGAACGGACCGCCCCTCGGCATGCGATCGTCCCTCCTCTTCCCGTTTTTTCTTTTTCCGTCGGCAACGCGGCTTTTTTCTTGCACGTTACGCCTTCGCTCTGACGACGAGTTTCTCTTTGAAAAAGGCTTCAAATTTCTCCAAAGTCCCTTTGGTCAACAAATTTTTCTGACAGACATACCTGAAAGTTCTGTGCCGCCAATAAAAATACAGCACATAGAATTCCCCCATGTCTAAAACCTTTTTAACCTGTGAAACATGCCTGTATTCATGAAAACGATTGTTTTCGCTGAGCATTTCGCCGTCTTCGTCCACGGATATTTTTATGGGAAAAATCAACTTTGCATCCGAAAGCCCGTAATCCTTTAAAAAGAAAGGGATAAAACTCAAAACAATCGCTCCGCCTGGCACCGTCATCATAATCCAAATCAAGGGATCATATGTGACCGACAGAATAACAATCGGAATACTGACCAAAACCGCCGCCACCGTAAATGCGACACAGGCAACGATCGCCTCCCGTTTCATGATATATTGCCTGCATTCCCCCGTAATTTTTCCGTAAAATTCTATCATCGCTTTTCCTCCCCCGAATTTACCGTGAAAAAACAGCCTTTCCGCGCCCTTATTTTTTCATTGCAACGCCGATGAAATCCTTTCGCGCACATTCAAAAGCAACGCCCTGCAGTTCCTTTACGATAATTTTTCCTGTCCCAAAAAGGTATTGGCTCTTATGTGCAAAGCATCCCGCTCGTGCGCGCCATAAAATACAAATAGCACCTTTACGTGCCGCCCATGCCCGCAAACATACGGTCATTGCGCAATGCGGCAAAAACGTCTTTTTTCAAGATGAGAACCGAAACAAACGGTTGTAACGCCCTTCGAAAGAAGGCAAACGGTACCGTCCTCTTTGCCGTACTCGTCGATTTCACACATGACAATCGCGCCGTCGGATACTTCTGTCACAAACCCGTATGTCTTTGTGTCCGCATCGTCGAACAATTCCACCGAACAAAGTATTTTTTCCTTCGCAAGGCGAGAGAAAACGTCCTTCAGCGTCATCTCTTCCCCGCCGAACGGATCGGCGATCTCCCGCTTTTCAATCGGTTTTTCCAATGCCTGTAAATATTGAGAATCCGTATCCGCACGAAAAATATTTTCCGTACGTTTTAAGCAATATCCGTCAAAAGCTCCATCCTCATCGACGGAAAGCAACAGGACATATTCATCGCAAACGCGAATGAGATAGCCGTCGACAAAGGAAGCGGGATCCCCTTCTTCCGCGAACAGGCGCACCGACTTTTTCGCCGCAAGCAACCGTTGCAAAAATTTCCTCATATGAACTCCTTCTTAAAACATACGCTCAAAAAATTCATAAAACTTTTATGCTATTCAGACATTAAACTGCGACGTTTTTTCTCATCCCGGGAATCAAAACAAACGGTTGTAACGTCTTGCGGAAGAAAACATACGGCACCGTCGTTCTTGCCGTCCCGATCGATTTCGCGCATGACAATTCCGTCGTCGGATACGTCTGTTATGAACCCGTACGTCATGGTGTCCGCATCGTCGAACAATTCCACCGAGCAAAGTACTTTTTCCTTTGCAAGGCGGGAGAAAACGTCCTTCAGCGTCACCTCCGCCCCGCCGAACGGATCGGCGATCTCCCGCTTTTCAATCAATTTTTCCAGTGCCTGTAAATATTGCGAATCGGTCACCGCCCGAAAGATATTTTCAATCCGCTTGAAGCAATATCCGTCAAATTGACCATAGGGATCAAAACAGAGAAACAGCGCATATTCGTCATACAAACCGATAAGATAACCCGCCAGGAAACTGCCGACATTCGACCTTCTGCAAAATACACCCATCAGTTTTCTGTCCCGCAACAACCTTTGCAAATGTTCGCGCATTTTATTTTTCTCCTTGAAAAGAATAAAAAATCAATCCGTTATTTTACGAAACGGCATTTCTGTCCTTCCCTTTGCGCCATAGGCACGCAGTCAAAGACCAAACGCCTTAAAAAAGCCGCTGTCTTTTGTATATTCTTTAAAAATAAACGTCTTTTATATAGCGGGAATTATCGTCATAGCAATGATACACCGTCTTTCCGTCGTCGTAAAACACCGAGCGGCTGATCCGCGTTTCGCCGCCTTTGGACGCGGTTCCGTATTGCATATACGCGCCGTAAGGCGCCGCTTTTTCCACTTCCGCGACCGCCGCGCCGTTTCGGATCACTTTTCCGTCGCTGTAATAGGAAACGAACGCATCGTCAAAAGAGATAAAATACTTCCGTTCGCACAATTCCTGTTTCAACGAAAATTCTCCCGTTGCAAAGTCATAAGAAAACAGTTTGGACGCTTCGACATGGCAAATGCAAAAATCATTGTTGCAACCTGCATTGGCCGCATATTCCACGGTCGCAAACAACAATTTCCCCTCGCTGACCAGAATGCGGTTATACAACATATTTTCTCCGTTCAACGGATATATGGCCGTTTTTCCGTCATAGGTCAGCGCAACGTTGCCGCCGCCGACCGTTACGGTTCCCGTCTTGCCTGCATAATAAAAGCCCAGCGATTGCCGATCGGAACGGGAAAGATACCCTGTCATGGAATTCAGGATGTAATCGTCCGCAAGATTGACGCCCTCCGTTTCATCCGCCCAATACAAGTTCCCTTTCGCATTCGCGTACATGACTTTCCCGTTCACCTCATACACATCATTGGTAAAACCGTCTGTCACAAAGACGTCCTGCCCCGTGGAACGATCGTAACAACGCAATTGGGATACGTCCGACCCGGTTTCCGTCAGCGTGAAATAATAAATTTTATCCCCGTCTAAGACCAACGAACGCGCGCCGCCGCTCACCAATGTCTCTTTGTACGAAAAATCGGAAGAAAAGACGTTGATGCTGTTTATGTCGTCCGCAGAAGCGATATAGAGATCCGTTCCGTCCGTTTTTATGTCGTTCACGCCGCCGATGTAATCTTCGTCCTGCACGTGACGGGTGGAAACAAACGTGAAACTTCCGTCCTTCATTTCATACACTTCTTCATCATACCAACAATACGTTCTCCCGCCCGCCGTTACCGATTTTGTCGGGACGGTGATCAAGGCCTCGTGATGATAGGGACCGTATTGTTTTCCCAGGAAAAGCTCCGAATTCACAAAAATCGGAAAAAGAATCAGAAACAGTACAAAGAACAAGAAAATACAACAAACGGAAATTATGATCGTCTTGAAAATCTTTTTTCCCATTTTGTCACCGCCTTACTGAAAAATATAAAACCGTTCAATCAGAATCTCCTTCCATTCACTGTAAATGCTACGTCCGAACGGTTCTCCTCCCGCTCAAACAATTTTGAAGACGGGTTCCTTCTTTGTCAAGATATTTTCATTACTCTGCTTGTCGTAATCATAAGAAAAATATATATCGATCGCGTTGCTTTCAACACAGAAAACAATACAATATATCTCTTCGATTTTGGAGTGCCCGTTTTTTCTTATTCTGCAATTTTTTATTGTCCTGCCCTTAAATCATCGAACAATTTTTCTCTCTTTCTCGTGTATTCCATTACAATACAGCCTTCATATTTTATAAAATTTCCGTATTCCAACTGTTTCAATTTCTTTTCTTCGGTCGTTTTTCCGACATAATATATGCACAATATGTACCCCTTAATTTTGCCGAAAAACCGTTTTTCCGTATGTACGATTTCATCCGTCAAAAAAGAGCCTGTCACTTTTCTTCCTCTTTTTTGCAGAATTTTTCCGTCTCGAATGACAATCTTTGTGCAAGCGTCCGTAAAGAATAACCATAAAACGCCAAAAGCATCAAACACAAAAAGCAAAGCGATGTACGTCAAAATTTTCACGGTTTCCTGTAAATCGGTTTGCCATAAGACGAGCGCAATGATACTCGGCGGAATACTGAAAAGAAGCAGAGAGAGTACTATTCCGCCAATCATAAGGGTGGGAAAGGCAAAAAAGCTTTTTTCTTTAAACGCTCGATCAGCCATTTCTTCTCCTTCCAATCAAAAAATCTTTCTCAACCGCGCGCGGGAAGCGCAGGCATTGACAATTTGCGCAATTTTCGTCTTTGCCCAAAGGAAATCTTGCCGAAAAACCAACTTTTTTTCGTCTGCAACATCTTCCGATAGACCGCCCGGAAAGATTCCGACGGAATGCGGGCTATTTTTTCGGCTTTTTCTTCCGGCGTCATCGGCTCGCCGAACAAAATGTAATTGTCCGTCCAATTCTCCACATATATCTGCGGATCATCGCACAGCATTCCGACATTGTCGCAATAAAAAGCTTTTATGTATTCGTAATACCGTGCGTCAAAGACAAACTCCCGCAACAACCGTTCGAGTTTCTCCGTCACGGCACAAATGTTGCTGTTTTCCGCCTTGAAAGAAAAGAGAAAAACAGCTTCGTTTCCCAAACATTCCAATCTGCTGTCCACATTGTATATTCCGAATTCTTCACGCAACGCCGCCGTTATATAGGCCGTGTTCCCTTCGAACAATGCGCTTTCAAGCATCTGCAGACACAGAATTTCTTGCGTCCGTTCCCGCTCTGCGGCGGGCAGGGAAAGCGTGAACGCATAATACACGTCGCAAAGTTTATATTTATCCCGCACGAACACAATATTTCTCTCCTTTTTGCGCGCACTTTCGCAGGCAGTCTCAGCGAGAACGGGCGGCGGGACGGACGCGGACGGCGCGGAAACGGACCGCGGGACGGCATCGCCTCCAAACAGTTTTTCCGTCAACGCCCTCTGGGCGGCGGTAAAATTACCGCATAAAAACACCGTCCCCGAAAGGGAGAGCAATTCTTTCTTGTATTCCGAAACATCCGACAGGGAGATATTGTTCAAACTTTCAACGCTGCCCAATACGGATTTTGAAAAAGCGGCGTCTGACCACAGACTGTCAAGGATAATTGAATCGTTCGTCTTTTCAAATCCTTCCGCCTCGCCTGTTATGATTTTCTTTTCGGCCTTTACATCCTCGATCGTGTATGCCGTGACATGAAACATATCGTAAAAAAGGCGCAAAACCTCTTCAAAGACGTCCGATCCGGCTGAAAAATAAAACCATAAGAAATTTTTCCCCGTAACGGCGTTCACGTTTGCCCCGCGTTGCTCGAAAAAACGGTATATCTCCCTCTGCCCGAGCGTTTGCGTCCGTCTGAAACACAGGTGTTCGATCAGGTGCGTGATGCCCGCTTTCTCCTCTTCCTCCCGTACGGCGCCGACGGGCAGGACCAAAGAGAAAAAAACAGAGTGTGCATGCGGCAGTTTTTTATCGGCAATATTCATTTTCACTCACTCCTTTTGTCCTTCCGAGAACCGTTACTTCCCTCGCGCATTTTTTCTTGTTTTTCGGGCATGGATATGGGCATTGATAAAAATATGGATAAAATATAACGCAATATAAGTGAGCCGCGGAGGCATACATACAGACAGGCACAAAACAAACAAATTCCCGATCACGCAAAGGAAAATCCGCCGTCTTTCAGCCGTATCTGTATTTTAAAATCACCGAATGTTTTTCCCCCGAGAAAGCAATCTTTTTTCTGCAAATACATTTCATGCAGCCGAGGCAATACATCCGTCTGAAATGCCTCGCGCAACGCCTGCACACCCTGCGTTGACTGAACGGGATAGAGGTACAGCGAATCAGGCGGTATGTCCATGAAACGCACGTCATAACGGCGGAGCACCAATTCCGCGACGACGTCCTTTTGGGTTTTGTCGGAAAGGTTCTTTCTGCGGCCGAAAAAAATCCGTATCGGATCGTCCTTGAACAGACTTGCGATATATTTTTTGTCGCATAAAAAACATTCCCCTCGATTAATGCCACGGCTCTTTATATTCATCCGTCATCCCCCGAAAACAGCCTATCCGCAAAAACACGAAGTTTGTACGGCGGCATTTGCAAGTATATTTTCATTGTATCACATTTTTTCTTCTTGTCAAGACAAAACTATAAATTTCCTCCTCATGGTTTTACTTTGAATACGACGAATTTTACCATTACCCCGCTCTTTGTCACGGTCTACGGAAAATTTCTGCGCCCGATAAGAACGGCTCCGCCCGACAGGCAAAAGCAGAGAATGCACCGCGATTGAAGCGATCGCAAACGAATACGGCCGCCACCCGTTACTGCGGCAAGCGGTTTATTTTGCTTTTAATTTTTCTGTCGTATGATTGACTCTATACGCCCATTCTTAGAAGAAAAGCGACCCGCCGATCGGCGGGTCGCCCCTTTGCAGCTTGCGCTGTCTTGTGTTGTTTTACGCACTACCTTCGACGATCGGACGACAACCATCGGCCCCGTCAGATCCGATCAAAAGGCAGGTATTCCTGTTATGCTGCGGGTTCGGCGGGCGCATCGGAAATCTTCATGCCGACGCAACCATAGTACTGCTCGTTGCCGCCGCCTTTGGTATAGCTCATCGCATACACTCTTCCGTTCAGCGTAACGGTGCTGGTGAAGGAATCGATGTCGGGTTTGAAGTCATTCCAACCGTCGTTGCCCGTATTGGCGCTCGCTTCTTTGCAGTGCGTGGTGTAAGAGTTATTGGCGAGATCGGTAACGTCCACCGCGAGTTCAAACGTATCGTCCGTGATCGTGATCACGTGTGCATTTACCAAATTGGCATCCCAGTTACCGCTCCAATTGCCGCTTTCCATGTACGGATTGTTCTGCAGATCAAAATAGAAGTACGCCTGCAGGAGCTTTTCCGCTCCGGCCTTCGCATCGGCGTCGGAAAGGGTAGCATCTTCTTTCGTGTAGGAAACCGTACCGCCGGCGATGACGTACCAGACTCTGCCGTCACGCTCTTCCAAGCTGACCTGCGTGCCGAGCGTCGCGCTGTCAAGCGTCACGGCCGTCGTGACTTTCAATCCCACATTGCCTTCGCAATCTTCTGCCGCCGTGGAATCGGGGCTATAGACCACCTCATAGGAGACGGCGTTTGCGCTAAAAGAACCGCCGGTAATCTTAACGCTTGCAGGGAGCGTGTCCTTGTTCAGCAATACGCGCTGCTCGTTTTCGTCATAACCCAAGCAAACGGCATAGTTTCCGCCCGTCAGACCCGAAACATCGGCTTTGAGCTGTGCGGTCGCTTCATTTTCGTTGGCTACGGAGACCGTCAGTTCATAATCGGATGCGCCCGTCAAGAAGTAGGCATCGGTTTCAACGTTCTGCAACGCAAAGCCCAACGCTTCCGCCAGGTTCGCTTCCAAGGCTTCTGCCGTATAACCGCTGTAATCGATGTCCGCATCGACAACGAGGTAAGGCACTCCTTCCTCTTCGATCAGCGAAACATCGCTTGCCGCAACGTCAATGTTCATTTCCACGGGCGAAAGTTCAACGCCGCCGTCGGAAACAATCCACATACTGTCGACGTTTGCCGTAAATTTGCCGCTGAACGAGCTTTGGCTGGTATCCGTGTAGCTATGCTGTTTGAACGTAATGGTCACCGTATTCAAGCCTTCGACAAGATTGATCTGACCGAGATCTACATCCTGCCAGTTGAACCAAAGGGACTGATCGGGTTCTCCGCCCGGCTCGCCGCCGCCGGGGAGAATGACATCGTCACCGATGGTGAGAGGCTCGCCGTTGACCAGAACGTCCATGATCAGGTTGAGCTGACAGTCGCCCATCCAGATCGGCGTCCAGTTGCTGTCTTCTTTCAGATACTGCGAAGCCAGACGGAAAGTGATGTCCGCCGTGCCTTCGGATTCCGCGGAGAACAGGAAGGTGAGCGAATCGCCCGACTTCATGTCGCCCACGTATTTGCCGCCCGTGGCTTCAGGGGAATCGGTATTTATTTTCGCCTTAGCGGAGTCGATGAGACCGTTTTCGGCTTCCGCATACATACCGGCGTTGACCGTAACGGGGACAGAAACTTTCACCGTTCCGACCGTGACTTCAACGGAAGTCTGTCCGGTGGTCAGGGGATCCTGACCGAAAGATACGTCGGACGCGGAAGACACGACAAATTTGCCGGTCGAATTATCCTGATATTTGACGGAAAGCTCCATGCCCGTCGGATCGAAGATCTGTCCGCTGATATATTCTGTCTTTGTGGGATTTTTGCTGACAGTCGCTTCCACGATGTCGTTGGTGACGGTGATTTTCTGCCTTACCGTATAAATATATACTTTATATTTGTCAATATCCTATTTTAATGCTTGATATAAAAATAGACTTATCCGAATAATAGAGCACGCGAAAAAACATGCTTATCTGCGGGAGAAAACGCGTTTTCAAAAAGGATGGCGGGAGCCGAAAAATTTATTTCCGCTCCCGCCTTTTTCGGTGAAGAGATTTTCTGATAAACATTCGGCCATGCCCGGATCAATTGGCGCGTACAACGGTCATCGTGCGCACGAAAGGATAGCGCGCGGGACGGCTGCTTTCAAGGTCTTCGCGCCGCATATCCACCGCAACAGGCGTGCGGTTTTCGTAAGTGGTGTAATAATAAACGCCCGTATCGGCATTACAGCAGGAAGCATAGAGCGTGACCTCGTATTTTTCTCCGACGGCGCAACAGCCGCGCGGCTGGGAGACGAAATCGAGCATATGAAAAAATTGCGACACGCTCTCCGCCTCGCCCGCCCCGGAAACGGCGTTTTCGCGGGCAAATGCCGCGCGGACAAAACGGGAGGGCGACGACAGGTCGCCCGGCAGACCGTATGCCCCCATCCCGCGGCCGGGCGAACGCAACCGCATCCGCGGAGAAAAAGTACTGCGCGGTTCGCGCGGCGACAGT
This sequence comes from uncultured Clostridia bacterium, assembly GCA_944376455.1. Taxonomy (GTDB): domain Bacteria; phylum Bacillota; class Clostridia; order Christensenellales; family Borkfalkiaceae; genus RGIG4074. The sequence goes on from CALWCO010000034.1 coordinate 18,562, forward strand.
CCGACGAACTCGCCAAGCTTGAACATCTGCACGGGGAACGGCGGATTATTGGTCAGCACCCCGACGGGATCGGGATAAATTTTCATTCCGCCGCGGGTGCATTCCAACACAACCGCTTCACGGCGATCGGCGATGATCCAATGCAATTGCGCAGGGGGCATGTCTGCGTTATAGGCCTGATTTGTAATGTGTGCGCCGCGCAAAAAGGCGACGGCTTGCCGCACGGACGCACACGAGCCCAACAGGCAGGGCAACAATTCGAACTGCGCCAGATTTTTTTTGCCCGCTTGCGGCGGGGCATAAACAGCATTGCCCGCAAAATTCAACCCTGCCGCACACAGCCCCTTCTCGTTCACCGCATCGTAATATAGCGGCATTCCGTCGGAGATACAGGCCGTGCCGATAAAGGCATAATGTCTTTCCGCGGCAGGCAGATTGCGGAAAACGAGCGGAGCCCTGCGCGGCGTCACGACCACCTCTTCCCCGTAAGACACGTCGTTGTCGAGCGTACGCCCGAAATAGAAATTTTCGGTCAGATAACCGATTGCGGTACACATTTTTATTTTTTCCTCCTTTTTTCTTCTTTAGTATCCGCAAAAAGTTTTTTTTCACACATATATCCGTCGAATTCGCTCTTTCGGTAATATCATGTCCGAAAGTTTCTTTTTTTTCC
>CALWCO010000035.1 GCA_944376455.1 uncultured Clostridia bacterium
AACGAGTTTTTCGGGTTGTATTATTTTTATGATTTCTCCGCGGGTGCGCCCGATGAGGGGAATTATAATAAGTTTTTGACGGCGATCGGGAGCAATGCGGGCGAATACGATTTTGAATTGAAGATCGTATCGAACCAAACGGACGGCACGGCGCACGAAACGGTGTATCGGTGTCTGTTCTCGCGGAACAGTCCGGGGTTGAAAACGGAAGGCGTAACGATTTCTCCTGGTGAGATCGAGATATAAAGGAGCAGGAGGGCGGAAGGAATGGCAAAAGGGAATAAGGGTTTGACAATTTTTCTGTGCGTACTCCTCGGCTTGCTGGTGGCGGGGCTTGGTGTGTTCTGTGCGTTTTATTTCGGTTTTCTCGGCGACGGGAAAGCTGTGTTGAGTTATAACGGCGCGATCGTGGAGAACGGGCAATCGCTGGGGCAGATCGAAAGCGGCGGAGAGTTTACGATTGTCGGGAAAGACAAATATGAAGTGAAGATCGAAGCCTATGCGACGGCGGAGAATGATTTCGTGTTTACCGTTGGGGACGCGGAATACAGCTGGCGGAATCAGAACGGAAAAGATCTGACGAGCGGATTTTCCCTGACGGACGAAGGCGGCGCGGACGGACTGTACCACACGTTTAAGTTGTCATTTGACGATTTCGAGGGGATCCTGGCGCAGTACCTGAACACGGAAGAAGCGATTGAAGTACCGGGCGGGCGTCCGGCGGAAGACATATTCAAGCTGACGATCGTCCCGATCGGAGCGGAGGAGAGCGTGCTGGAAGTAACCTTTTCGCCGCTGATCGCGGTGGAGTCGATCGTCCTGACGCCCGAAGAAGTCATCTTTTGAGGCACGGTTATGGCAAGAGCAAAAGTACATAAAACGCGGGCATGGGCGGCATGGCTGATGTGTTTCGCGGAAATGATCATAGCGATTCTGACGGCGTTTGCGGGGTGGATCTCCGCAAGCGCACTTTCCGCGTATGCGGCAGAAAGTTATCCGTATGACGAAACGGCGATCGGGGACGATCTGGCCGCGCTGGGCGCGGAGATCCCCGCGGTGAGCGTTGCGGGCGAGGCCGTGCAGGTCATCGCCCTGGCGGAATTTGCCTTTGCGGAAGATCCTGCCGAATGTGAAAACTATGCCCTGTATGTCTATGTGTACGATCGGGCGGGGACGTCGTATTCCACAATGGCGGGCGAGAACGTCGTGAACATGGCGGTGAGCTATGACACCCACGGCGATCCAGACGGGTACGCCAATTTGCCGCTTGTATACTGTTCGCACACGGAAGATAAGACGGTATGGAAGTACCGCGTTGTCGATGAAGCGGGGCAGGTCCTTGCAAACGCGCAGGCGCAGGACGCGGCGAACGGCAAGCGTCGGTACGACGTCGCGGGCGTACAGTTGCGGGAAGTCGGCGCGGCAATGGCGCAGGATCATAAGGTCGCCAACACGTTTTACTATGAAGGCTATGCCGAGGGTATGAGCGGCGAGAGCGCACTCTCTTCCACGCTGACTGTGAACAATGAAAAGACGGTGGAGCTGGAAGTTCATCAAACATTTTTCAGACCGGACGGAATCAATAAAGATAATAAAAACCGTCAGGACGTTTTGGCAAGTGTATTTTTCAGTATTCCCGATAAGTACATAGAGGAATACGGGGAATTATACGCCGTGCACGCAGAATTTTTGAAGGCGTTGCTGTCGCCGGTGATCGTTACAAACAATCAGTCGTTTATTGAAACGATGAAATCGTTGCAATTTCAAGATCAGAGCGGCATGGAATACGCCTGCATCGGGAACGGACAAGGGTATTATAGCGTAGAGGGATTTTTCGGCGGTGTAGAGTTTTACAGTGATGTGATATTCGATCCGGGCGGGAACGTGGACGCGACATTAAACGGCAATGACGGGTTGGGTCGTATCGATCAGATCAACATGGTTTTCGATTCAGGCAGTACGGCGCCGTATGACTATACCGTTACATCGGAAGAATTGCAAAAATATTTGGAAGAAAATGCCAAGAATAAAGACATTCTCGGACGATATGACCGCCGGTATTTTTCAAGCGTGGACAAAGAAAAAACAGAGGCAAGATTGACGGCAGATGATGATTTCAAGCTCACGAGTATTACGTTTAATAAGTTTTGGCTGTTTGTTTGGGGAACGGAAACGGAATACACCATGCCCGCGATCCAGCGGGTAGAGAAAGCGGAAAGTCCGGAACAAGTGGAGCGGGATTATTATATCGATCAAGGCGATTATGACGAGCTGAAAACGGTATACAATCAACCGAATAGCACGACCTATGTCTTTCACTTTTGGAAAAGTTCTGATTTTGTGGAAACGGGTATGCTATTGCGGCGCGGAACGCAATATCCCGCGAACCTGGGTGATGTGTATTTTGCACAAGAAACTTTATACCTTGACTTTGATGTCATCGACATAACGATGAACACCGGGGAGAAAAAGACGGTGCTGGGGGTGGTGTCCGACCCGATCGATATAATACCGGATTTACCGACGCCGCCGGACGTCAGCCCGGTTTGGTGGGTTGTGGCAATCATCATCGCGGCGGTGCTGATCATTATCCTGATAATCGTGCAGATCGTGCGGAACCAAGGAGGGAAAGCGAAATGATTGAAAGTTTAATTTGTTTATTGCTCATCATCGTGGCGCGGATCACGGTGGGGGAGCTTGCGGCGGAGTTTGATTTTTTGGTCAGTTGGGAACCCTGGCTGAACGGTGCGATCATTGTGTTTGCGGTCATTACGTTGATTTTTATTGTGATTAAAATCATCAAGACGGCGCGGAAATAGGCGTGAAAAGGAGCGGCGGAAGAATGGCGATGAAGAACAAAAAGAACGCGCCCATGCCCAAGAAAACGGCGAAGAGCGCGGGAAAGAGGAAAACGACGGTAAAGCGATCGCCGCCGGCGATATACAGCCGCGTTTTAGACGGCGCGACGGACGTTTACGCGACGAAGAACAAGATCGCGGTTCGGAAAGTTTCGGGGGCGATCGATCCCCGCACGGGGAAAGTTGTGCTGACGGATAAGACGCGCTACTATCCCGACACGGAAAAGAATCGCGCGGCGGTGGAAAAGTATTACGGAAAGATCCGTAAAGGCAGAGAATAAACGAAAGTGGAAGGAGCGGGAAGATGAAGAGAGCGACGAAAAAGACGGGCAGGACGTTCAGAACGAACGTGAAGGACGAAGAACAAAGGCAAGAACTTAAACGGATCGGAAAGCACCCGTTAAAAAAAAGCCCTCGCGGGCAAATTGTTGAAACACAATTGAAGCCGGATCTTTATAAACGCCCATACGGGCTATTGGAAGGCGCAGGGATCTCGTCGTACGGACTGACGCCGGGGCAAGCATGGGCGGCGTGGGACGCATACCGCCGCGATGTCGCGGCGGAGAAGCGGGAAGCGAAGAATACACCCGAGAAAAAGCCGAAGAAAAAGGAAAAATACCCGAAAGGCACAGTGGGCTATGGGGTCTTACACGGACCGATCGAGGCGCGGGAGCGTTATATGAAAACGCTGTCGCCGGCAGACCGAGCCGAAATGCAAAAGGAATTAGACAAGCAAAAACAAACGCCCGCGAAGGCGAAGAAGCCGGCGGGGAAGAAAAAAACCGTTGCAAGCGGGACGAAAAAGAACGTGATTAAGCGGACGGACGGAGTGCTGCGGATAAAATTGAAACGCGATTTTCCGTTCGGCAAGGCAGGCGACACGATTACAGTGCGTAAAGGCAATAATGGTTGGACGGGGAACGGTTACTATTGGCCTTCCGATTTTCTGCGCAAAGGCGATTTGTGCGAGGTTGTAAAACGCGAGAGGGACAAGGACAAATGAGGCTTGTAAAAATTCGTAACAAATATATGTTCAAACCTAAGAACGAAAAAGAGGAAAAAACATATAAAGAAAATCAAGAACATATATACGCCGTATACAAGGACGACAAGAGCGGCGAGTTGCGGGCGGTGCAGTTGACCCATTTATACGACCACAAGCGTGTGCGGGCGTTGGAGCGCAAGTTATTGAAGGAAGTAAAATTGCCTTCAATCAAATATCCTTCCGGTGTGTGGAATAGCTATTATGCGAAAGATATAAACGGGAATCCTTTGGATCTGGAAGCGATAGAGGGTCAAGTTATAAAAAACAGTAAAAATAAAACCGTCTATGTTCCGGCAAAGACGGCGAAAGAAATCAAAAGGTTCGCGAAAAAACGGGAGAAATAAAAAAAGAGCCGCCTACTTGACCATCGGCGGCAGAAACAAATACTTTTGTTTCATCTGATATTAGTATATTCCAAAAAATCGAAAAAGTCAAGCGAATTTTGAAAAAAAGAGGGAAGAAAAATGCTCGTGGGGATCTTCGGGTTGCCGGGCGTTGGGAAAACCGCCTTGAACACGCATTTTTTAATAGACGGGTACATGCGGGAAGGCGAGGAACGCCTGGAACGCGCGATCGAGATGATCAAGGGCTATGCCCGAGAACGGCGCAGGATCTTCACGCTCCCGGACAAGCCGCCCTATTATGCAACCTATGACGTCAATTTCCTGGTGGATTACGAAGAGTATTTCACACCGTACACGTTCAACCCCTATTATTTCGGTTTTAAGAACGACAATTTGCCCGTTATGCGCCTGGCGCCGTATTCACAAGTTCATATCATGGAAGCGCAGAAGTACTTTGACAGCCGTCAGAGTTCGACGTTCCCGAGCTGGACGAGCCGCGCATGGGAAACGCATCGGCACTTTCGAATCGATATGTATTATGACGTGCAGCGGATCGACCTGGTTGATCTGAATATCAGACGGATCACGGAAGTGTATTATTGCGTGTTGGGCATGGAAAATATATACAGGCAGAACGGGCGGCTGGAAAGATCGCTGTTCCATGTATTGCGGTTCGACGGTTACAACGAGGTCAACGATTATCTGAATTATGGTAGAGGCGGCACGCCGCAGGTGATCGAGCACAAAGGTAATATATTCGATTGCTACAATTCCTTTGACTGTGCGGACGATTTTATTCCGACGGCGGGGGAGGACTTCGAGTATATCAGCCGCGGGGACGGCGGAGAACGCGCGCGGGAGATCAATGGCTCCGCCGAGCCGTACGGATTCAGGCATAAATAGAAGTGAGGGCAGAAAGGTGCGCAGTCTGGACGAACTCAACGAAAAACTTTATATCGACATATCCCGCCTGCATCGCTATGAGGAGTTCATGGACGCCAAGAAAGCGGAAGAGGTGGCAAATAACATATTCGAGGATTATAAGCAGGAAGTCGAGATTTATAAGGAGCAGAAGAAACTGCAACGGGAAAAGATTCTTTACGAGGTACGCGCGCTGACGCGTGCATTGAAACCGCGCGCCTTCCTGGGACTGTTCAAGAGCCGAACGGCGAAGTTGTCCAATGCGCAGTTGGCGGAGATCGAAAAGGAGTACTGTGATATTTATATGCCGAGCCGCGAGGTATACGAAACATTGAACGCGGAAACGGAAATCGCGGAGGCAGACGAGAACGGCGCGGCAGAACAGGAAACGGAAATGGCGGAGGCAGACGAGAACGGCGCGGCAGAACAGGAAACGGAAGCCACGGAACCGGAAGCGGCGGCAAAACCGACGGAACCGACAGAAGCACCTGCACCCGCGCCCGAGGCGGCAGAGCCGACGGAGCAGGCAGAGCCGACGGAGCAGGCAGAACCGGACGAAGAGGAAGAGGTTATTTTTGACGACGAGGACACCGAAGAAGGAGAGAACGAGGAAGAAGATGACGAGCCGGAAGATCCGAGAGAGCCAGAGGATAAGCCGGACAGGCTGGACGAAGGCGACGGAGAAGCAGAGGAAACAAGCGAGGAGGGAGAACATGGCGAAGTATCTGAACCTGGAAAAAGTGAACAAGGCATTTTTCGACACGAGAATGTATGTGATCTCCAAGATCTATGACGCATACGGGGAAGAAGAGGGCAAGATCCTTTTAATGCCCTGGGCGGAAGCATGCGGCAGAAGCCCGTCCACGATCCGCGCGGCGATCAATTCTTTGAAGCTGGCGGGACTTGTTGAAACGGACGGAGAGAATATTCGCCTTGTGCGCGGGATTGTGAAGGAATCGCAAAAGCGCGGGGCGTAAAAGGTACCGTAAAATGCGATGAGGCGGACAAAACAGGTATAACGGGAAGTTATAGGAATGGTCAGTCAGAGCGGCGCGGACAAGCATTTCGGCGCGCCGATAAAAGGTGCATCGGCGTGGATCCACGCTGGCCAAGCGATAAAACGGCGGCAAAGATATAAAGTAAACTTATAGGAGAAAAGACAAATGGGCGACTTGAATAAAAGCGTAATTCCGGAGATTGAAGGCAATTACATACGCATACCGAAAGAATTGTTTTCGAGCACCTTCGAAGGGCTTACGCTTTCAAAGGTATATATAGCCGCAGTGATATACAGTCTGACGGGGCGCAGTGAAGCAAACGGCGCGCCCGCGCTTTGTCGTTGGAGTTATGACAAATTCGAGAATGTTCTGAACGTCGCGCACAGTACGGTTGTCGCCGCCATGCAGGCATTGACGGGGCAGGCGATTATAGAGCGGAAGGAAAAGCGCGGTACATACGATTTTGAGCGCGAAACCGTCCGAGGAAGGTATTATCTTCGGGCGGAACTTTGGCTGTTCACGACAAAGTTTAAGATCCGCGGAGAGGCAGAGCCGCGTTATCTGACGAGATCGGAAATTGCAGTCTTTTCTTTAATTTTAACCCGCTGCGCAAACGCGAAGCGGAAAAGCAAGAGCTTTGAGGCGAGTATATCGGACATCTCCGAAGAATTGAATTTGAGCAAAAGAACGGTGTCGAGCGCGTTGCGGACGCTCTTCCGTGCCGATCTGATTTATCGCCCGGCGGAAGAGAAAGGGAAGAATAAGCACGTCAAAAGCGTGTATCACGTGAATGACGGTTTTCTGCGCCGGAAACGAAAGGAGCAAAAGAAAGCGGTGCGGGCGGAACAGACGGCGACGGAAAAGGCGATAGAAGCGGCGGACGCGCGAGCGGAACGGGAACGGTATTATGCAACCCGTCGCGCGGCAGCGGAACGCGCGGCGGAAAAGAACAAGGAGAAGGCGACGCGGGACGAAGAATACCGCAAGACGGAATCGGAACTGTCTGACGCAGAGAGGCAAGCCGCGCGATCAGAGGCTCTGGAAGGCGGCAGAGGTCTGGCGGCATTGCAGGTCAGGATCAGGCAGTTGCGGTCGCGGAAGGCGGCAATTCTGCGGCGTTTAGGACTGACGGACAAGGATCTCACGCCACGCTGGCATTGCGAGCTTTGCGAAGATACGGGATTTCTCCCGGACGGCAGGGCATGCGACTGTTATGGTAAGGGATAAGAGCGCCGGCGGGCGTGGTACGCGGGAGGTTGTGGCGAACTGAATAGGATAAGAAAAAAAGCGCGGCACCGCCGCGCTTATAGTCGTTAGAAATTTTTCCGTTTCCGGGAGATCTCCCCGGGGACGGAATTTTTTTATATGTACTTATAAAGAAATCGGACTTTTCTGGTTTGAAAATTGCGTTAAAACCGTTTGAAAATTGCATAAGTAAAAAGTATGATTTTTGCGGGGGTATATTACCTTTTATAATATTATAATAACAACCGCTTAAAACAAAAAGAACATAAAAAGCGGACGGCGCCACGGTGGGGCGCCCTGTCCGCAAAGGACGGAAAAGGAAGCCGCGAGGCGGCTTGGCGAGATCATACGGCGCGGCGGTGGGGCTTGGCGCAGTGCATGCAGTTTTTCTGAAAAATTGCACGCTTTATGCGGAAGGGCTTCGCCCTTACCTCATCAGTTTATTTTTTGCGGGCACGCCCGCGCCAATAAACAAAACCCCCGCCCCGGCACAGCTTTTCTGTTTTTCTGCATGCCTGGTCGGTACCGTTGCGGTGGGGGAAATTGGCTTGATGTCGTTCAATCTCGGACGGAAGAACCCGCGGGCGGCGCGGTCATATAGCCCAACTGCCGCGACGGACATAGGAAAACTTGGGTATTCGCTCCCGTTCTTCCGATTGCGTAAATCCGCATGGCAGGAAAAAGGCAGCCCATTTGGACTGCCTTTGAGAAAAACAACAAGGACTTTATTTTGGGGTGTGTTTGGGGTGTATTCTTAAAAAATGGATTTTTTTCAAAAAAACACACTGTTTTTGCTGTTTTTCCCGCTTTTCTTGGTGCGGATAACAGGGCTCGAACCTGCACGGTTTCCCAACGGATTCTAAGTCCGTCTTGTCTGCCAGTTCCAACATATCCGCATCGGATATGTTTTATTATACTTTCTTTCGTTCGGTTTGTCAATATTTTTTCATCCGGCGCATGAGGCACAAAAAGAGCCGCAAGGAAGGCGGCAGGTAAATTTTTTCTTGACCCGTTGGCAAGGCGCGCGGGCGGGCAAGGGGAGAAAAAAGGGGGGACGCCGAAAAAGAACGGCGTAAAATTCAGACGGCCGAGGGGATAAAAAGAGTGCCTTGAAAAGTGCGTCGGATGCGGGCATGGGGGCGGGCAAGACGGCGGCGGAGTTTTCAAAAACTCCGCCGCCGTTCGTTCGACGGTTGCCGTACAATCATTACAATTATTTTTATCCCTTTCGATCGGGCGCGGCGGTTTTCTTTTTTTCGTTCAGCCTATCGGCGCAAACCCGCTCTTTTCGACGAGCGATTGCCCTTCTTCGGAGAGTATCCAATCGATGAGTCGTTCCGTCTCGGCCGAAGGATCGGTGCGGGTTGCGGCGAGGATATCCTCGCAGACGGGATAACTTCCGTCCGAAATCGTATCCTTCGAGGCGGATACGCCGTCGATGGAAATCATATGGGTATTCTTATACTGCTCGTCGATTTGACTGAGGTAGGTGAACCCCAGCGCGCCGCGTTCGTTGCGGTATTCCATGGTATATTTTCCGAAGGCAAAATAGGGAAAAACGAACTGCCATTCCGTTTCGCCGTCGATCATACCCTGGCCGATGTAATCTTCCAGCAGATCCCGAGCACAGGTCAAATCGTGTCTCGTGAACAGTTTGATTTTTCTGTTTTCGCCACCGACATCCTGCCAGTTGACGATTTCGCCCGTCAGAATGCCTTTGAGCTGTTCGCTTGTCAGGTCGGTGACGCCGTTGTCCTCGTGCGTATACAATACGACCGCATCCCTGGCAATGGGCGTTTTTTGCAGAGCGGCATAATTTTCTTCGCCGATAAGGTCAAAGTTTCCCGATCCGGATTGTCCGATGCAGACATCGTATTTCCCTTCCGTAACAAAGGAAAAACTGCGGTTGACGGCGAGATAGGTGCTCTCCCCATAGGCATCGAAATCCGTTTCGGGATAGACCGCGTTGACAAAGGATGCCGTCAGGGGATAGGTGTTTGAAACGGTTACTATGCGGGGCGCGTTCGAGAGAGTAAAGTGTTCGCTCGCTTCCCCGTCGAGCCGCGCGATGTCCGCATTTTCGTCGAATGGCAGGTAGGCGCGGGGATAGCTTGCGGTACCGGAAACGCTGTCATAAATGGTGACGGAATGTTCATACAGATTGATGCCGATCATGGACGTGATGCCGATGACGACGGCAAGGGCGAGACAGCCGCCAGCAAGGAAGATGCGGCTTCTCGCTTTTCCCGCGGGCAGACACCAACCGACGAGCAGGATCAGCATGACAAGGACAAAGGGCAACGCCGCGGCGGCGATCCGCCAGTCGATGAAGAGAACGGACAGGTACGCCGCGACGAGAAAGAGCCAGACGGCGAGCAGCGTCAGGAGAATTTTCAGGCTGCAGAACAAAAAGGTCTTTGCGATGTTCTTCACGGATTCAAAGTATTTCATGATATGCCTCCTGACGGCAGGGGAGGATTTTGTTTTCCCTTGCCGTCGGTTATATTGTACACCGTTTACGGGCCGTATGCAATGCACGGCGGGGGAAAATCCCGTTCCTGTCCCGAAAACGGGAGGAAAATATCGTTCCTGTCGGCAAAAATGTCTGTCGGAAATGAAAAAATGGGGTTGGACGGAGAAGTTTCATGTTCCCGTAAAAAGACCGCCGAAATGGTTTCGGCGGTCAATGATTCGATAAAAATCCGCAGGGCGCGCTTCGCCGCACCCTGCGGGTACATTGGACAAGGTCGAAAAAATTCGGACAAAGTCGGAAAAGGCGGGAAAAAGTTTGCGGGGAGAGCCGAAGGGGGGTGGCAATGTTTTCATTGCCCGAGGGCTCAGACTTTGACGCCGCGGGCGTCAAAGTGCAGGGTGTCCGTCTGTAATTCCTGCCAGCCGCTGCCGTTGGTCTTATAGACGGCCTGCGCCCGCCAGTAGCCGTCCTGCCCCGCGGCACTCACCCGAATGCGTTCGAAGATGGGAAGGTTATCGGCGGAAAGGGTCTGCACCAAGGCCATTTCTTCTGTATTTTCGGTATAGCTTTCCGAGAAATACAGATCGATGCGAACGGGCACGACGTCGAACCCGAACGTGAAGTTGTTGGTGGCCTGTGCGGTGACGTTGCCCTGATAATCGCCCTGCAGGTCGAGCCGCACATAGGTGGCAAAACCTCTTTGTGCGTCTTTCGGTGCGAAAAAAGCATCCGAGCAGAGCAATGCGCTCAGGCCCCCCGCGGCAACCATGCCCGCGAGAGAGAGACAGACGGCGAAAACAAACAGCCGCCGCGGCTTCTCTTTCCTTGTGCGCACGAGCAGGAAAATTCCGAAGGCGGTGACAAAGAGTAGGAGCAGTATGAGAAAAGCAAGCCCCAGATTGCGCCAGTCAAAGACGATGCCGAGTGTGCTGTCCCCGTTTTCCACGGGCAGGTTCTCGATAAAGAAAAGAATGAGATCGAAAACCACAAAAGCAATCAGAACGCCGCAGACGATCAACCATGTCCGAATTTTGGATGGTTTTTTCGGTCCTTTGTCCGCTTCTTCCGAATTCTCTTCCTCTTGGGCGGCCTGCAAATTTTCGTCCTCATCGGTTTTTGCGTCGTTCGGGGCATGTGCAGGCATAAATTGTGCTTCGTGCGTCAATTGGTCGGACGTGCTCTCGTCGGACGTGCTCTCGTCGGACGTGTTCCCGTCGGACACGGTTTTTTCGCAAAGCGTCTTTTCCCGCAGGGAGTCGAGGAGCAGTTCTTCACGGCTGACGCCGTAAAAATCCGCAATACAGGCAAGAATCTCTCCTTGCGGAATGCGTTCGCCCCGTTCATAGTTGGCAAGCGTGCGCGCGCTGATGCCGATTTTTTCGGCCGCGGCTTCCCGCGTGAGGCCTTTCTTTGTGCGGAGTTCTTTTAATTTGTCTGCAATCACGGTGTATCTCATTTTCTTGATTATATCACACGGGACGGTCGATGTCAACAGGAATGTTTTACGGTTTCGCGTAAAAAAGACTGCCGTTAAAACAAGTTCCGACCGACGCAAAGGCCGCGCTTTGCGGTGCGGACCGCCGGGCGCGCGGGGGAGAAAGATACGAACAAAAAGGGGAAGGGGCGCATAAGAAATCCCGCCGCATGAAGCGACGGGAAAATAGAAGGGAAAGGAATGAACTTTTTACATTCGGATAATCGATTACACCACGCCCTGCGCCATCATGGCTTCGGCAACCTTTTCAAAGCCCGCGATGTTCGCGCCTGCCACATAGTTGCCATCCATGCCGTATTTCTTGGCGGCATTGTCGATGTTGTGGTAGATGTTGACCATGATCTGGTTGAGTTTTGCATCGACCTCTTCGAACGTCCAGAAGAGTCTCTGCGAGGATTGTGCCATTTCAAGTGCGGAAGTGGCAACGCCGCCGGCGTTCGCCGCCTTGGCGGGGAGGAACACGATGCCCGCGCTCTGGAATGTCTCGATGGCTTTGAGGGTGGAAGGCATGTTCGCGCCTTCGGCGACATACTTCACGCCGTTCGCGACGAGCAGTTTTGCGGACTCTTCGTCGATTTCGTTCTGCGTGGCGCAAGGGAGCGCGACGTCGCAGGGGATCGCCCAGATGCCTTTGCAGCCTTCGGTATAGGTAGCACCCGCAACTCTCTCGGCGTATTCTTTAATTCTGCCTCTCTTGACTTCCTTGATGTCTCTGACGACGTCGAGCTGAATGCCGTTGGGATCGTAAATGTAGCCGTTGGAATCGTACATGGCGACGACTTTCGCGCCGAGGCTCTGCGCCTTCTGGCAGGCATAGATGGCAACGTTGCCCGAACCGGAGATGACGACGGTCTTGCCTTCAAAGGAATCGCCGCGCATCTTCATGGCTTCGGCGGTCATATAGACGAGGCCGTAACCGGTGGCTTCCGTTCTTGCGAGGGAGCCGCCGTAGGTCAGACCGCGGCCCGTGAGCACGCCGACGTGCTCGTCGCGGATCTTCTTATACTGTCCGAAGAGGAAGCCGATTTCTCTGCCGCCGACGCCGATGTCGCCCGCGGGAACGTCGGTATCCTGTCCGATGTGGCGCTGGAGTTCGGTCATGAAGCTCTGGCAGAATGCCATGATCTCTCTGTCGGATTTGCCTTTGGGATCGAAGTTGGAACCGCCCTTGCCGCCGCCGATGGGCAGGCCGGTCAGGCTGTTTTTGAGGATCTGTTCGAGACCGAGGAATTTAATGATGGAGAGGTTGACGGAGGGGTGGAATCTCAGACCGCCCTTGTAGGGGCCGATGGCGCTGTTGAACTGAACGCGGTAACCTTTGTTCACCTGCACTTTGCCCTTATCGTCCACCCAGGGAACGCGGAACATGATGACTCTTTCGGGCTCAACGAATCTTTCGAGGAGTCCCGCTTTTTCATATTCGGGGTGCTTCTCCATGACGACTTCGAGACTGGTCAGAATCTCGGTGGCCGCCTGATGAAATTCGGGTTCTCCGGGGTTCTGTTTTTTAAGTTTTGCTAATACTTTCTCTACATAGTTCATAACCGTAACTCCTTTGCTTTTTATGCCGAAGCATTCTTTTCATGACAATATAATAGCAAAAAAAATTTCAAATTCATAGCGTTTTTCCATGTTTTTGTCTATGAAAAATGCTTATAAAGGATATAAGCTTGACTTATATCAAAAAGAAATGTATTTGATATAGCTGTGTCCATTCTCGAAAGTCTGCATTTGGGACGGCTCCGATCGGGCGATAGATAAACTGCGGAAAACGGAAAGACGCCGTTCGCCGCGACAAGGTGGAGCTTTGCGCCTTCTTTTTCGATAAAAAAACAATTTCGTAAAAACTTAAAATTTTTTTGTCTCAACCTATTGACAAAATATCGTTATTGAGATATAATATCATTAAAGAATAAATCCTATTAAAAATATTATGACAGAAAGAAAAACAATACAATGTGCATTGGTTCTGGAGACCGTGAAGAAACTGAAACGGCATGTGACCGCAGACGAGGTGTTTGAGGAGATTGTAAAGGAATATCCAAACATCGGCCGCGGCACGGTTTATCGCAATCTGCAGCGGCTGAGTGAAAAAGGAGAGATCCGAAAAATAGAAGTGCCCAAAGGAGCAGATTGCTATGATCATATTCTGCAACCCCATTATCACATTCGATGTACAAAATGCGGGGAAATGTTTGATGTGGATATGCCGTATATCAAAAACTTGGAAGAAAACGTAAAGGATTTTCACGGTTTTTCCGAAGTCAGTTACGATATTATTTTCAAAGGAATCTGTCCGGCTTGTCGGGCAAAAAATAAAATTTAATTTTAGGAGGTATCTTTATGAGAAGCATCACAAAACTGGAACTGCAATACGCCCACAGATTTTATGGATTCAAAGGGGAGGCGCAATATCTGCACGGGCATACGGGCGTTCTTACGATTGAAGTCGAAGACAGCGTCAATAAGGGGGTTAATATGGTCTTCCCCTGTAACGAGATTCAGAAAACCGCTTGGGAGGTTTTGAAAAACTTCGATCACGCACTGATTTTGCGGGCAGACGACCCGCTCTTGCCTGCCGTTCTCGGCGTCTATGAGAAGCAGGGGATCAAGGACGGCTCTCCGCAAAATACAATGAAAGGAGAGGCATTCAAAACAGAACTTGCGACGGCATATCCCGACTGTCGGCTCGTCGTGACGAAAGAAACCATGACGGTGGAAGGCATGATCAAGATCGTCTATGAGCTTTTGAAAGATAAGTTGAACATTGCAAAACTTACGTTCACGAGCGGCGTTAATGCTGCAAGCGCGGAATTTGAAACCAAGAATAACATTGACCGCTGTCCTCTTTGCGGCATAGCGTTGGATGAAAACGGCGTATGTCCGAAGTGCGGGTATAGAAAGTAAGCGAAAATCATTACGCAGTTATAATTGTCGGGGAATATTTTAAGGTAGTTTTCAAGCGATTCGGCAGTGGCGAAACCGTCGCCGACGGCAGATGAATTGTCAAACGAAGTGCAATCCATAGAGATAAAAAAGTGAAAGAAAACCATCTTCTGAGGGACTGAAACTTTTTTCGGATCCGGCGTTTACAAGCGGCGGATCCTTTTTATTTTATAAAAAAGACGAGGTATGCGCACAGCATACCTCGCGAAAGTGGTACTCCCGGCGAGAATCGTGAGGAGCGAAGCGACGGAATAGCGATTGTTCGCAGAAGCGCAATCGCGTCACGTTATTTCGGCAAAGCCGGCGGGAGTACAGAAAAGACGAGGTATGCGCACAGCATACCTCGCGAAAGTGGTACTCCCGGCGGGAATCGAACCCACAACGGCCCCTTAGGAGGGGGCTGTTATATCCATTTAACTACGAGAGCGTATTTTTTTCGGTTTCCGTACAGGCACCGTACAGGCAACTTCCCGTGCGAAACTTTTTTTATTTTAGCATATTTTTTGCCGCTTGGCAATCAAAATCGGGCTGCAATTCGACGGCGGCGGGAAAAATCCTTGCGCGGGGGGCGGGCATAAGCGGCGGACAAAAGGGACATACATATTTTTTGACGGGGAATATTCCGATAGAGAAACAAAAACAGCCCGCCGTTTGCCGGTGCAAAGGGCGGGCTGTCTGTTGAAACGGTTTGTATTATCGGCTGACGTCACTGTCCGCAGTAACGGACTCGTCGTCTTCCTGCAAATCATTCTGTGTTTGCGGCTGCGCGATTTCGTCGGAAGAAGGGGAACGGCCGAGCCTGACGATGGCAATGACGGAGAGCAGAAGACAACCGATGGCCACCGAATACTGTTTTCCGAAGATGAGTATAATGCAGGATAACGCGCCGAAGATAATGAAAGCGAGCACGCTGCGGCGCCGATGGGGATTGATCTTGACGATCGTCGAAAAGAGAATGTATACGACTGCGAGGATCCAGCCAACCCAAGTGAGGGGCAGAAGCCCGAGCATCACACCGAAAGAGGTGGCGATACATTTTCCGCCGCGGAAGTGGTTGAACACGCCCGTTGCGTGGCCCAGAACGGGTGCGGCGATCACTGCGGCGAAGAGCATATTGCCCGAGTCGAGGAACATGGCGCCGAGAAATACGGGCAGGAATCCCTTGAACATATCCAAGAGCAGGCAGATCATGCCGAGTACGGGGCCGCATACGGAGAATACGCTGAATGCGCCGGGGTTTCCCTCTTCCGTCAATTTACATATATCTTTTTTTACCGTGATCAGCGGGATCAGCCGGCAGAACATCACGCCGCCGAAGAGATAGCCGCCTAGGATGACGGCGATCCATATCCAGACTTCCATTTTTTCATACCTCTTGTAAAATATTTTCGGAGAAAAGAGGGCGAAAGAAGAAGTGCTTATGTTTATGCTTATGCTTATGTTTCCGCTTTGCTCCGGACTTCCGTTTCATGTGCTTTTACCGTTGCAGTTTCAGACCCGATCGCTGTTTCCGTTTCGGTTTCCGTTTCCGCATTCGCTTCCGATTTTTTGCGTGCTTCGTGCATGATGATATCGGCGATCTGAAAGATTCCGTTCTTTTCTCTGTTTACGTTTATTGCTATGTTCTTTTTCAACGCTTCAAGGCGTTCGGGATGACGGTATAGTTCTTTGACCGTTTTGACGACTTTTTCGGTCGAAAAGGCGGAAATGCCGCATCCGAGCTTTTCGGAAAAAAGTTTTGCCGTTGCCTTTTCCATAGGTTGTGCATAAAAATCGAAAATAACAGGCGTCCCCATGAAGAGGGAATCGAGCGTGGCGTTGGGGCCCGCCTTACTGACAAAGACGTCGCTTGCGCCGTAATATTCATAGGCGAGCGGGGTAAAATTGACGGGAACCAGCGTGATGTTTTTCGATACCGACCGGCTCTTCTCCTCGAAATAGCGGTACACTTTCTGATTCTTTCCCGCGAGAATGATGATGGTAAGCGGGAAATCGAGTGAGAGCAGGCGGTCGCATATTTTTTTCGATTTTGCGGAAGCGTAAGCTCCGTCCGCGATCATGATCGTGAATTTATCTTTTGGCAGGTTGTATTTTTCTCTGTAGTATTCCTTGGATTGATTTGCCGTGGCGACTTCTTTTCTCGCGCTGAAAAACACGGTATACGTTGTTTTGGGATCAAAGCCTCTCTTTTGAACGGCCTCTTCGGTCGCGTAAGCGTTGTTGTTGATAAACAGGTCGGTGCGGCTGTCCCACCAGACGTGCACATTGTTGTCGGGATTATAGGTAATGACCGTCAGGTCGGGCATATATTTTCTTTTCAGCTCGATGGCGGCATAGGTGATGAAATAGTGCGTGGAGACGATGATGTCGGGATTGTAGCGGCGCATGGCCTCAACAGTCGCATCCGTTGCGCGGCGGAACAGGGTCTTATGTACCAGCCGCATGAAATGCTGTCCGCCCAGGATTCCGAGCAGGGCGAATATGCCCATGCCCAATGCCTTGTTCTTATTCGTGGACTTCACGCAGTCCATAATAAATTTCTCGAATTTTCCGGCTTCTTTGTCGTCGCTCATGATATAGGACTCGAGGATCTCCAGATCGTCCCCGTATTTTTCCTTGAGCCCGTCCGCAATGGCGGACATGGACATGATGTGTCCCATGCCGGATTCAATGTATGTCAAAAGAACTTTTTGTTTTTTCATGCTCACTCTTACGGCCCCGGCCGTCTCTGTATTCTCTGTATTTGCTCAATCTCTCATTGTCATTATAGTCCTTTGGTAAAAAAATGTCAAGTATTTTCATGACATTTGCCCCCCTGTGCTCTTTCGCCGCGCGGACACAGTTGACAAATCCCTCGCGGCAGTGATACAATAGGGACGGAATGAAAATATCAAAAGAAAAAACGGAGAGAAACTATGTCTGAAATTCTGATTGCGCCCTCCCTGCTGAGCGCTGATTTTGCCGTTATGGGTGAGGAGATTATCTCCATGGAACAGGCGGGCGCCGACCTTTTGCACTGTGACGTGATGGACGGCGTATTTGTGCCCAATATCACTTTCGGCATTAAGATGGTTGCGGATATGCGCAAGCGCACATCTTTGCCGCTGGATTGCCACCTGATGATCGTGGAGCCGTGGAAGTATGTCGAAGCCTTTGCGAAAGCGGGCGCAGATTATATCACCGTCCACCACGAGGCCTGCGGCGATCGGCTGGGCGAAACGCTGCAAAAGATCCGTGCCTGCGGCGTGAAGGCGGGCGCGGTCATCAACCCCGACACGCCCGTATCCGTTTTGGAGGGGGTATTGCCCCTTTGCGACATGGTACTGCTGATGAGCGTATTTCCGGGGTTCGGCGGACAAAAATATATTGAGTCGGTCACCGAAAAGATCGGGCAGGTGCGGAAAATGATCGATGAAAGCGGGCGGAACATACTTTTGGAGATCGACGGCGGAATCACCGTGTCCAACGTCGGAACGGTCAAATCGGCTGGAGCGGAGGTCATTGTCGCGGGCAGTGCGGTATTCGGCGCACCCGACAGGCGCGCGGCCATCGCCGCTTTGCGCGGTTAGTATTTCCGTTTTTTAAACTCGGGATTGCAAAGGGGGGAAGTACCCTTTGCCAAGGGTGCGGGAACGGCGTTCCCGCGTTAAGGGGAACTAATTCCCAAGGGGCGCTGTCCCTTGCAGAACCCTGTTCAAGGGACAATGCCCCTTGAAAATCCCGCGGCGGGATTGATACGGGCTCGCCCAGGGGGATACTCCCCTTGCCGAGGGTGCGGGCACGGCGATCCCCCGATCACAGAAACTAA
>CALWCO010000036.1 GCA_944376455.1 uncultured Clostridia bacterium
AACTCTATTTTACCACAGATTTGTATGAACTCCTTTTTTTTCTCTCCACTGTTGCACTTAATAGTATAATTCACCTTTGAAAAAAACGCCGCGCGGATTTTTAATCCGCGCGGCATCTTTTCAAAAGAGAACGTATGATGCGCTATGATTATGTACGATTATAACAATGAGGCGAAAAAAGGTATGATATGTTATTTACAGCAGTGTTTATTCCCCTGCGGATAGAGCGGCAGTTCAAAGAAGCCCGTGCAGACCTCGTGAGAATATTCCTGTGCGGGCGGAATGGCGCAATAGCCGTACGTCGGGATGAGCAATTCCACGGGCATGGATACCTTCAGGATGGCGGTCACGCAACAATTGACGTTGAAGGTGCCGCCCTGCGATACGAACGTGCCTTCGGGCGCAACGGCCGATACGATCGCCGTGACGTTATAGGGCATGATCGACGGAGCGGGCACAAAGAGCAGAACGTCGGCGGATACGGTGATACTCGCCTGCGCCGTTCCCTCTTTACCGGCGGCGTCAACATATACCACCTGCATGGGAATGACCACGTTGCAGGAAACGCGGGCGCACTGTTTATCCGGCTGACGGTCGATGTTGAGGTTCTCGACCTGTCCTTTGGAACAACCGGAACGCGCACTGATAAACGTAAGCGGAAAAGCGGGATCCGCCGGCGTGAAGTCCGAAAGGGTAAGCGCATAGTTTTCAAGCTGGTTCTGCTTGATGCAGGCGTCGAACACCTTCTCGGCCTGAATGCACACTTTTTCGGTCAATCCCGCCATCGGATTGCCGGTCACGGGACCGGGACACTTATCCGACTGGAAATTCGAGAAAAATGACATTGGTTACCTCCGTTTGTAATGATTACTCTATACTATGCGCAAAAATTATTTTTCGTGCGAATTTTTTCGGAAAGTCTTGTCAAGATAAAGATTCCGTGTTATAATAAATCAATTCAAATCGGGAGTTATAAAAATATGAAAAGAGTCATTGCTACATTGCTGGGCATTCTGGCTTCGTTTGCGGGCGTGCTTTTATGGATCTTTCTCGGCTTCATAGGCTTCATCGCCGGACTGGCGGGCGCCGTCATGGGCATTTTGTTCTATATGGTATACCACGCCGTCAATCCCAGGGATAAAAGCTCCTTCCGCTTCGTCGTCGCCGCCGTCGTCATGGTCGTCGACATCGTGATCGCCGAACTGCTGATGTGGGCCGTCGTGGGTGTATCGCCTGCGAACATCTTTGAATATCCCGATATACTGATGTGGTTCATCCTCGACATCGTGATCGGGCTGGCACTCTCCGGCATATGCCTGGGCGGATACATAGCGGCGGAAAAGAAAAAAATCCGCATGAAAAAAGCGGCGGAACAGAACAACGGACAGCCGCCCTATCCTTACGCGCAAAATCCTTATGCGCAGAATCCCAACCCTTACGCACAGAATCCCTATCCTTACACACAGAATCCTTACGCACAGAATCAATATCCTTACGGGCAGTCCCCCTATCCTTACGGACAACAGCCCGCAGGCATGCAAAGCGGCGCGACGGGCTCCCCGCTCCCCAACGGCAACACACAAGGCGGACAAACGGCAGCGGCATATCCCGCGCAAACGGCTCCGAACGTACAGCCCATGCCCCTGAAAATGCGAAAAATCACGGTACGGCGGGAAAAGAAAATGCTTGCCTGCCTGGTGCCGGTAACATTATACTGCGACGGAAGAATTTTGGGCACGCTCAAAAACGGACAGATGCTTTCCTTTGAAGTCGCCGCAGGACAGCCGCACAGCCTTATGCTCTCCTGGAATGTCAACGCCATACTCGGCATGGAACCGGAATACTCCCCCGAATGGCGCACGGACGCGGGAGAGGAGGACGTCGCCTTGCGCACCGAAATGCACAACGGGTTCCTCAATACCACCATTGATTTTCTTCTCGTCAAAGACGAAAAAAAGGCGGATTGACGGAAAGAATCGTCCGCATAACTTCGCATAAAAAAGACAATCTCCGCCGCCGTTTTTTGAAAACGGCGGCGGAGATTGTTTATAACTTTTTTATCAGTTTTTCAAACGGAATTTACGATCAGAGTCTTTCGGCGATCGCCTGCAAAAATTCCTTGGAATCGAGTTTGACGGGGGTGACGCCCTCGCGGCGGAAGAGCGGGATGAGGTCGCCCGTCATTTTTCCGCTTTCGATGGTCTCGACGGTGGCTTTTTCCAGTTTATCGGCAAACGCCGCAAGCTCTTGATTGCCGTCCAGCTCGCCGCGCTTTCTCAAAGCGCCCGTCCAGGCGAAGATGGTCGCCACCGAATTCGTGGACGTCGTTTCGCCTTTGAGATATTTATAGTAATGCCGCGTCACGGTGCCGTGCGCCGCCTCGTATTCATAGTTCCCGTCGGGGGAAACGAGCACCGAGCTCATCATACCGAGAGAGCCGTACGCCGTGGCGACCATATCGCTCATGACGTCGCCGTCATAGTTCTTGCACGCCCACAAGAATCCGCCCTCGCTGCGGATGACGCGCGCGACCACGTCGTCGATGAGCGTATACATGAACCAGATCCCCGCCGCCTCGAATTTTTCCTTGTATTCCCTGTCGTACAGATCGTTGAAGATGTCCTTGAAATGGTGATCGTACGTCTTGGAAATGGTGTCCTTGGTCGCGAAATACATGGGCATCTTCTGTTCGAGGGCATAGTTGAAACAGGAACGGGCAAAGCTCTCGATGGATTTGTCCACGTTGTGCACGCCCTGGACGATGCCTTCGCCGCCCGCAAAGTCATGAATGAGGCGACGGCGCACTTCCTTGCCGTCCTTGTCCTCGACGACGAGATATGCCTTTTCGCCTGCGCCGACGCGATCCTCCACCGAGTTATAGATATCCCCGTAAGCGTGACGGGCGAGCACGATGGGTTTCTTCCAGCCGGGCACATAGGGCGTGATGCCCTTGCAGAGGATGGGTGCGCGGAAGACCGTTCCGTCCAAAATGCGGCGGATGGTGCCGTTGGGGCTCTTCCACATCTGTTTGAGGTGATATTCCTCCACGCGTTGCGCGTTGGGCGTGATCGTCGCACACTTGACCGCCACGCCGTATTTCTTGTTGGCCTCCGCCGCTTCGACGGTGATCTGATCGTCCGTCCTGTCGCGGTTTTCAAGGCCGAGGTCGTAATATTCGGTTTTCAGATCGACATAGGGCAGGATGAGAATATCCTTGATCCAGCCCCAAAGCACTCTGGTCATTTCGTCGCCGTCCATCTCCACGATGGGGGTCGTCATCTGAATTTTACTCATGATTGCGTTTTTCCTCCGATAAAATAAAATCCTTTCCGTTTCATTATACCAAAAACGGAAAGGATTTACAAGCGTTTCCGCGTGCCTTTTTTGCGCACGGCAACGCCGCCGCGGCTGATCACGCACGTTGCCGCCATAGATTGCCGCGATACGTTTATCCCGCTTATCCCGCGCAAACGCCTGCCGCCGCGCCGCGCGCATGTTGTGCGGCGCGGCGGCTTTCAAACGAACACGAACAAAACATCTTATCAACCGCTCAACCGTTCAGCGCGGTGCCTTCGCGCCGCCTGCGGGCAAAGCGGAAAGCACGCCCGTCGACGGATAGACTTTCTTTTCCCGCGCCGCCGCGCGCATGGCTTCTTCGATGAGCGAGGCGAACAGTTCCCCCGCGGCCGAAAACTTTTCCGTGAAGAGATAATAGGACAACGACCCCGGCACGGTGTTCATCTCCGAGAAATATACCTTTTCCCCGCTGACGAGGTAATCGGCGCGCACCATGCCCGAAAAATTGAGTTCTTTGTAAATACGGCGCGTATATTCTTTTATTTGTTCCGCCACCCCTTCCGGCAAAACGGCGGGGAAAGTGCTTTTACGCGTCTTGCCGCCCGCAAGATATTTTTCCCGAAACGAAAGGATCTCCTCTTTGGAGAGCGGCTCTTCGCATTCGGACACGTGAATTTCGCCGCCCGCCGCATAAGCGGCGCAATTGATGTCCCGTTTGTCGGGCAAATATTCTTCGACCAGCAACCGCTCGTCGAACGCAAAACCCAGCGCCGCCGCTTCGACGAGCTCCCTGCGGTCGTGCGCCACGCTCACGCCGATGCTCGAACCGAGCCTTGCAGGCTTGACGATGACGGGAAAGCCGAGCGTCTGTTCCACCCGCGCCGCTTCCCCCGCCTCGTCGCGGAGAAAGTCCCCTTCTTCCAGGGCGGTATAGCGCACAAAGGGAATATCCATGCCCGCAATCAGAGGCTTGGAGAGCACTTTATCCATGAACACGCCCGAAAGGGCGGCATCGGGGGACGCAAGCGGAATGTCGTACATACGCATGAGCGCGGCGACGCCGCCCCCTTCCCCCCAACCGCCGTGACAACAATTGAAGGCGCAGTCCACCCGCGCAATCGGCTTTAGCTTCTTGCCGAATCGGCAGACCGTGCCGCGCACAAAAAGAATTTTCGTGAATGACGCCCGTTTTTCGCCCGAAAAACTGCCCACATCGAACATTTCGGGCGACGTGTAAAAGTCTCCCTCCCGATCTATGTAAACGGGCAAGAGATTATATTTCTGCCGCTTGAGAATGTTGAGCACGAATACCCCCGTCAGAACGGAAATATCGTGTTCGAAAGACGGACCGCCGAAAAGCACCGCCACCGTCTTTTGCCTTTGTTTTTCCTCTTTTTTGTTCTGCCTTTTATTGCCTGCCTTCTTTTTTTCGTTGTCTGCAAGCGATTTCTGACGGTTTGCGCCCTGTGCGCTCCGAACGGACATAAAAAAACACCTCCGCAAAACAAATTTTTCCTCTTTGGTTTTGCTTCGGTGTTTCTTTTGTTTGGATTGTAAAAAAATTATATTTTTCTTGACAGGGAATTTGTAAGGAACACAGTCCCTTAAACGGGGTCATAAGGGGCGGCGCCCCTTTATAAACGGAACATTCAAAGCAAGGAATTGCCTTGTGCGTCCGTCCGTATTTTTTATCTGACTTGCGCGAAAACGCCCTTCCGTTTGTAAAAAAGCTGTTTTTAACGGAGGGCGCCGTCCTCCACCCGTCAAAGGGTCATCGGCCCTTTGCAATCCCGTGTTATCGCCCTATCGGGCGGATTATACGTAAATGTCGGGCAAATCGTTGAGGAAGAGCACCGTGCCCTCCCCGCCGATGATTTCGGGCAAAGCCTCTTGCGCCTCTCGCAATGTGAAGAAGGTGCGCACCTTTTCCTCTTCGCCGCCGGCGGCCAGATAGCCGTTTTTGACCGCGCCGACCAGAGTGTCTCCGACCAATGCGATTGCATCCAGTCCCGCGAGCGACTTGCCGAATTCCTCGTTTGCCTGTTTTTCCAGCACGCCCATCTCGACGATGCCGGGCGTCACGATGATCTTTTTGCCCGTAAAACTTTTCAGCACTTCCACCGCGTCCGCGGCTCCCACGGTATTGGCGTTATAGCTGTCGTCAATGACCGTCACCCCGCCGTTGCGAATGACTTGCAGGCGATGGGGCACATACTCAAGTTTCTCGCACGCCGCGGCAATCTGTTCGACGCTCACGCCGAGACGCAAAGCGAGCGTTGCCGCCAAAGCGATGTTCTTTGCCGTATGCCGCCCGAGAAGTTTCGTGCGGATGGACACTTCCGCGCCGCCCGACACAAGCGTGAACGAAGTGCCGTTTTCATCCGAACGAATATCCCGACAGGCAGTTTCATCCACGCGGACGATCTCCCGTCCGCAGGCATTTTCCACCGCCTTTTCGGTGTTTTCGTCCATACCGACGACGACAAACCCGTCCGCCGCCGTACCTTCAAAAATTTCGCTCTTGGCGGCAATGACGTTTTCAATGCTTTCAAATGTTTCCAGATGCTGACCGCAAATGCCCGTCAGAACGGAATATTGCGGACGGACGAGCGCGCAGAGTTCGGCGATGTCCCCTGCCTTTCTCGCACCCATTTCGGCGATGAACACTTCAAAGTCATCCCCTTGGTATTCGTGCAGGCATTTGGCCACGCCCATGGGCGTGTTATACGACGCGGGCGTCGCAAGGACGGAATATTTTTCGCTCAATATGGCCGTCAGAATGTGTTTGACGGAAGTCTTTGCAAAACTGCCCGTGATGCCGATGCGGATGCAGTCTTTGCGCGCGTCCAGCTTCTCTTTTGCCCGCGCGATGTATTTTTTGTTTCGCATCCCCTCGAACGGGCTTGCAATCAGATTGGCAAGGCAGACGAGGAGCGGCAGCAGAAACGGCAACAGGGACAGCGGCACATACCGCCATACGCCGATCAGCTCGCTCTCCGTATAATACGCGACGATGTTAAAAACTGCCACAAGGACATACAAACTAACGGCCAGCACAAAGAAATATATCACGGCAAGGCGCTTGAACCGCGGGGTGCGGTTGGCGGGGACTTTCAGCGCGTATTTCCTGTCCACGACGCAGAACACGACGCAGAAAAACAGGAAGGGCAACCCCGCGATGCGGAACGCCCAATCCTCTCCAAGGGAGGAAAAACAAATCCCCAGAAGCCCGCTGACAAGGATGAGCATGAGTGCCAGAAGACAATACTGCTGAAAGAGCATATTCTCCTTGCGGGCGTACCAGGCGAGCATTTTTTTGTTCTTGTAGCCGCTCTGCTGTAAAATCGCCAACGGCTTATGGGAACAAAGTGCAAAGAGCGCCGCCAACAAAACAGCCGTTGCGGCATATTCCGCGATGTAGGGCAAATCCAAAGGTCCCATGGTTTTTCATTCAACCTCCTCGGTCGGTTTTTTATCCGTTCAATCCACCGTTAAAACGG
The DNA here is from genome assembly GCA_944376455.1 of uncultured Clostridia bacterium. Lineage (GTDB taxonomy): Bacteria > Bacillota > Clostridia > Christensenellales > Borkfalkiaceae > RGIG4074. The sequence goes on from CALWCO010000036.1 coordinate 6,798, forward strand.
GGCATGGTATACTCCAAAAAATCAAAGTTGCAAAAACTCTTCGACCAGCGCGTTGAAGGAAAGCGGGTCATCGAGAAAGACAAAATGTCCGCAACCGGGCAGAATTTCCAGCCGGCTGCCCTGTATTGCGGCGCGATAGATCTCCCCCGCCGCAGGAGGGGTTTCGCCGTCTTCCGCGCCGAAAATGAGTAAAACGGGGTTTTGAATCTCCGCCGCCGCGGCGCGCAGATCTTCGTTGACGATTTTTTTATAACTCTCCCGCATGACGGGCGAAAGCGCACGGTATTCGGCGGAACCGAAATGCCGTTCGGCGTAAGCGGGAAAGAACCGTCTGACAAGACGGTACGCCCCGACTTTGAAGCGATAACCGATCGTGCGGGGGGGCACGATGCCCGCCGCCCCCGTCAGGACGATTTTATCGAAAAAATTTTCGTCGGCCGCGGCGATCTTCACCGCGACGCGCGCGCCGAAGGAATGCGCCACGACGTGGGGGCGCTGCAAAGAGAGCGAACGGACAAGACGCCGCGTTTCTTCGGCATAATCTTCCACCGCCCAGGCGTCGGACAGCGGCGGCGCATCGCCGAACCCCGTGAAATCAAACGCGGTGATGCGGCAAAAACGGGAAAAATGGTTTATCTGCGGTAAAAAACACTCCTTTCTTGCGCCGTAACCGTGCAGAAACAGCAAATCCCTGCCCGTACCGCGCTGTAAGATGCGGTTTTCCGTCTTTTCCCCTCCTGTTATCTTGTTCCCCTTGCGGGGCCGAACGGTGCGCGGAAGCGAAGTTCCGCTTTTCAAAGGTTTATTCTTTCGGAGGGCGCCGCCCTCCGACCCCTTTCAGGGACCACGTCCCTGAAAAATCCCGCGTTGCCGAACGCGGCGGGCGATCAGAGTTTTTTGACCATGACCAAGGCGTCCTCGCCGTCGGGATAGTAATGCTTGCGCACGGAAAGCGCGCGAAAGCTTTCGCTTTCATAGAGCTGGCGCGCGGCCGCGTTGGATGGGCGCACTTCCAGAAAGAGCTCTTTCATGCCGCGGCGGCGCGCCCCGCCGATCAGGCGGCGCAACATGGTTCTGCCGATGCCGCGGCCGCGAAAGGCGGGATCGACGGCGATGTTCAAAAGGTCCGCGGTGTCCACGGCGCACTGCACGCAACCATAGGCGATCAGTTGTTTTTGCCCGTCTTCGGCGTCTTCTTCGCACAATTCCCCGAAAAATCCCGCCTGCGAGAAGGAAGACGCGAACATCTGATAGTCCCAGCTCTCCCCCGCAAAACACTCCCGTTCCAATGCGGCAACGGCAAGAATGTCCGTATAGTCCCAGCCTCTGTAGATCATCGGCGGTTCTCCTCCGCCTGACTGCGACGCACATAGACCGCCTGCAAGGCCTCGGGCGGCACGAAATTGTCCTCCGTGCGGCTCTTGGCCGCCACGGCGGCCGCAAACCCCGCCGCCATGTCGGCTTGCAACGCGCCGTCAAACGGCAGTTCTCCGTGTCCCGCGACGGTATAGCTTTCCCGTGCGGCGAGCGCGGCAACGTCCTCCTGCGAAAGATAAGACGGCGGAAAGATCTGTTTCTTCTCTTCATCAAACCCCGCGGCGTAAAAATAACCGTGCCCCGCGGGGAGCAGGGCGAGGGTTTTCATCCTACCCGTAGTATATGCGACGTTTTCAAAAGAGGTGACGGGCAATGCGGGACGGGAAAGTGCCGTGCAGAAGCCTTTCACCGTGGCAATGCCGATGCGGATGCCCGTAAACGAGCCCGCGCCCGTCACACAGGCGAAAAAGTCGCAATCGGCAAGCCCCATGCCCGCTTTTTCCAGTGTTTTTTCGACGGTATCAAGCAACATGACCGAATGATTCATGGCACAATCGGGAAGGTGGCATATTTCCGTTTTCCCCTCCCTGTCCCGCGCGATGACGGTCAGATATTCCGCGGCGGTGTCCGCCGCCAGAAAACTTTTCATGCAATTCTGATCTCCCTTGTATTTTCTCCCGTTTTTTCGATGGTTACCCGTATGCAGGCGGGGGGAAGGAGTTCGGCAATGTTTTCCGACCATTCCACCAGGCACACGCCGCCCGCATAGAAATAATCGGCAAGGCCCAATCCTTCCGCCTGCGCCGCACTTTCGATGCGGTAACAGTCATAGTGATACAATTTATACCGCGTTCCCTCGTATTCGTTCATATAGGCATATGTCGGAGAAGTCACCTCCTCCGTTATACCCATGCCCAGGGCGACGCCCTTGGCAAACATGGTCTTGCCCGCGCCGAGATCGCCGCACAAAAGCACGGTGTCTCCCCCTTTGAGCGTTGCGCCGAAGCGGCGCGCCAGTTCTGTTGTCTCCTCTGCAGAGGACGAGAAAAATACGGCCATAACCGTATTATATACCTTATGACCGCATTTTGCAAGTTATTTGATTTAATTTTTCCTTCTTTCAGAATTTTGCAAGGAACTTTGAGATCCGTTTATAGACCAAGGCGGTCGCCGCCGACGCAATCAGACAGCGCAAAAGATTGAAGGGAATGACCGACAGCCAGAGATAGTAATCATAGAAAGTGTTCTCGTTGATCTCGGGGAAAAGGGGTTGAATCATAGCCAGGATCGGCTCCCAGCCGCCCATGACGTTGACAAACCAGGGAACGACGATGAAGCGGTTGGTGAACACGGCAAAGAGCGACGAACAGAGACTACCCACCGCCATGGCAATCACGGCGCCGCTGAACGTGTGGCGGTATTTATAGATCAATCCCGCGGGCAGAACGAGCGCAAGCCCGCAAAGAAGATCGGAAAACTCGCCCGAAAAGCCCGTGGTGGACAGGGGCAGTTTCAATAAAATCTTGACGAGGACGATGATCGCGCCGCCGACGGGGCCCAGAGAAAAAGTGCCGATGAGCGCGGGAACGTCCGAGAAATTGAGTTCCAGCCAGGACGGAAAAATCACGGAAATGGGGAATTTGGGAAAGAGATAGAGCACGTACGCCAGGGCGGCAAAGACGCCCACTTTGGCGATGTACTGCGCCGAAATCAGCTTTTTTTTCTTTGGTGCGGAAGTGACGGTCTCCGTCTCGGCGGCGCCGCTTGCGGCGGCAGACGCGTGAAGCGCGTCCTGCGATAGGTCTTTCTGCAATTGTTTCATGGTCAAAAAATCTCCTTTTACAAATATAATTTTTTTCATTGAAGTTCTTTGACCGCAAAAAAAGCGCCCCTTGCAAAGCAAAAGGGGCGCGGAAAATTTCCACGTTTGAAAAAAATCTTTTTCCCTCCGGACTATACCGTCGGTACGGGAATTGCACCCGTTCGGGCCTTGCGGCGGATCGCCGCGCGGCTTCGCAGACTTTACTGCCGGTGGGGAATTACACCCCGCCCCAAAGAATTTCAATTTGACTGTATTATATCCCTTTCCCCGCGGCCTGTCAAGCGTTTGAAAGAAAAAATATATTTCTTTCCCCGCCGGCCGTTTTCCCCTCCATTTCAAAGGCGGTCGCCGTTCCCGCGCCGTTCCCGTCAAAAAAATCAAAGTTCGCGGCGGGAAAGCCGCAAAACGTGAAAACCAAAAGAAAAAAACAACGGGGATGGAAAAGCGGCGGGGCGCATACCGCATGCGTCCCGCCGCTTTTTCGAAAAAAAGAAAAATGAAAGGGAGAAATTTTTGTCGGTGAAGCGGATCGCCTGCAACTTTACAGCCGCGCGGCGTCTTTTTCCCCTCTCTCGCCCCGGTCGAGATAGAGATCGAACTCGGCGTCGAGGTCGAACTCCTCCGCCGAATCGAAGGCGGCGAGTTTGGAGACGGACACTTCATAGGCCGTCATGGTCTTTACTTCCGTGTCGCTCAGGCGTTTTTGATATTCCCGTGACTGGATTCTGCCCGAAAGTGCGATCTTATCCCCCACATTCAAGCCGCGCACGAAACGGGCATTGCGTCCCCATGCGATGCAGGGGATGTAGTCCGATTTGTTATAGGCGCGGTTGACGGCGATCAGAAGATCGGCGATCTCGCGGTTGAAAGGCGTGGTGCGATAAACGGGCGGTTTGCAGATGTAGCCGCTCAAAACGATGCTGTTGGGGTTGCGGGAAGGCGATTCGGGCAAGAGCTCGCGCACGAACACCGTGAGCATGAGCCGCGATTTGCCGTTTTCCAGTTTGTTGTAACTGCGGAACTGCCCCAGGGCGCACACGGGCGCACCTTGTTTTAAGCTCCCCGCCGCAATCAGACGTTCGGAAACGGTGATCGGCAATATGTCGCGCTGGCCCGAAAGACGGGCGACGCTGACGTAAAATTCATAGAACCCCTCGCCGTACACCTCGTGAGAAAATACGGCATCGGAGACGATTTCTCCCATGACAAAGACTTTGTTGTTTTTTTCCGCGGCGTAATTCATAATAACCTCCCTCGTTCTTTCAGATTTCTTCGCTTGGAATTTGCCTGCCGGTCGCGTCCATGGTATAGTGATCGCGATAGATAAGCTCTCCCACCGTGACAAAGGTATACCCGCGGTTTTTCAGCGTGGAAAAAATCATGGGCAACGCTTCGGCGGTGTGCAGACCGTTGTTATGGCAGAGAATGATCGACCCTTCGCGCACGTTGTTGATGATGCGCAGAGAAATGTCCGTCGCGCTCAGGTCCTTCCAGTCCAAGGAATCGACGTCCCACTGTATGGTGTAATACCCGAGCTCTTTGGCGGTATCCACCAGAAGGTCGTCATAGTCCCCGTAAGGCGGGCGGAACAACTCGACCGTCTTGCCCGTTACGGCGGTGATGGCGGCGGAGGAGTCGGTCAGCTCTTTCGTTATCTCCTCTTTGGTCTGTTTGCTCATATAGGAATGCGTGGCGGAATGGGTGCCGATTTCAATGCCCGCTTCGTCGAGCTTGCGCACGTAATCGGGATATTTTTCCGCCCAGAACTGTACCATGAAGAAGGTCGCGGGCACGTCGGCGGCCTGCAAGGCCGACAAAATGGCGTCGGTATGCTCGGTGCCCCATGCGCAATCGAACGTGATGGCGATTTTCTTTTCCTGCCTGGATACGCTGTAAATGGGCAGGGAACGCGTCGTTCCGCCGAAAAACACGGCATATGCACCCGACGTGCGGACGGCGAGGACGCAGGCGAAAAAGACCGCCAACGCGCCCAGGACGAAAGCCACTCTCTTTGCCGAACCCCGAACCTTCATCTGACTACCCTATTATACGAAAAAATTTACCGCCGCAAGGAAAAAAGTTTGTCGTTTTTTGCCTTTCTTTGCCGAATTTATCGGCGCGTCGGACGACGCGGAAGGACGGTATAGTCTAACCTATGCCCTCTCTTCGGGTTTTATGCAGAAAAAGAACGGCGGGGCGGAACCTTTTCAGGTCCGCCCCGCCGTCCGAAATTCAAAAAAATTTTTTCAGGAGATCGGTGTGTATTCTGTGTTTTACGCTTTTGATTATAACCGCCTTATATCATGAGCATACGATTATTGCGTGAAAGTTTTGTAAAAAGACAAGCCGCCCGCGGAAACATTTCCGCGGGCGGCATCTCTTCACATCAAACAAACCATTCCCGAACGTGCAATCTTATTCCAATTCGAACGCGCCCGTATAGAGCTGGTAGTACACGCCCTTCTGCGCGATGAGCTGTTCGTGGTTGCCGCGTTCGATGATCCTGCCGTGATCGAGCACCATGATGGCGTCCGAGTTCTGAATGGTGGACAGACGGTGCGCGATGACGAATACAGTCCGGCCCTTCATGAGTGCGTCCATCCCCTTCTGCACCAACGCCTCCGTGCGGGTATCGATGGAGGACGTCGCCTCGTCGAGGATCATGACGGGCGGATCGGCGACCGCCGCACGGGCGATGGACAACAGTTGCCGCTGGCCCTGCGAGAGGTTGGATGCCTCGTGCCGCAGGACGGTGTTATAACCCTCGGGCAGACGGGTGATGAAGTCGTGCGCGTTGGCGAGTTTGGCCGCCGCGATGCACTCCTCGTCGGTGGCGTCCAGACGGCCGTAACGGATATTTTCCATGATGGTGCCCGTGAACAGGTTGGTATCCTGCAACACGATGCCCATCGAACGGCGCAGGTCGCTCTTTTTGATCTTATTGATGTTGATGCCGTCGTAACGGATTTTGCCGTCGGCAATGTCATAGAAACGGTTCAAAAGATTGGTGATGGTCGTTTTACCCGCGCCCGTGGAGCCGACAAAGGCGATCTTCTGCCCGGGTTTGGCATAAATGCTGACGTCGTGAAGCACGATCTTTTCGGGGACATAACCGAAATCGACGTCGACCAGACGGATGTCGCCCTTGAGCTCGGTGTAAGTGACCGTTCCGTCCGCCTGATGGGGATGACGCCAAGCCCACTTGCCCGTGCGCTCCTCGGTTTCGGTGATGTTGCCGTTTTCGTCGATTTTGGCATTGACCAGCTTGACATAACCGTTGTCGTCCTCGGGTTTCTCGTCGAGCAGTTTGAAGATACGCTCGGCGCCGGCAAGACCCATGACGATCGAGTTGATCTGCATGGATACCTGACCGATGTTGAGGGAGAACTGACGGGACATGTTCAGGAACATGGCGATGACGGTCGTGGAGATGATGCCTGCCGACCAACCCGTGATCGAGAGATTATGCACCTCGAGATTGACCAGAATGCCCGCGACGATGGCGGTGATGACGAATACGAAATGCCCGATGTTCATGACGGCGGGCATGAGGATGTTGCCGTACGTATTGGCGCGGTCGGAAGCATCGCACAGCTCGTCGTTGATCTTGTCAAAGCCCTTCTTGGATTCCTCTTCGTGACAGAACACCTTGATGACCTTCTGTCCTCCCATCATCTCTTCGATGAAGCCTTCGGCCTTGCCCGTAACCGCCTGCTGGCGCACGAACTGCCGCGCACTGCGCCCGCCGACGAATTTGGCGACGAACGCCATGAGCAAAACGCCCGCGATGACCACGAGAAGCAGCCAGAGGCTGTACATAAACATATACACGAGCAATGCGCCCGCCGCAATGATGGAATAGAACACCTGCGGGATACTCATGGAAATGAGCTGACGGAGCGCGTCGGTATCATTGGTGTAGACGCTCATGATGTCGCCGTGCGTGTGCGTGTCGAAGAAGCGGATGGGCAGGTCCTGCATGTGATCGAACATATCGTTGCGCACGTGTTTCAAAAATCCCTGCGTTACGATCGCCATGGTCTGGTTATGGTAGACGGACGCGGCCAGCGCCAGAAGGTATACCGCCGCCATGGTCACAATGATGACGGTCAGATCGCCCGAAACGGCCTCCCAGGGCACGGGCGCGACGCCCTGCGCGGGATTGCCCACGAGGGGCGTGATGACCCGTTCCAGCACCTGACCCATGAAGAAAGTCGAGCTGATGCCCGCCACCGCCGTGATCGCAATGCAGACAAAGACGGAGATCATGCGCCATCTGTAATAATGAAAGAGATAACCGAGGAGCCTGCCGAGCACTTTGAACGTCTGCAATTTTTTCTTTCCCTGCGGCTGTGCCTGTTGCTTACTCATTTGCCTCCCCTCCTTCCTCTTGATTTTCAACTTTATTTTCCGCCGTTGCCGCGGCCTGCGCGGCGGACTGCTCCGTCGCTTTGTTCTGCGAATAGTAAACTTCCTGATAGATCGCATTGGTCGCCAGCAGTTCCTCGTGCGTGCCGATGGCGTCGATCTTGCCGCCGTCCATGACGATAATGCGGTCGGCGTCCTGCACGGAGGAAACGCGCTGGGCGATGATGATCTTGGTCACCGAAGGGATCTCGTCGCGGAAAGAACGGCGAATCATGGAATCGGTTTTGGTATCCACCGCGCTCGTCGAGTCGTCGAGAATGAGCACTTTGGGGTCTTTCAAAAGCGCACGCGCGATGCAAAGACGCTGTTTCTGTCCGCCCGATACGTTGGTACCGCCCTGCTCGATATAGGTGTCGTACTTATCGGGGAAGCCCTGAATGAAGTCGTCCGCGCAAGCGAGACGGCACACCCGCTCGATCTCCTCGTCGGTCGCGTCCTTCTTACCCCAGCGCAAATTCTCCTTGATGGTACCCGAGAACAGAACGTTTTTCTGCAATACCATGGCGACCTTATTGCGCAACGCTTCAAGGTCGTAATCTTTGACGTTCACGCCGCCGACGTATACCGCACCTTCGGTGACGTCATAGAGCCGGGGAATGAGGTTGACGAGCGTCGATTTGGATGCGCCCGTGCCGCCGAGGATGCCGATGGTCTCCCCCGCGCGGATGTGCAGATTTACCCCCGAAAGGGCAAAACGTTCGGCGTTCGCCGCATATTTGAAATTGACGTTTTCAAAGACGATGTCGCCGTCCTTGACTTCCTTCACCGCGTTCTCGGGCGAGAGAATGTTACTCTTTTCGGAGAGCACCTGCACGATGCGTTCGCCCGACGTGCGCGCGATGATGATGAGAACGAGCACCATGGAAAGCTGCATGATCGCCGAAAGGATCTGGGAGGCGTACATGATGAGAACGGTGATGTCCGCCTGCTGCACGGGATCCTCTATATTGTTGCGAGTGAGAAGCGCGCCCAAAAGGAAAATCAGCAGAAAAGACAGCCAGATGCAGAACTGCATGGCGGGCTGGTTGACGGCCATGATGCGCTCGCCGAGCGTGAAGTCCTTGCAAACCTCGTCGGACGCCTTTTCAAACTTCTTCTCTTCATGCCCTTCGCGGACGAACGCCTTCACAACGCGGATGCCCTTGATGTCCTCGCGCACCGAACGGTTCATGTTGTCGTATTTCTTGAAAACGCGGTCAAAAATGGGATGGGTCTTGAGAATAATGATCACCAAACCGGCCGCCAGAACGGGAATGAGCGCAAGAAATACGAACGAAATGGTAACGTTGACGGTGAACGCCATGACGAGCGAAAAGATGAGCATGAGCGGGCAACGGATGGCCACGCGGATGATCATCATGAATGCCATCTGCACGTTGGTGACGTCCGTCGTCAGACGGGTCACCAGACTCGACGTCGAGAACTTATCGATATTGGCGAAAGAATAATCCTGAATGGCGTAATACATATCCTTGCGCAGATTCTTGGCAAATCCCGCACTCGCCTTGGCCGCAAAACGGCCGGAAAGCATGCCGAACGCAAGAGAAAGCAAGGCCATGCCGATGAGGATGCCTCCGTAATAGCCGATGGTCGCCATGGAAATGGAGGACTGCTGTTTCTGAATCTCTTCCAAAAACGCCATGATGACAAGCGGCATCAGACATTCCAGCACCACTTCCAGCGAAACAAAAACCGGGGACAAGACGGAAGGCGTCTTATATTCCCGAATACTCTTGGACAATGTTTTTACCATGCTCCTTAACTCCTTTTTCGATTTCTTCCTTAACAATTGATTTTTTTATAAATTTTTATCTTAATCGGTTCTGTTTTTGCCGATGTTTCCCCGCTTACAAAAAAATAAACACATTATTCATGCGGGGCATGCCTGCAATCAACGGAACAATTGGTCCTGTCAGACGAACTCCTCCATGTTGCGGGCAAAGCGATCGACGTAATCGAAAAACGCCGCGAGCTCTTCTTCGGAAAAGCCCTTGACGAGCTGTTTTTCCACCCGTTCGAGTTGGGTCTGCAAACGGCGGCGAAGCTCCCGCGCCTCTTCGGTCAGCACGATTTTTTTGAGCCGCGCATCCCGCTCGACGGACAAGCGGCGGATGATGCCGTCCTGCTCCATCGACTGCAAAAGCACGGTCGCCGTTGCGCGGCTGACGCCGAATTCGGCCTCCACGTCCCTTTGAAAGATGTCCGTATTTTCATTGCGGAAGAGAAAATTCAACATCCAAATACGGATACCCGTCAAATTTTGATTTTCCTTGACGGCAGGAATGTTGTCGATCGCCCGATTGATGCGGTGCGTCAACGTCCTCACTGCCCCGCCGACGTGTCTTTTATCCATCAAACACCTCAAAAAATAAAAAGAGCCCATATTGTTAGGGTATCTAACATTATATCCGTTTTTAGGAAATTGTCAAGGAAATGAAACGGGATAAAAATAAATTTTATCAGAAATTTTTTTATTTTTCCATATACAAAGAAAGAAATATTGTTACAACACACATTGCGTTTTTTCAGACATGGATACTTCTTTTTACTGTTTTCTTGTCAGGCAAAAGGAAATAAAACGTTTTGATCTATACCGATGAAAGAAAAAGTCTTGACGGCGACGGACGGACGCGGTATAATGCTTATATACAGGGTATGCGCCCCTGCCCCGCAAACAACTTGCGGGGCAGGGGGCAAAACCCCGAACCGATCGGAGGGAAACCATCATGAAACCTGATCTCACTCGATTCGCATGGACGCGGGAACCGGCGAGCTGCACGCTCACGGACGACAGCGTCACCGTTCTCACAAAGCCTTTCACCGACCTTTGGCAAAGAACATATTATCACTTCCGCAATGACAATGCGCCGGTTTTTCAGCTTGAAAGCGACGAAAAATTTTTTTCTTTTACCGTGCGAACGCAGTTTGAAAGCAAGCACCGCTTTGACCAGTGCGGCATCGTCGTCTATCTCGACAGCGAAAACTGGCTGAAAGCGTCCGTCGAATATGAAAACGATGTCTTTCAGCACCTGGGCAGCGTCGTGACCAACGGCGGATATTCCGATTGGGCGACCACGGAAATCGACGCTTCGATCAAGAGCGTATGGTACCGCTTGAGCCGCAGGGCCGATGACTTTCGCTTGGAATGTTCGTATGACGGCGTTACTTTCCGTCAGATGCGCATCTGCCACCTGCACGCCGCAAACGGCACGATCCGATTCGGCATATACGCCTGCAGTCCGGAAAATTCCTCTTTTCGGGCGAAATTCACGGACTTTTCCTTGGGCGAATGCCTGTGGGCGGCGCACGACGGACAGGCACCCGACGAGGAAGAATAATGCAACGGGACGGGCATCTGCCCGTCCCGTTTTTACGCCTTGGTGAATTATACTATTAAGTGCAACAGTGGAGAGAAAAAAAAGGAGTTCATACAAATCTGTGGTAAAATAGAGTT